>JANQJE010000122.1 GCA_028281795.1 Cohaesibacteraceae bacterium | reverse complement strand
GCGCAACGTCATCGCCGCTGAGCTCGATGTCTTTGGCGGCAAAGTTGGACCCAATGCGCTCAGGTTTGCTGGATGAGGGGATCACGATGAATCCCTCCGACAGAAGGAAAGACAAGGCGATCTGTCCCGGCGTCGCCCCGTGCCGTTCGGCGATGTCTTTCAGTGTCGAGTCTTCGCCCACCGCACCACGTGCGAGCGGCGAATAAGCTGTCAAGGGGATCGCTTTCTGTCTGCAGAGCTCGACGATGGGTTTGTTCTGCATGAACGGATGGATCTCTACCTGATTGGTCGAAATCGTCCGATCGCCCAAAAGCTCAAGCGCGCGGTCAATGTAGCGGATCGTGAAGTTCGATACACCGATGCGCCTGGTCAGGTTCTGATCGAAGACTTCGGCAAACTGGGCCATGTAGTCTTCAATGTCATATTCGTCCTGGATCGAGGGGTAGTGCAACAAAAGAAGGTCGACCTGATCCAGGCGCAATTTCTCGAGTGAGGCTTTGACGGCTGGCATGATCCGTCCGGGGCCAAAGCTCTCCGGCGCAACCTTTGTGGTCACGAAAACCTCGTTTCGGGGGAGGCCGCTGTCGGCGATGGCAGCGCCGACAAACTCCTCATTGTTGTATCCCTCGGCTGTATCGATGTGCCGATAGCCCACATCCAGCGCCGCGCGCACGCTGTCATAGGCCTCCTGACCTTTGCGTTGCCAGGTGCCGAAGCCTATCTGCGGAATGTCGTTGATCGTTTTGATGTCCGTCATGGTGGCCCCCTCTTTCTCCTGGATGCCCTGAACCTAGCATCATTGAATGCTCAGGAGGACGCAGCTCAGCGCACTGGCATTTACGGCCATCACATACACGCCGCTTTTTGGCTCATCAAAGTTGCGATTTCCAGAAGGGGTGCTCTCGGCATGTGCCACGCAAACGCCTGCTGCTTGTTCCGCGCTTTGCAAGAGCAAAGCGCTATGGCGCACCCGAGAGGATTCGAACCTCTGGCCTCTGCCTTCGGAGGGCAGCGCTCTATCCAGCTGAGCTACGGGTGCGGACGCCCGCGTCTTTAGCCGATCCGCCTTGACCGTTCAATGGCCGTCATAGCGGTGGCCGGTCCGATCACGTTGGTTCAGTTGGGATGTCACTCCCGATCACCTGATTGTTGGTTTTTCGTGTTCACCTGGTTGTTTAACATTCAGCCAATGGTGAAACGTGTCTGCCGCTTGCCAATCGCTCGCACTTCGGCAACCGGGTCAAGATCATGAGCGAGCAACTGCGCCGCCGCATCGTGGTGCTCGGCATTTACGCCGGACTGCTGGTGTTCGGGTGGTTGATCGGCCTGCAATGGGATCGGTTCGAAGCGCATAGTCTGCCGGACATGGACCCAATGATGGTCCGCCAGATCATCGCGCTGGCCACCCTCGTTTTCATCATAACCTCCGCCTTGCCGTTCATCCCGGGCGCAGAGATCGGCTTCGGGCTGATGGTGATCTTCGGCGCCAAGGTTGCCTTCCTCGTCTATGCCTCGATGGTGCTTGCGCTGACCCTTTCCTACATCATCGGCGTGATTGTCCCGCCCCGCTGGATTACCGGTTTTTTTGGCTATGTCGGGTTCAAGCGCGCCAGAGAACTGGTGGAAGAGCTTGCCAGGCGCAAACGGCGCCAGCGCATTGCCTACTTGCTGGAGCATGCACCGGCCCGTTTCCTGCCGACGCTGCTCCGACACCGGTATCTGGCGTTGATCGTCGTCTTCAACACTCCGGGCAATTCGATCGTCGGCGGCGGTGGAGGTCTTGCTCTGGCCGCTGGCATGAGCGGCTTGTTCCGCTTTCCCTGGTTCCTGGCAACCGTGATGCTGGCGGTGGCTCCGGTGCCGCTGTTTTTCTACTTTATGGGCTGACCGGCGATACAGGCAGCCTTGGTAAGGCACGTGTCGGATTGCCAGCTATCCGACCAACCAAGACAATGCCGCGCCGGAGGGCTCCGGCGCGGCATCATCAGAGTGAACGGCAGGGCGCTTCAGCGCTAAATCGCGCTTGAGATCCAGTTGGACAGGTCGGTTTTCGATCCAGCGCCGACTTTTTGAGCGACCGGCTGGCCATCCTTGAATGCAATGAGCGTCGGCATCGACATGACACGCAACGCCTGCGCCGTCTGCTGGTTGTTATCGACGTCGAGCTTGGCGATCTTCACCTTGCCTTCCATCTCCTCGGAGATGGCGTCGAGGTGAGGCGCAATCATCTTACAGGGACCGCACCATTCGGCCCAGAAATCGACAACGACAGGAACATCGGACTGCAACACTTCGCTCTCGAAGGTCGCGTCCGTGACATTTACGGTGGCCATTGGCACATTCTCCGGTTGGATTCCGGCGGGTTCAAAAGCGGCCGGCGGAATCAGATAAGGTTCATGGGCCAAACGTATGAACGGGCCGGGCAGGCGTCAACCAGAGAGGGCATCACGCTTTGGCGAGACCGGCGCTTATCCCGAGTTCCTGATGTGCGGCAGCAAGATCGTCCGCGCTCAGCCAGTCGAGGCGCGGCGCGGCGGTCCAGAGCAGGCCACATCGAACCGTCTTTGCTGGAAAAAGTTCGGTGAGGAGCACGGCATAAAGCGCCAGCTGCGCGCAATAGTCGGGCGAAGTTCGCCAAACATCACCTTCGGGCGGGACGGTCACATTGGTCTTGAAGTCGATGGCCCGGATCTCGCCCGGCCCGATCACAAGCCGGTCGATAGAGCCGGACACCGGCCGCTTCAGGCCGTTCCTGTCGGTTACCTGACCGCGGATCGGCACTTCTGCACGCGATGCGGGCCCGAAGAGGTCGGATGCAACGGGCATCCGGTGAACGGCGCCAGCCTGATCCAACGCGGCAGCGAGCAGTTCCTGTTCTCTGCCCGGATCGAGAGACTGATTGATGGAACTCACAATGGTCCGGGCGTCTTCAATGGAGGGCAATCGGGGTGCCTCCAGAAGCCGGTGGACCAGCGTGCCGAACAGGAGCGCACGGGAGGGTTCCGTCTCGCCCAGGCTTTCAACAGCGCGCGCGTGACGCTCGGCATCGGCTTCCGCGTGCCACCTGTCGCCATCCAAAGCGATGTCTTTGCGCGCTCGTGATGGACGCAATGGCGCGGTGACCGCCGGGATCGGCGTGGGCTCGGAAAGCAATTCTCTCAGCGCACCGGTCACTGCCGGGCTTAAAGCTGATGCCTGCTCTTGTTCGGCAGGTGCTTCAGCAGGTTCCGGCCACGGGCTCGCGCACCAGACGCGTACCGGTTCATCGCCCGGCAGACCGTCCAGCGTCTTGCCCGGCCGTGCCGTTGGGGCGAGCGCCATGTCAATGAGATCGTACCAACAGCCGGGGGGTACATCGCCATCGCCGGTCATATGCCCGGTCACAATCAGACGGTCCTTTGCGCGGGTCATCGCGACATAGAGCAGCCGCCGATACTCTTCGAGCTGACGCTCCATGCGCTCTGCTTTGACCGCCTGATAGGCGGCGGCGTGCGTATCACCTGCCAACAGCACCAGCGGCGGCTGACCCGCACCGCCGGATGCCTCCTGTTCCGCCGTCTCGACAACGCCCGATGGCGCGCGCGGCAAACGGCAGGTATCGACCAGAAATACGGTTCTGGCCTCCAGTCCCTTGGCGCCATGAACGGTCATGATCCGCACCTTGTCGGCACGGGCTTCCATATCCCGCTTGATATCGAGCTTGATGCGCCGGAGCGTATCGAGAAACGCTTCCAAGCTGGCCAGACCGGACCCTGGACGGATCTCTTCGGCGCGTGCAAGCCGCAAGAGCTCATCGAGCGGGTCGTTGCAGTCTTCCCCAAGCCTGGCGAGCATTTTCCTGCGGCCACCGTCACGGCCGAGGACCGTTGCCAGAAAGGCAAAAGGGGCGGCGTAATCGGCCATGGCGCGCCAGTGATGCACGTCCAGCGCCGCCTGCCGGATGGCCGGGTCATCGGTCGGTGCGTTGAGGGCGTCGATAAGCAGACCGGAGCGCCCCGCGGCCAGGCTTTCGAGCTGCTCATCCGACAGACCGATAAGCGGCGAGGTCAGGAGTGTGGCGAGTGACAGATCGTCTTCCGGCAGAAGTATCACCTGCATCAGAGCCGTCAGGTCTTCGACGGCGACATGCTCCGTCA
>JANQJE010000111.1 GCA_028281795.1 Cohaesibacteraceae bacterium | reverse complement strand
ATCCAATGCCATGCAACGGCTGTTGATCGAATGATCGACAGGATTCCCGTCAGCATCGAGGAAGTTGTAAAGCAGATCGCCGACCGCGCCCGCTTCCATCAGCGACAGGCGCTCGGCTTCGGAGACATGCCCCACCCGGTAGGATGTGTTGAGGTTTGAGATACCGCCGCAACTGACAAAGGCGATATCGCTCGCGTCGGCCATCTGGAAAACCTGCTCAAGGCCACAGCGTTCCAGAAGCGTATGGCGGGTTTCCGGACTATCCACCAGGGCCGGTGCCGGCACGAGAAAGCCCTCAGCGTCGAAATGCTGGGCAAATTGCCACGCAAACTCCGCAGGATTGTAGCGCCGCGCTGCAGCGATACCGCCAAGCAAGGAGACCACGCGCAGGTTATCAACCGGCCGTACATCCAAAAAGCCAAGCGTTGTATAAAGCGTCCGGCCCCATCCGACCCCCACCGTCATGTCGGGTTCGATGACCGAAGAGATATACCGGCCGGCGGCAGCGGCGATCAGTTTGGTGGGATCGGTTTCTTTGGCGTTTCGTGGCGCGACCACGGCCCGCTCCAACCCGTATTTGCGCTCCAGTTCACGCTCCAGCCCGATCAGTTCAGCCAATGAAGAATTGATGCTGACCGTCACTTCCGATCGGCGTTTGGCCTCGGACAAAAGCCGGGTAACGGCAACGCGGTTGACACCAAGTTCCTGGGAGACTTCCTGCTGCGTGCGGCCTTCGACATAGTAAATCCAGGCTGCACGAATACGCTGCTCCTTCTGCGGATCATCGATTTGGCCTGCGGCCTTGGACTTGGAACCAGACACGGTACCCCCTGCTCGTTCGAACGGCTCGTTCAGGGCAACCTACTCGCCGACCGATACGGAAAGTCAAGCTAGAGCATCATCAGAGCACAGACCTGTTCGGGAATCTCGACATGCGGCAGATGACCGACATCATCGAAAAGATGAAGCGCTACCTGGCCCGGCGCCCGCAACGCATGCTTCCAGGGAACGATTGCATCACGCCTGCCCCATATGATGCGCGTCGGGCATTCCAGTCTGCTAAGCGCTGCATGAAGATCGAAGGCCTGCACCCCGTCGGGGAACAGGGCATCCATCATCGAGGCTTGCGCAGCCCTGCCCTGACCATCCGGCCGCTGCCTGGCAGCCGCCTGAACATAATTCGGCGTTACGACATCGGGATCGCCGGTTAACTGCTTGAGCCAGGGACCAAGGCTCTCAGGCCGGCTGGCTCTGGCGATGCCTGCAAGGACAACGCCGTTGATCTCAGGCCCCAACCCCGCCGGCGAAATCAATGTAAGGCTTTCGATACGGCGCGGTCTGGTATCGGCGAGCGCCAGCGACACCGCAGCTCCTAAGGAATGCCCCACCAGCCTGACAGGCTGATCCCCAAGCCCGTCAAAAGCCTGACGCATCTGGCTCACCAGATCGCGGAAGTCGGCAACCTTTCGCCGAGGCGAACGCCCGTGATTCGGCAACTCGATGCGATGCACCGCAGCGGACATGCGCAACTGCTTTTCCACCGCACTCCAGCCACTGGCATCGGCGGCAAAGCCATGGATTAGAACCCAGGGCGCAGCCTCGCCGCTCCCCGAAGACAACACCGAAAGGTCCCCCTGCTGGGTCGACCAGGGCAATGCCGGAACGGCGATGGCATCGGGCGCAGGGACGTCCAACAGTCGTTCGACATCAGCGCGCTGCACGCGTGCCCGGGGGCCGGAGCCAGTGACATCGGCAAGATCAACGTGGCTCTGTGTGGCCAGCTTCCGGGCGGCCGGGGTTGCTCGTTGCTTTGCAGAAGAGCTGTTACCTTGGAGTTCAGAGGCTTTGGCACTTTGATCGACCAGTACAGCTCTTGGCGCGCCAGCATCTGAAGACACGACATGATCGTCAGTTACCGCTGAGGTGGCGTGCTCGGGCGGCGGTCCAACATCTTCACCGTCGGCATAAATCCATGCCAGCGTCGTGCCGATGGGCACTTCACTGCCAACCTCAACGGACACGTGGTGCAACCGACCGCTCGCTGGGCTTTCCACCTCCATCGCGGCCTTGTCTGTTTCTATGTCGAAAAGTGGCTGCCCCTTTGCGACTTCCTCACCTTCAGCAACGTGCCATGAGGCGATGCTGCCGGTCGCCATATCCATGTCGACCTTCGGCAGAATGACCTCGGTCGGCATATCAGACCGTGCCTCCGGCAAGCTGCCGCGCGGCATTCAGAATGTCTGGAACCTGAGGTACCACGGCCTTCTCCAGTTCCGGATTGTAGGGAATTGGACTTTCTGCACCGCCAAGCCGGACGATGGGCGCATCCAGAAAATCGAATGCATCGCTCTCGGCAACCATGGCGCTGACTTCGGCGCCGACGCCAAGTGTTTTGACGCCTTCATAGACGCACAGCAGACGGCCGGTTTTGCGAACGCTGGCGAGAACGGTGTCACGATCCATCGGCCGCACCGTGCGAAGATCGATGACCTCCGCATCAACGGCCTCGTCAGCCAGAGTTGCAGCCGCCTCTAGCGCCTTATGCACCATGAGGGATGTTGCAACGATGGTGAGGTCAGCTCCGGAACGGCGAACCGCAGCAGTACCGATAGGCGTGGTGTAATGGCCGTCGGGAACCGTTCCTTTCATCTTGTAGAGGATCTTGTGCTCGAAGATCATCACCGGATCAGGGTCTTCGATTGCGGCGAGCAGCAGTCCCTTGGCATCTTCAGGTGTCGACGGTTGAACGACTTTCAGGCCCGGCACATGACCAAACCAGGCCTCCAGCGACTGCGAATGCTGCGCGGCTGCGCCGGTTCCCGAGCCGGCTGGAAAGCGCATTACGACGGGAACGGAAGCCGCGCCACCCAGCATGAACCGCACTTTGGCGGCCTGATTGACGATCTGCTCCATCGCAAGAGCGGCAAAATCGGAAAACTGAAACTCGAACACCGGACGCAGGCCCGTCATGGCAGCCCCCACAGCTACCCCTGCCCCACCAAGCTCGGAGATCGGCGTGTCCATAACACGGTCTTCGCCATATTTGTGGACCAGGTCACCAGTGACCTGGAACGCGCCACCATAGACCCCGATGTCCTCGCCCATCAGGATGACGCGTTCATCCGCAGCCAGAGCGATATCCATGGCTTCACGGATTGCCTCTGCATAGGAAAGCTGGCGCAAACTGCTGTCTGTATGCGCTTCACCTGTCATGCGGCGGCATCCGCATAAACATATTTTGTGGCATCGCTCACAAGCGGATCGGGACCGCTGCGCGCCTTTTTTATGGCTTCGGCGATCTCCGCTTCCACCTCGGTTTCCAACGCAGCGATGTCATCCTCGCTCATGATCTTGTGATCTCTCAGTAGCTTGGCCATGCGACCGATGGGATCGCGTTTCATCCACACGCTGATCTCGTCTTTGGTGCGGTACCGGTTACGGTCGGACTTGGAATGCCCACGCCACCGATAGGTCATGCTTTCGATCAGCGATGGACCCTGCCCGTCCCGCGCTCTGGAAACGGCGGTGTCCACCGCTTCAGCAACGGCGGAAAAATCGTTGCCGTCGACGGTCGACCCGGGCATCGCATAGGCAAGCGCGCGATCGGCGATCGACGTCACAGCGGTCGAGCGCTCGGTCGATGTCGACATACCGTACTGATTGTTCTCGCAGACAAAAACCACCGGCAGCTTCCAGATGGCCGCCATGTTCAAAGCTTCGTGAAACGCGCCTTCGTTGTTGGCGCCATCGCCGAAGAAACACACCGTCACAGCGCCGGTCTTTAAGCGTTTGGCGGAAAGCGCAGCACCGACAGCGATCGGCAAGCCGCCACCGACGATGCCGTTGGCCCCGAGATTGCCTTTTTCGACGTCGGCGATATGCATTGAACCGCCACGGCCCTTGCAGTAGCCGCTTTCCTTGCCGAAGAACTCCGCGAACATCTTCGACACGTCCGCGCCTTTGGCGACACAGTGCCCGTGCCCACGATGGGTCGAGGTGATCTTGTCATTATCCGTGAGCGCCATGCATGCGCCCACGGCGCTCGCCTCCTGCCCGATCGACAGATGCATCGTCCCGTGGATGAGCCCACGCATGTAGCTGTCTTCCGCGCCCTCCTCGAACCGGCGGATCAGATACATCTTGCGCAATGCGTCCTTAAGTTGCTGCGGCGTGTAGGAACGGATCGCAAACGGCTCGTTCTCCTGCCCGTTCTTTGGCTGCAGGGGTTGATGAAGCGCATCAGCCATGGCCGTGACCTCCACGGGTTCCAAACAGCATCGCATCCTGCTTTGCGCGCAGCGCGGCAATCCTGGAATCGGAAGGCACCGATGTGTTGGCGTAGGTAATCAAACCGCCTTTGGCGATGGGCGCGGTAACGGTGCAGCCGGTCAGCAACCCGCACGGAATGGCATCGGCCTGCCGTGCATCCTCCACCTCCATGATCCAGGCCCGGTAGCAATACTCACCGATCTGATCGAGCACATCACCAGGAGCCAGATCACGCTTGGCCATCGCACAGACCTCTGCAGATGGACGCGCCATCGGTGCCATATCGCCCCTGCCGTAAAGCACGGCACGCGCACAGGTCAGAGGGACTTCAAGCGAGGTCAGGTGGTAGGGGCGAATGAACGTGTAATAGGGTCCGTCGCCCATTTTGAGGTCTTTCATCCGTTCCCAGATGCGATCGTGTTCTGCATGAATGACGACGAAAACACCGGGCGCCAGCCCCTGTCCGACGGAAAAATCGACCCGTCCTGGGCCGCGCAAAACACCCCCGGCCGATTGCGGAATCAGCGTTTGCGCCAGCTCTTTCGGCCCTGCCGCCGGGCCATGCATGCCAGGACAATCCGGCACAAGACCTGTCGCGTTGGCGATGGCCGCCATCTCCACCATTGTCTTCGAGCCGTCGACAAACTCCACCAGCATGCGGACATTCATATTTCTGGCGTCGGCTTCCTCTTCATAACCGTCAGGTGTCGCGTCGACGTTCAGCGGATTGTTCTTACCCTTCCCGGCACAAACGATCTTGTGGCCCATGGCGCTGGCAAACTCGATCAACTCCATGCAGGACGAGGGTTCATCCCCCGCACCGAGTGTGTAGGTCACGCCCAGACGCTGCGCCTCGGCGTGCAGATAGGCTCCGATCGTCACATCGGCTTCAACATTCATCATGACCAGATGCTTGCCGGCTTGCATCGCGCTCAAGCCGATTTCGGCACCGACAGCAGGCACACCAGTCGCGTCTACGACCACGTCGATCAGACCGCTTTGAAGGAGATGATCGACATCACCTGCGATCGCTGTCTTGCCGCTTTCTATCTCGGCGTTGAGCGCATCAAGCGAGTTCGCTTCAACCGAATGCCCTGCCTCGCCGTGTGCAATTTCAACAGCTCTGTGCGCAGCTTCAGGATAAAGGTCGGCGATGGCTGCAACATCGATTCCATCCATCAATGCCGCACGGGTCACAATATCCGTTCCCATCTCTCCCGACCCGACCAAACCGATTCGAACCGGTCGTCCGGCATCGCTTCTTTCCTTCAGATCGCGAGCCAGTCCCGTTGGCGCTACATTGGTGGTCAACGTTCAAAGCTCCCAAAGTACCGGCACAGAGACATCTGCCCGATCATTCACAAAAACATTCAAAATCAGCGAGCTGGACAAAGAATCGGTTCCATTACTCAAGGTTCTGTCACTGGCAATCATCGCTCTTCCAAACGGCAACTTGGCTTGACAGGCAAATTGTTCTGAACATATTGTCAGTTGTGTTGTCAATTGTTCAAGGCGTGACGGATCGTACGGATCATCGTCGAAAAGAGAGCACCAAACCTTCGTCAAGAAGGTGAAGCAAACCAAGGCTCAAAAGGGCTGAACTGGGAGGAATTTTCATGGTCACACGTCATTCGATGTCGCGTCGGTCTTTTCTGCGCTCAACCGCAGCTATTGGCGCGGTCGGAGCCGCCAAAGGCTTGGCAGTTCCTGCGCTTGCGCAAGGCGGCCTGCCCGATCCGGCAAGCATTCTGGCGGACATCTCCGTGCCCAAATATGTGCGCGAGGATTATCGCACTCTATACAATATGTCGGGCGAACCCCTTTGGGATCCGAACAAGGATTGGATCCGAACGGTCGACTGGGAACAGGTACGAACCGAACTGGCCAGCACGACCGTTCGCTTCGCCATCGGTGCAGCTGACACCGAATCGGCCGCAGAAGGGCTTGCGCCGTTCGAAGCACTGTCCGGGATCACGGTGGAACTGATCCCGATCCCTGACGACAGCTTTTATGACAAGGCGATCTCGGAGTTCATTTCAGGCAATGCAAGCTTCGATGCGCTGCAGTTCTTCTCACCGTGGCTCGGCGATTTCGCTGCACCCGGCTTTCTGGCACCATTGGATGACTTCGCTTCTAAATGGGGCCTGCCGCTCGACGATTTCTACGACACCTATCGCCTGAACTACGGCTTCTTCAACGGCACGATGTACGGCATCCCGTTCGACTGCGATATCCAGATGGTCCATGTGCGCAAAGGTTACATGGAAGAGCTTCTGGGCGGTGAGGTCGACAAGGTCAACTCGGTTCCGACCTACGACGAGTTGATCCGGGTGTCGCGCGAGCTCAACAACGTCGCCCCCGGCGTCGCCGGTGTAGGGCTGATGGCGGCACGGGGTTTCTGGTCGACCTACACATGGGAACATATTGCGGCTCAGGCCGGGATGATGCTCTTCGATGAAAACTGGGAGCCTGTCTTCAACGGCGAAGAAGGCATGCAGGGCATGGAGATCATCATGGCCCTGAAAGAAAACGCCAACGAAGGCCATGCCGGTGCCGGCTGGCCGGAAAACCGGGCTGCCTGGCTCGGTGGTCAGGTCGCCACCAACATCAGCTGGCAGGACAGCGGAACCCAAGCGATGCGTCCTGACCAGTCGCAGATCGTGGACGATTTCGTGACGATCTACGAGCCGCGCATTGCAGGGGGCCGCTTTGCGCCGCCGAACATCGCGGGGTCCACATCCTGCGTTGCGTCGTCGTCACAAAATCCCGAAGGGGCATTCCTGATGCTGGCCTTCCTGACAACGGCCTCCATCATGGCGATGAACGAAGCCAACGCGAACGGCGTGGCGCCGGGCTATCGCTCCGTACTGGAGAACGAGCGCCTGCAAGCGGTCTCTCAGCCAGCGAAGGTATGGGGCGAAAGCCTTGATCATGCCTGGTGCGCGCCGCGCTTGCCCGGCATGTTCAACATGGAACAAGCCATTGGCAACGAGATCAACCGCGCAGTCGTCGGACAGATCACAGCTCGTGAGGCGCTTGATAACGCAGCCGCTGCGGTTCGCGAGATCATGGATGACAACGGGTTTTATTCAAACAGGCCGCCGGTCGACTATGCAGCCGCAGCCCCTGGCCTCTATGTTGGTGAAGGCAACGCCCTGCCGTTTTAGGGTAGGCGCTCATCATCGCTTAGGAACTCAGGCCAGGGACTTGCAATGACATACCCCTCCCTGTTGAACGCCGGGGCGGCAATAGCTGCCCCGGTGAAACTGCGCAAAAAGCGCAGCAAAAGAATGCAGGCGCTGTTTCCATACCTCCTGGTTGCACCCGCCGTTCTCTATCTTCTGATGATCACGCTCTATCCGGGCGTTTACGCGATCTACCAGAGCTTCTTTCGTGTCACCTTCACAGCCTGGCGCCCGGTCGGTTTTGAAAACTATGCCGACCTGTTCAACGATCGCGAGTTCTGGGCCGCGCTCTGGAACACGTTTGTCATCGGGTCCATCGCATTGGCACTCCAGTGCACACTGGCCCTGACTCTGGCCTTTCACGCCTATCGAGATCCATGGATCAAAGGTTGGCGCATCGTCTTTCTTGTGCCGATGCTGTTCATGCCTTCGGCCGTCGCCTTCATGTTCAAGCTGTCCTTCCTGGACGCACGTGTGTTTTCCGACATTCTTCAGACCATCGGCCTGATCGAAGGCAATCTCAACATCACCTCGTCCACCTGGGGGTCTCGCGCCCTCCTGATCGTTGCCGATGTCTGGCAGTGGACTCCCTTTCTCTTCATTATCTTCGTCGCCGCCCTCCAGGGACAGGATGAGGAGGTTGAAGAAGCAGCCAGGCTCGATGGTGCCAGTTGGCTTCAGATTTTCTGGAACGTATCTCTGCCGATGATTCGTCCAGTGGTCGTGGTGGCTCTGGTGCTGCGCGGCATCGACATCACGACCATGTTCGCCAATGTCTTCATCATCACCAAAGGAGGGCCCGGCGGCGCGACCGAAACCATCAGTTTCTTCATCTACCGGCTGGGCTTCAAAACCTTCAATTTCGGCTATGCTTCAGCCGCATCGGTGATCATGCTGATCATCACGATCATCGTCGCTCAGCTCGTCGTCAAACGCGCGTTCCAGTCGAGCAGAGACTGATCAATGGCGCTCGCGACATCCACGGCCAAACGATCCAGGGGCGAAAACCTTGTCCTGCGCTACGTGATTTTGGGCGCGTGGGCGTTGTTCTGTCTGGCCCCAGTCCTCTGGTTCCTGTCGATTGGATTCCGGCCACGCACCGAGATCATCACGCCCGAGCCAATCTACATTCCAACCTTTTCGCTCGATGCCTGGCACATGATCTGGGAAGACTGGCCGATGGCCAAATATCTTCGCAACTCCGTGTTGGCCATCTTCGGGTCGGTGGTCATCGACCTGGTGTTGGGCATTCCCGCCGCCTATTCACTGGCCCGATACAGATACAAGGGCCGGGACGATATCGGTTTTTATATCCTTTCTACACGGATGATGGCGCCGGCCATCGTTGCGATCCCGATCTTCTTTCTGTTCCGCAATCTGGGTCTGCTCGATACGATCTGGGCCTTGATGCTGATCTATGCCGCCATCAACCTGTCGATCGTAACCTGGATCATCCGCTCCTACATGATTGAGATTCCCAAGGAATTGGAGGATGCGGCCCGCACCGACGGAGCGTCGGATCTGCGCATTCTTTGGGAGATCATTATCCCAGCAGTTCTGCCCGGCATCATCACCGCGGCCGTCATCGCCATGATCTTCGCCATCAACGAGTTTCTCTTCACGCTGCTCATCGCGTCGACGCCCGATGCCTATACGCTTTCGGTCGCATTGGCGAACTTCACGGGCGGCTCGGACGGGCTGATCTACAACGCCATTGCGTTGGTTGCGTTTCTGGCCTTCGTGCCCGTTTTTCTGGTGGTTGTGCTGATCCAAAAACATCTTTCCCGTGGCCTGACCATGGGCGCGGTTAAGGGATAACGCTATGGCGCGTATCGAACTCTCCGGCATTCAGAAGAAGTGGGGCACGGTATGGGGCGTGCGAGACGTCAACCTGGATATTGCTGACGAAGAACTGGTCGTCTTCCTGGGACCTTCGGGCTGCGGCAAGACAACCACCATGCGCATGATCGCCGGGCTGGAGGATCCGACCCAAGGCGATATCCACATGGATGGCGAGTTGATGAACGACATCGACGCACGCGACCGGGACGTGGCCATGGTGTTCCAAGGCTACGCGCTCTACCCCAACATGACGATCTACGAGAACATACGTTTTCCCTTGCGTATGCGCCGGGTTCCCAAGAGTGACCACGACAGGCTGGTGCGCGACGCGGCAGCGCTAGTGGAGCTGGAGGATTACCTCGACCGCAAACCGTCAGCCCTGTCCGGCGGCCAGCGCCAGCGTGCGGCGCTTGCCCGCGCCATCGTTCGCCAACCCCAGGTCTTCCTGATGGATGAACCGCTGTCCAATCTCGATGCCAAGCTGCGTCAACTGATGCGCGTACAGATCAAGCATCTTCAAAGGCAGCTCAAGATCACCACGGTCTACGTGACGCACGATCAGATTGAAGCAATGACGCTGGCCGACCGCATCGTGGTCATGGAGGGTGGGCTGATTCAGCAAATCGGCACACCCGATGATATCTACAATGACCCCGCCAACACATTTGTTGCAGGGTTCATCGGTTCTCCGCCGATGAACCTCATCCAGGGAACCGTTTCGAACAGCACGTTCACAGCCGAAGGACTATCCGTTCCCGGCTTACCCGTCGATGGAGACCGCGCTGTGACATTGGGCGTGCGTCCGGAGGACTGTCATATCGCTGCCGGCAACGCGCATCTGGAAGGCGAAGTGTATGGCGTCGAACCCACTGGCGACATCACCTACCTCACCATCATGGCCGGAAAGAAACTGATCGAGGTGAAAGCTGACCGCGACTACCGCGCCGAACTTGGCGCCCGGCAGAGCGTTGCCTTCGATCCATCTCGCATCTACGTCTTCGATACGGAGACAGGCGCAAGAATGAGGTAGACAGTGCCGACATTCGACTACACCTCGGTGGGATTTTACACATTCGACTGTCTTGTAAGACCGGTCACCCAGATCCCCCCAGGCGGTGATACCTACTTCGTCGATGAACTAACTCTTGCGGTTTCCGGCGCTGCCGGAAGCGCCGCCATCGTTGCCGCCAAGCATGGCCTTAAAGTCCAGGCAGTCAGCGGAGTCGGATACGACGACATGGGCGATTGGGTGCTCTCGAAGCTGGCCCATTTTGGTGTCGATACCGCGAATGTCGAGCGCTGTGACGGCTTTACCACATCCTCATCGGTCGTCACGACGCGTCCGGATGGTGCTCGCCCGGCTCTGCACAAACGGGGGGCGACCGCAGGCTTCTATGTCAACGACGATCAGATTGATCGGGTCTTGGACACCAAGATACTGCATGTCGGCGGCGTCGGCCTTATGGACCGCATGGATCAGGGCCGCAACGCGGAGATTCTGTCAGAGGCACGGGCACGCGGTTGCACCACCACCCTCGACGTTTTCGCCTCGACTCAGGACGATCTCTCGAAGATCACACCTCTTCTGAAAAACACAGACTTCTTCATGCCGTCCGAGGAGGAGGCGAAAGCTCTTTCCGGTCTGGAAGACTATGAAGATATCGCGGCGTTTCTGCTCGATCAGGGTGTTGGGGCGGTCATCCTGACACTTGGACCGGACGGTGCCATGTATCGTGATCGCGACGGGACAGAAATCGACATACCGGCCTACGCCATAGACGTGGTCTGCACATGTGGCTGCGGCGATTGTTTCAACGGCGGTTTCGCCACCGGTCTGCATCTTGGCCGCGACCTGACCGACTGCATTCGACTCGGACAGGCCGCATCCGCACAAAACGCAACGGGCCTCGGCTCGCAGGCAGGCGTGACAGATCTGGAAAACACGCTGTCCTTCATGCGGACAACACCCACAAAATAGTCCATCGAAGTCTGTTGGTCAGCACCGGCAAGTCACTGTATAAGAAGCCTATGAGCAAACCTCAGATCGAAGAGCTTGTAACGTCCCTGGGCATGCCCCTACGCGATGTTGCAAGGACTCTGCGCGCAGCCTCTCGTGCCTCCGAAGCGCAACTGAAAGCTCCGGCACAGATGTTGCCTGAACCCTTGCGTCATTTGATCAAAGACACGGTTCGGCAGGCTGATCGATTGGGGAGGCGCTTGCTTGATCGTGCCATGCCCGACGGCGATCAGATTCTTCGGGCCAGCAAAACGCTCCATCATAGGAGCGAAAGATTGGAGGACGTATCCAATCTCACCAGAGTCATCAGCTTTGGCCTGAATGAAACACTGCGGCGACTGGGTAAAAAAGATTGGGTTGTCAGTGACTCCCGCTTGGCGTTGCTCGTTTCCGGCGCTCGCGGCAGCCATGCCGGTCCCGGTCCGCAAACGGCGAATCTCATGCAGGCCATCGCCAATTCGCATGCGGTCCTTTCGCTAGGCCGTCTGGCGCCGGGAGGTACTGGGGAAAGCGAGTCGAT
>JANQJE010000104.1 GCA_028281795.1 Cohaesibacteraceae bacterium | reverse complement strand
CATCGGCTAAAACCTACACCCGCGAAACCGAACTCTACGAGTTCATGGTCGGCCACCTGGCGGGCCTGACCAAATCCGGCAAGGAACGACCAGCCTGTGTTCTTATCGATGAAGCGCAATTCCTGACTGAAGAGCAGGTCTGGCAACTCGCCCGCATCGTCGACGACATCAATATTCCGGTGATGGCCTACGGCCTGCGCGTTGATTTCGCTGGTCAGCTCTTTCCCGGATCGAAGGCACTGCTTGCCCTGGCCGATGAGATGCGCGAAGTGCGCACGATCTGCTGGTGCGGAGCGAAAGCCACCATGGTCGTTCGTGTTGGCGAGGATGGCAAAGCCGTCACCGGTGGCGCGCAGATCGAAATCGGCGGCAACGACCGCTACATCGCTCTGTGCCGTAAACATTGGCGTCACGCCATCAACGAAGCGCAGGGCGGGGCGATCAAGCCTATCGATCCGATTCATGGAAGCTTCCGCCCGGACCCGGAAAACAGCGCTATATAGACGTCGCTTTCCGGGTGGCCGAAGTCATGGTCGGCGGGTCAATGTAGGCCCCACCTTCAAAGTCAACAATCTCTTTCAGAAAGCCTTTCCATGGCAGCGTCCGTCACGGCCCAGAAGACAATGACCACGACCGCGTGGTTTCTTCTTCTGCTGCTTGCGTCCCTGTGGGGCGCATCCTTCATTTTCAGCAAGGTGGCGGTCGCGGAGATTCCGCCTTTCACGCTCGTCCTCGCCCGTGTTCTGCTCGCTGCCCTGACCCTGCATGTGGTGTGCTTCATCACCGGAGTCCGGCTGCCCTTCACACTTAGGGCCTGGGGTGCCTATCTGGTGATGGGACTGCTGAACAATGTGATTGCCTTTTCGCTGATCTTCTGGGGTCAGCAATCCATCGACGCATCGCTGTCATCCATCCTCAACGCTGCAACGCCCTTCTTCACCGTGCTGATTGCCGGTTTGGCTCTGGCCGACGAGCGCTTCACGGCACCGAAGATTGCCGGCTTGATTGTGGGCTTTGCCGGCGTGGTCTTGATCATCGGCCCACGCCATCTGCTCGGCCTGGGCGACCATCTACTCGCCGAACTGGCCATCATCGGCGCATCCATTTCCTACGGATTTTCAGGTGTCTGGGGGCGGCGTTTTGCTGGCGAGCCACCTCTGGCCACGGCGACAGGCCAACTGACAGCGGGGTCGCTGCTGATGCTGCCCGTCGCTTTCATCTTCGAACGCCCGCTTGAGTTGAGCATGCCTTCAATGCCGGTCATTGGGTCTGTGTTGGCACTGGCGATTGTGTCCACCGCCCTTGCCTATATTCTGTTCTTTCAGGTCCTGAAGGTAGCAGGCGCCACCAATACATCCTTGGTGACCATGCTTGTTCCGGTGTTCACGATGCTGTTCGCAGTGCCCCTGCTTGGCGAGAGCATCGATGCCCTCAAACTGCTGGGCCTGATTGTGATCGGGATAGGCCTTGCCATTCTTGACGGGCGGCCCCTCAAAGCCGCCCGTCAGGCGTTTGCAAAAGCCTAAAACGACAGGCGCTTGGCCTGAACCACGCCTTCCAGCGCTTCGATCCTGCCGAGCACATCGTCGCTGACCGGCTCATCGACCTGAACCAAGGCTATGGCATCATCGCCTTTCTCGGCACGGCCGAGATTAAACGTAGCGATGTTGATCCCCGCATCACCCAGCAGAGAGCCAAGACGCCCGATGAAGCCCGGCTTGTCCTGATTGGTCACATACAGCATGTGTTCGCCAAAGCTGCCTTCCATATCGATGCCCTTGATCTGGATGAGACGCGGCTTGCCATCGGCAAAAACGGTCCCGGCCACAGAGCGGGTCTGACGTTCTGTTTTCACCGTCAGACGCATATAGGTCTCATAGGCACCTTCCTGCCCGCGCTTGGTTTCTTCCAGATGGATGCCACGTTCCTTGGCGATTGCAGGCGCTGAAACGACATTGACCGTTGAGAGAAGCGGACGCAGCAGACCGGCGAGCGCTGCCGACGACAGGGCCTCGGTGTTCAACTCAGCCACGTCACCGGCATACTCAATGGTGATTCCATTGATCGCGGTCTCGGTCAGTTGACCGGCGAACGAGCCGATGAGTTCGGCAAGCGCGACGAACGGCTTCAGGCGCGGCGCTTCTTCAGCGGAAATGGAAGGCGAATTCAGAGCATTGGTCACGGCACCCGTGGCAAGGTAATCCGCCATCTGTTCGGCAACCTGCAACGCAACATTCTCCTGCGCCTCGCTGGTTGCCGCACCCAGATGCGGTGTGCAGACCAGGTTCGGCGCACCGAAGAGAACATTGTCGGTCGCAGGCTCTTCAGCGAACACGTCGAAAGCCGCCGCTGCAACGTGCCCGGACTCCAGCGCTGCACGAAGCGCGTTCTCGTCGACCAGACCGCCACGCGCGCAATTGATGATCCGCACGCCCGGTTTCATCTTGTTGATCGCATCGGCCGACAGAATGTTCGCCGTTTTGTCGGTCTTGGGCACATGAAGCGTGATGAAATCGGCGCGCTTCAACAGGGTGTCGAGCTCGACTTTCTCAACACCTAGCTCAATTGCGCGCTCCTCGGTCAGGAACGGGTCGTAGGCAACTACTTTCATCCGCAGGCCGATGGCGCGTTCAGCAACGATAGAACCGATGTTGCCACAGCCGATAAGACCCAGGGTCTTGCCCGTCACTTCAACGCCCATGAAGCGGGACTTCTCCCACTTCCCGGCCTGGGTCGATACGTCGGCTGCCGGAATCTGCCGCGCACAGGCAAACATCATCGCGACGGCATGCTCGGCTGTCGTGATCGAGTTGCCGAACGGGGTGTTCATGACGATGATCCCGCGTGCAGTGGCTGCGGGAATGTCGACATTGTCCACACCGATCCCGGCACGGCCAATTACCTTCAGATTGTCAGCGGCAGCGATCAGTTTGTCGGTGGCTTTGGTGGCCGACCGGATAGCCAGACCGTCATAGCCATTGATCATGGACAGGAGCTTTTCCTTGTCCTTGCCGAGACCTGGCTCGAAGGTCACGTCGATACCGCGAGACTTGAAGATATCAACGGCAGTGGGCGAAAGGCTGTCTGAAATAAGAACGCGCGGGGCCATGGTGGCACTCCTTTATGGCGGCGGCCCTCGCAACGCGCGGGCCTCAAAGATAATGGAAAGAGGGATGGGCTCGCGCGATGCGCGAGCCGTGAGGTATCAGGCAGCTTCCTGGGAAAGCGCTGCTTTTTCCTGCGCGAAAGCCCAGTCAAGCCACGGCATCAAAGCTTCCATGTCGGAGGCCTCCACCGTCGCTCCGGCCCAGATACGCAGACCGGCGGGCGCATCGCGATAGCCGGCAATGTCCAGTGCGACACCTTCGGCCTCCAGCCGTTTGGCCATGGCCTTGGCGAAAGCTGTCTGAGCTGCATCATCGAGCGTCAGGATGTCAGGGTCGACGATCTTCAGACAAACAGACGTGTTGGAGCGCGTTTCCGGCACGTCTGCCAGATAATCGATCCAGTCGGTGGCCTGAACAAAGGTATCTATGACATAGGCGTTGGCATCGGCTCGGCCGATCAAACCTTTCAGGCCACCAACGCTTTCCGACCAGTTGAGCGCATCGAGATAGTCTTCCACACACAACATGGAAGGTGTGTTGATCGTCTCGCCCTTGAAGATGCCTTCGATGAGCTTGCCGCCTTTGGTCAGGCGAAAAATCTTAGGCAGCGGCCAGGCTGGCGTGTAGCTTTCCAGGCGCTCGACGGCGCGCGGGCTCAGGATGAGAACGCCATGGGCCGCTTCACCACCCAGCACTTTCTGCCAGGAGAAGGTGACCACATCGAGTTTGTCGAAGGGCAACGCCTGCGCAAAGGCGGCAGAGGTCGCATCGCAGATGGTAAGACCCGCACGGTTCGCAGGAATAGCATCGCCATTCGGCATGCGCACACCCGATGTTGTACCGTTCCAAGTGAACACAACGTCCGTGTCGTAATCGATCGTTACCATGTCCGGAAGCCGGCCGTAGGGAGCCTCGACCTTCGCGGCGTCCAGCTTCAGCTGCTTGATGACGTCGGTCACCCAGCCAGCGCCAAAGCTTTCCCACGCAACCATGGTAACCGGCCGAGCCCCAAGAAGGCTCCACATGGCCATCTCAACCGCACCGGTATCGGACGCTGGCACGATGCCGATGCGATAGTCGCCGGGCACACCGAGAATGGCGCGGGTCTTATCGATGGCCTCTTTCAGCTTCGACTTACCAACGGAGGAACGGTGGGAACGGCCGAGAGCGGCGTCGCTGAGGGCCTCAAGGGTCCAGCCGGGGCGCTTGGCGCAGGGGCCGGACGAAAAACGCGGGTTCACTGGCCGCGTGCTGGGCATAGTCATGCTCATAATAGCTATCCTTCCAGATAGAAAGCCCCTCGTTGGGGAGGGGTGTCCCACCGCGGGCCTTAGGTGATCTGGAAAGAACCGTCAATTGCGAAGTGACACGCATGCCGTTTTTGTCTGGCCATCGACGCAAAAAAAAAGCCGCTGGCGAACCAGCGGCTTTTGGAATGCATGCAGCAGCAAAGTCTAGTAGGTCAGTTGACCGAAACCGCCGCCGTGTCCGCCACCAAAGGAACCAAGGTCCCAGCGGAAGCCCAGCGTGAAGTCATGTGAGGTTATGCCCTCGAACTCCATCGGATTGGTGATGTTATTGACCCCGGTAAAAGTGATGATATCACCGGAAGACGCATCGCCGATATCGAGGTAGCGATATCCAAGATCGAGCGTCATCCGGTCATTGACTTCAATACCCAAACCGGCATGCAACGCCCAGGCAAAGGACAGTTCACCGTTGTCGGCAGCATACGCCACCCCAGCGCTCAGGGGGGAACCTATGCTGGCATCAACAAATCCGTCGATCATTGTGTAGGAGGCACCTAGACCTGCACCAACATAAGGTGTGATACCGTGATAGGTGCCAAGATCGACAAACGCATTGGCCATCACGAGATATTCGGACTTGTCAGCCGTGTACTGATTGGACCCATCCCATGGATCCACAAAGTTGCTATCGGTCCGGTCAAGACCATCGTAGGCGGTACGCATCCGATATTCAGCGCTGATGTCAGCGCGAAACCACTTATTGAAGCGATAGCCAATCGCAACGCCGGCAAGACCGCCAGCTTCGAAATCAGAGTTGAGAAACTCGATCCGCGCAGGATCGGAAAACAGCGCGTTGTCCAGCCGGTCCACTTCCTGATTGGTGAAGCCGACATAGCCGCGCAGATACAGATTGCCGCCCAACTCGAACTCCGGCTCGAAATCGATCACCGGCGGCGGAATGTAATCGGCTGCAGAAGCCACACCTGAAACCATGGCGGAGGCTGAAACCATGGTGGAGGCGAGCGCACCGATGAACAGAGATTTGGATGACTTACCCATCACATCATTTCCTTCTTCGCTGTCGAACGGGCTCACGCCAAAAGATGGCAATGGCCGTTTGCGACTAAGACCATGATGGACAGAAGTTAAAGCAAGTTTAACCTTGATTTTTAACGTTAAAAAACAACGTAAATCGGAAGTTAACACTCATTAAAAAACAATGAATACTTAATGAATACTCTGGTATCAACTTGAAACGATTGCCCGAGGCACAAGCGATGGCACTCTTCGGATGCCGAAGCTATTTATGCTTGAATATCAGGATATTAGTGCAGGATCTAAGCAGCTTGACGCAACGTATCGCACAACTCGTCAACGAGCGTTTCCACCAGCACGGGATCATCCCCTTCGGCCATCACACGGATCAATGGTTCCGTGCCGGAGGGGCGGATAACTAGGCGTCCTTGATTGCCCAGGCGCTGCTTGGCGGCCTCGATGGCCGACTGCACAGCGTCACGCGCCAACGGGCTGTCACCCTTAAACTGAACGTTCTTCAGAATCTGCGGAACCGGCTCGAAGCGACTGCAGATCTCGGAGACGGAACGCTCTTCTTTGGCGACCACAGCAAGAATCTGTAAGGCCGAAACGAGTCCGTCACCGGTCGTAACATAGTCCGACAGAATGATATGACCGGACTGTTCCCCACCCACATTGTAGCCGTTGGCTCGCATATGCTCAGTGACGTAGCGGTCACCAACCTGAGTGCGGATCAGGCCCAACCCCTGCCCTTCAAGATACCGTTCCAGACCAAGGTTCGACATGACGGTCGCCACCACACCCGGCTGCGTCAGACGGCCATCGGCACGCCAGCTGTCAGCCACCACGGCCATCAGCTGATCGCCCTGAATGATCCGGCCTTTCTCATCGATGAGCACGACACGGTCCGCGTCGCCGTCAAGCGCGATCCCCACATCGGCGCGAAGCTCGCGCACCTTGTCACAAAGCGCCTCAGGCTGTGTGGAACCGCAGCCCGCATTGATGTTCATGCCGTCAGGTTTGTCGCCGATGGTGATCACCTCGGCGCCCAGTTCCCAAAGAACGGCAGGCGCCACCTTGTAAGCCGCGCCATTGGCACAATCGAGAACGATACGAAGCCCCGACAGGCTCATGGAGCGTGGTAATGTCCGCTTGGCAAATTCGATATAGCGTGCCTGCTCGCCTTCAACGCGTTTCGCACGGCCAAGCTTGTGTGACTTGGCCAGCAACTGCTCAGCCGGCGCATCCATCAACGCTTCGATCTCAAGCTCGCGCTCATCGGACAGTTTGTACCCGTCCGGGCCGAACAGTTTGATGCCGTTGTCATGATAGGCGTTGTGCGAGGCGGAAATCATCACGCCCAGGTCGCAGCGCAGGGACCGTGTGAGCATAGCGATAGCTGGTGTCGGCATGGGCCCGACCAGAAACACATCGATCCCGACAGAGGTGAAACCAGCCACCATGGCGTTTTCGATCATGTAACCGGACAGACGCGTGTCCTTACCGATGATCACGCGGTGACGGTGACCGCCATTCTGAAACAGCTTGCCGGCCGCCATACCAACCTGCATGGCGATGCTGGCGGTCATGTTGCCCGCATTTGCGCGACCGCGAATTCCATCTGTTCCAAAATAACGCCGTACCACCGGTTCCCCCGAAAAGCCTGCTGCGCAGCTGAACACCCACTCTGACGTTAGGCGGCAAAGAAAGGGTTAGCGCAACCGTAAGCGCGTTCAAAGATCGTGACCAAGCTTTACAGATCATAAAGGAAAAACCCCGGAGCGCGGAGCCCCGGGGTTGTGAAAGCGTTAACACGGCAGGCCGTCAATCAGCTTGGCTGAGGCTCCATATCACCGACACCGGCCTCATCGCCCTTGTCCTTGGGCTTACCGCCCGCGCTCGGCACGGCAGAGCCACGCGAACGGGTCGGCGTATCATCAATGTCTTCACGAACCGGCGACTTGCCGTCGAGAAGCCCACGAATTTCATCGCCTGACAGAGTCTCGTATTCCAGCAGGCCCTGTGCCACCGTATGCAACTGATCCAGATGATCGGTGATGATCTTCTTGGCCGTCTGATAGCCCTGCTCGACGAACGCTTTGACCTCCTCGTCGACAAGCTGCTGCGTCGACTCCGACACGTTCTGCGATTTTGCAACGGAGTGTCCGAGGAACACTTCCTCCTGGTTCTCACCATAAAGCAGCGGACCCAGTTTGTCGGACATGCCAAACTGCGTTGCCATCGCTTTGGCAAGACGAGTCGCCATCTGAATGTCTCCAGACGCGCCGGAAGTAACTTTCTCGTAGCCGAAAATTTCTTCTTCAGCCACGCGGCCACCCATCGCCACCGCCAAATCGGCGTAACACTTGGCGCGGGTCAATGAGACCTGATCCTTTTCCGGCAAACGCATCACCATACCGAGCGCCCGGCCCCGCGGGATGATGGTTGCCTTATGGATCGGGTCTGATGCCGGCATATGCAGGGCAACAAGAGCATGGCCGGCCTCATGATAGGCGGTCAGCTTCTTCTCTTCCTCGGTCATGACAAGCGTGCGGCGTTCCGCACCCATCATCACTTTGTCCTTGGCGTCCTCGAACTCGTTCATGGTCACCAGACGCTTGGAACGGCGGGCCGCCAAAAGCGCGGCCTCGTTGACGAGGTTCATCAGATCAGCACCGGAGAATCCCGGCGTGCCCCGCGCCAACGTCTTCAGATCCACATCTGGTGCAAGCGGCACATTGCGCACATGGACCTTGAGGATCT
>JANQJE010000078.1 GCA_028281795.1 Cohaesibacteraceae bacterium | reverse complement strand
GATCGGCTGGCTTCTGCAACCGAGTGGTCGAAACGTCGCCGCAGGTGAGATGCCCCGCCGATACGCTTGATCATATCAAGCGATAGCAACGTCTCGATCAGGATACCGTGGCGACGTGCCGAATCAGACTGCGCGCTGGCCATCGCCTTGCTCATCGGGACCTGCACCCAAAGGGTCACGCTGATGACGACAATAGCAGCCGTCACCGGGACAAGAACGAGAACACCGACAATGATGTAGAGCACGATCAGGAAGATGATCACGAACACCGCATCGGTGATCGCGATGATCGTAGAGGATGTCAGCAGGTCGCGAACATTGTCGAAATCGCGGATATAGCTCGCCAGCACGCCTGTCGATTGTGGCCGGCTTTCAGATTTTGCTTCCAGCAAGTGATCGAAGACCCGTCCTGAAACGGCCATGTCGATTCGGCGCCCTGTTTCATCGACCACACGATGCCTCAGGGTCTTCAGTAGGAAATCGAACAGCAGAGCCAGAACAACGCCCGATGCCAGAGCCCAGAGCGTTGGGATCGTCAGATTCGGTATCACCCGGTCATAAACGTTCATGATGAAGAGCGGGCTGGCGAGTGCCAGCATATTGACCAGAAAACCCGCCATAATGACCTGGGCGTAGCTTCCTTTGAATCGGGATGCGGCAGACCAGAACCAATGATCGGACTTGCCAACAAACTCAGCCCCGGCATGGGGGTCGCGATCATCCGTCCGCGCCAGATAAACGAGCGCGGGTCGCACACGTTGGCTGAGCTTACGGATGCTGACCTTGCGTTCCGTGACAGTGTCGCCGGAGAAAACAGCAAGCTTGGCGGTGTCGTGGGCGAAGTCGAGCGCTTCGACAACAATGGCCTCGCCGATGTCCAGGATGGCGATCAGCGGTGTTGCAAGCGGTGATGCCAGCGTCAGGGGGTTCTGTGATATCTCGATTTTGAGATTGAACTTGCGCGCAGCCTCTTGCAGCCGGTCGAAGCCAAGCTCACCCTGATCCAACGGCAGAACGTCGGCAATGCGCGAGCTATGCTGACTGGAGCCTAAGACCTTTGCGCAGTGCGCAAGGGCAGGCGCCAGATGGCGGACCTCTGGGCTGTTGGACTCGTCTGGACCTGGTGAGGTGCCAGCGGCCTCCTGCTGACCGGCGCCCGGGGAGGCTGCAACAATAGGTGCGCCTGTCCCGTCGCTCGGAACTGCCGCCGCTTTAGCGGCGGAGTGGTTCGAGGATGCTTGCTGCGGCGCGGTGGATTCTAAGGTTTTCGTCACGCAATTCTGGTTCCGGTACAACATCGCGTAGACCAAAATGGTCCAGAAGATGTCCGGTAGCACCAATTAGTTGATATCGGGCAAAGACCGCAATGGCTTCTGCACTTGCAACTTCAAACTGGGCATTAAACCGGGCGTTCTGCGCGTCCAAGATATCGAGAAGTGTACGAAGGCCTGCATCATACTCTTCGTAATAGGCGCTCAACACACGTTCCGACTGCGTAAGCTGATCGCGAAGGGCGCGCAACTCTTCATTGTTGGTGGTGATGCCGACCCATGCCCGCCGCACGGTTTCATCGATGTCGCGACGGAAACGATCCAGGCGGAACTCAGCCTCGCCAACACGCTCAACCTGCTCGCGGTGCTGAGCCGTACGCAATCCGCCATCGAACAGACGCCAGCGCATGACCAGCCGTAAAGACGCATCAATCGCCTGTCCGGGCGTTCCGCCGATGTCGTATCCGTAGGATGTGGAACCTTCGATGTTGACGCGAGGGAATGCCGACGACAATTGCTGCTGAGCCTCGGCATCAAGCTCTTCTACATCGAGCCGGGCTGCATCAAGGGTGGGATGCCCTGTGCGCGCTGCCTGGATGGCGCTGTCCAATGACTGAGGCGTCCCAGCCGGCAGGCCGACGGCATGCAGATGACGCGGCTCTTGCCCGACGAGGCGGACAAAGCGTGCTTCCACTTCACCGAGGGCGCGTGCAACTTCGGTACGGACAACGCGCGACGCGGCGAGACGCTGCGCGGCAATCTCGATCTCACCTCGTGTTGCGGCACCACCATCAAACTGTGTTTGAGCCCGACCGAGGATCAGCCGGTGCTGCTGCAGATTCTCATCGGCAGCCTGAAGAACACGGCGATGGCGCAGCACATCGACATAAGCCTCTACCGTATCAAGGGCGACAATCTCGGCAGCTTCCATAATGCGGAACCCTGCGCTTTGAACGCGGGTCGCCTGACGGAACATTTCGTTGGCGCGGAAGAAGCCATCGAAAAGTGTCCAGCTTGCGATCGCGCTGACTTGTCGGCTGATTCGCGTTTCTTCGTTGTCTGCCGCACTCAAAGAGTTGGGACGATCCACATACTGAGGTCCTACGAACGCCTCCAGATCGACCGTCGGCATGTACAAAGACCGTGCCTGCTGAAGTTCCTGATCGACCGCGCGCTGATTGGCCCGCGCCTCAAGTATTTCAGGCCCGGTATCCACCGCAATGCGAACTGCATCGTTCAAAGACAATGCATGGACCGAACCTGCCGTCGTTAGTGCCACTGCCGTGGCTGCCCCCAAAGCGACCAAGAGTCGTTTCAACATCAATATTTCCCTTGCCGTCCTTATCGGTCAGTTCGGCCCCAACTAAGTTATGCAACCTGCTGACACAAAAAGAACGAAAATCCCAACTTTTCTTACCCAACGTAAGACACATTCTTATGAGTGTGTCCTGTTTGCCACGGCGCTCTTGTGCGCGACAGGGCCCCCCGTTGCATCCCCCAGTTGGGGGAATTTATGTCCTGTAAACGAGTTTGCCGGTCAAAAGCATCAACTGAGTCAGCGATGATGTGCCGGTCTTGGCATAAATGCTTGTCAGATGCGTTTTGACCGTTTCGCGCGACAGATTAAGTCTACGCGCCGCTTCTGATGCGTTGCTGGCTGCCGTCAGAGCGGAGACGACGGCCTCCTCTGAGCGCGTCAAGCCGAACATCCTGGCCAACAGGATCGTGCTTGGTGGCAGCGATAGATCGACGATGACCACGCGAACAACGTGCGATGCCCCAAGCTGTCCGACAGATAACTCCGCCGTTACCGGGTAGCGGTGCATAACAATGTAGCTGTTTGATCCTGATCGGATGACAAACGGCAAGTCTTCTTCACATTCGCCGTTGAGAAAGCTCTGCATGGCATCGTTATGATCTTCGGGGTGTCTACCGAAAGAGCGCAGGCGATCCCCGATCAAACGAAGTCCAAGATCAGCCTTTATGATGGCTCTAGCGTTGGAGTCGGCTTCCAAGACCTGATTGTCGCGAGCCAGCAAGATCAATCCATCGCGATAGGTTCGTGCCATTGCGAGACCACTTATGTTAGGGGTTGTCGAAACGTTCCCGCGTTCATGCGCATTCAAACCGACGCGGGCACAGGTAAACAGATCATTTTGCGAAAGCAACGACTACAGGCGAGCCTTACGTCTACGTGATCTGATTTCGTACTACGTTGGTGAATGCGGTTTTATTCGCTGACTGAGTATTTTTGATATCAATATGCGCTGGAGCAAGCACAAAGTGCTCTTATCCGTTGAAAAGCTGCTGCTCAGACCGCCGCATGCCGTTATTGAACGACCCCTGTAATTCCATCGGCGAGCGAAATGGAGTGCCAGTCGAGATAGCCCGGTTTTACAACCTGTCTAAAGGAAGTGTCCTTCGAATAGACGGTTTTCGACCCCTCATCGCTCGGGCTTGGACGCCTGGTCTTGAAGCTGTTGAAATGTTTTGCGTGTTACGGCGCGGTAACGCGTCGACTTGAACAAGGATGGCATGAACCAGTTCGGTTCCTGTCCGGAAAAAAGGTCGAGAAACGCAATGGCCAGCGACGGATCTGTCGCTACGTTTTCTCGAAACGACCACCAGGTCTGAAGATCGTTCAGAACGTCGGCCTCTTCCAAATGCGTGTGAAAGTCCTGCTCAAGGACGCACCCGCGCATGTTGATGCAATAGGCGACATAGAGATAACCCTCCGGCCAGAATCCTATCGGGCTGTTCTTGTCGATGGTCTGCGGAACATACGTTGCGTCAGCCGGATCATGGATGATCAGAGAGCGCAGCATCAGGCCGGCAGCAAAACCGACGTAAGGAACATTGTCGGAATCCTGCATTGGCTTTTGCGCTTCGAAAGCGTCAAGCCATTCGACGAATGCTTCGGTCAGTTTTTCGTCTTGGATTTGGTATCGGATGCCGGTTTGGGCCGATGTGTTTTTAATCTGTTCATCGAAGCTGGCGCGGAAGCCGCGCAGCCGCCGCACCGATTTGTGGACCGGAATGGCATGCTCCAGATTGGCTTGATCGGTGGTCATAGCGGCATGCTAGACAATCTGCGCCAATCGATCGAATTGAGCCTGGAGGTCGATTCGCGAGGCCAATACGGCTTCGATCTCATCGCGGCTTGATCGCGCAACATCGATG
>JANQJE010000024.1 GCA_028281795.1 Cohaesibacteraceae bacterium | reverse complement strand
GAACAACCTTAGGACAGGAAACATGACGACCGTCGTCGATGATCTGGCTCAACCTCACCCCGCAGCCACCAACGGCGCAACCTGGCAGTTCATTGCCGACGGGGTGATGGGCGGCGTATCGCACGGGTCCATGACACGAGAAACGATTGACGGATGGGCGGCGCTGCGCATGCGCGGCACGGTGAGCCTCGACAACAATGGCGGTTTCATCCAGATGGCGCTCGACCTCTCGCCCGACGGATCAACCATCGATGCCAGTGGTTTTGCGGGCATCGAAATCGATGCCATCGGCAACGGCGAGACTTACAATCTGCATCTGCGGACGACCGACATCACACGGCCATGGCAGTCCTACCGTCAAAGCTTCATCGCAGCAGAGACCTGGGAAACCCATCGCATCCCTTTTACCGACTTCGCACCACATCGCATCGAGACACCACTCGATCTGACAAAGCTCCGGCGCATCGGCATCCTTGCCATTGGCCGCGCGTTCGCAGCGGACATTGGCATCGGCGGGCTTAGGTTTTTTACCTAAAGGCAACGGTAACACCGTCAACGCGGACTCCAAAATCCGGCAATCACCGGCTTCGCCCCATCAGGCAGAGGCGCGCTCTTGTTCACGGGCCTGGATACGTTCGGCATTAACCCGAACTTTGTTGAGGGCTGCCTTGCCGCCTCGGGTCTTGGCGATCATGTCCAACTCATCAAAGGCATCGAGCTCGACGGGCGCTGTCGCGAGATCGACATAGTCGCGACGCTTCTTGTCATGCTTGATGCGCCAGTAATCTGGGAACACCGACGCTAGCAGAGCCAGCCATCGCGACTGCTTGATGACCATTTCAAAGGCGATCTTCGGATAAAATAACCAGACGGGCTCAATCGGCAGGCCGGGTCTGCGATCGCGACGCGACTTCCTGCGGAAGAAACCCGATTCCAAAGGATGCACGCCTTCGATTTTCACTGATCCGGCAAAGATCAGCATCAGCATCATGATGTTGGTCGGCGACTTGCCGGTCGCAGCCATGCGCCGCATGACAGTCGCCATATGGCTGGTCGAATAGTACCGGTCCCAGGCATCGTGATAGGCCCGCTCCCATTCTTCATCGCTCATCACGGGATGGTGCGACACGCGGTGATTGAGATCGTACCTGTTCATGTCCGGATCCATCCAGGCACCCTTGGTATGCAGCACCTTGTGGTCCTCGGAGCCGGGAAGCGGCGTCAGGTAGAAGAACTCCAGGAGATCGAGCGGCAACTCGCGCTTCACGATGTCGATATCGCGCATGATCGAGGCGTAGGTGTCGCCAGGAAAGCCCAGAATATAACCGGCATAGGTCGTGACCTTGTGCGCCTTCCAAGCCTGAAGCATCTCGCGGTACTCGACGATCCGGTTTTGCTTCTTTTTGGCGGCAATCAGATTGTCGGGATTGATGTTCTCCAATCCGATGAAGACGCGCTTGACCCCGGCGCGTGCTGCTTTCTCGATGAACCCGTCGATCCGGTGGCACAGCGTGTCCACCTGAATGACCAGCTTGGCGCGGATGCCCTTCTTTTCTCCGACTTCGATCAGCCGGTCGAGGAACAGTTCCCAGTCCTTGTTGCGCGCGAAGTTGTCGTCCGTGATGAAAAAGCGATCGATCCCCTGTTTATGGTTTTCGATGATGATCTCCTCCAGATCATCGGGCGAACGGAATCGCGACTTACGGCCCTGAACGTTGATGATCGTGCAAAACGAACATTGAAACGGACAGCCGCGGCCAAGGTCGAACGACGAGTGGCTGCCTGCGGTTCGCAGAATGTGCTTGGCCGGTAGGATCGGTACAGGCTGGCCGATCATATTGGGAAGATCGGACATGAAATTGTAGATCGGCTTCAAGGATCCGGCGCGTGCATCCTGCAGCACCGTGTCGAAGCGCTGGTCTTCCGATTCACCAGCAAAGATCGATATGCCCATATCGAGCGCTGCCTGAACGTCCGGCTGCATGTCATCCAGCATCGATATGCAACCGGAAGCGTGAAACCCGCCGAGCGCAACCTGATAGCCCGCATCGCGGAACGGCTTGGCGATATCGCAAGCGCGTGGAAACTGGTTGCTCTGGACACCGACCAGCGCAACCAGCGAGGCCGTTCTGTCATCAGGCAGACCTTGTATGATCCGTTTCGGATTCACGCGGGCGTTCGTTTCGTCATAGGTGGACATGACGATCGGCGTGTCGGCCCCCAAGACGGCTCGACGCCGACAACCCTCTGCCAGTCCGTTCAACGCGGCCAGCGTATTGGAAGGTATCAAAGAGCGGTACCATTGGATGACATAGCCATCATCGTCGTAATGCGACGGCTTGATCATCACCAAATGAAACGCAGACGCCATTCTTGCATTCCCTCTGACGGACAAAGGGGGGAATGAATGCGGGCTGTGCTGGGAAGGTAAGCACAGGTGCGACAAAATGACGAGTCTGAAGGCTCGATCGTTTGCCGATCGCACCCTGTTGCGATCGAGAGGCCACCAGACCAACAAGGATGGTACAAGGCCGGTTTGCCTCAAAGAACAAAAAGGGCCGGTTTCCCGGCCCTTTTCTCAACATCTCAAACGTTGTCCGACGAAGCCGCCGTTCACCCGGCTAAACCGGGAGAACGGAGCGCATGGAACAGCCAACAAATGGCCTTAGAGGCCGTCTGTAATGACGGTTGTCCACGCACCTTCGGGGCGCCCGGTGATCACCGGATCGGAGCCACCGGCAAGAAGTGCATCGACCGTTGTGTTGGCTGCATCGACATCGAGAACACCCGTGGAACCCGCGGTAAGATTGTTGATCTCACCCATCATGCGAATCTGATGATCTTCAGTCTGCGCACCGGTCTCGTCATATTCGAGCACGATCAGCGCAGCTTCTTCCGGATTCTCCTGAGCCCAGGCCCATCCGGCCATCGAAGCACGAACGAAGCGGGTGAGTTTGTCGACCATTTCCGGATCTTCCAGCGACTCCTCAAGTACATAAAGACCGTCTTCCAGCGTGGCCACACCCTGATCGGTGTAGTTGAACACCACCAGATCGTCCGGCGAGAAGCCGGCGTCGATGACCTGCCAGTACTCGTTGTAGTTCATGGTCGAGACGCAGGCGGCCTGGTTCTGAATGAGCGGATCGACATTGAAGCCCTGACGCACAACGGTCACACCATCATCGCCCCCTTCGGTCGGAATGCCGAGCTGGCTCATCCAGGACAGGAACGGATACTCATTGCCGAAGAACCAGACGCCGAGTGTCTGCCCTGGAAAGTCGTCCGGCGACGAAATGCCGGAGTCGGCGCGGCAGGTCAGCATCATTCCGGAACGGGCGAAAGGCTGAGCGATATTCACCAGCGGCACACCGCGCTCGCGCGCAGCCAGGGCGGCCGGCATCCATTCCACGATCACGTCGGCGGCACCGCCTGCGATCACCTGCGGCGGCGCGATATCGGGACCACCCGGGTTGATGGTCACATCAAGGTCTTCCGCCTCATAGAGCCCTTCATGCAGAGCCACATAGTATCCCGCGAACTGAGCCTGGGTGACCCATTTCAGTTGCAGCGTCAGCTCGTCCGCCGAGAGGGCCGGTGCAGCCATCGAGAAGGACGAGGCGAGCAACGCCGCGCCTGCCAAGAGTTTGGTCGTCGTTTTCATAAGTCGGAACTCCTTCCTGTTTTCTCAGGCGCCTTTGCGGCGCCCGTTCCCCTTATTCTTGTGACACGCCTGTCATCGGGTTCGCCGGTTCGACGGATGCCAGAACGTAACGGACCGTTCCACCAGGGCTATCGCACCATAGGTCAGCGAGCCTGCCAAGGCGGCAACGAAGATTTCTGCCCACACCAGATCGATGTTGAGGCTGCCAACGGCGGTGGAAATCCTAAAGCCCATACCGACGATTGGCGTGCCGAAAAACTCGGCAACGATTGCCCCAATCAGCGCCAGTGTTGAGTTGATTTTCAGTGCGTTGAAGATGAACGGCATCGCCGCCGGCAGACGCAGTTTGATCAGCGTCTGCGGATAAGACGAGGCGTAGGTGTGCATCAGATCGCGTTCCATGTGCCCGGCGGCGTTCAGTCCGGCGATGGTGTTCACCAGCATCGGGAAGAACGTCATCACCACCACAACGGCTGCCTTGGACGGCCAATCGAAGCCGAACCACATGACCATGATCGGCGCGATCCCGATAATCGGCAAGGCAGACATCAGATTGCCCACCGGCATGATGCCTGCTTTCCAGAACGGCGAGCGGTCGATGAGGATCGCGACCAGAAAGCCGATGGAGCAACCAATGATGTAACCGACGATGACGGCCTTCAAAAACGTTTGCTGGAAGTCCGCCCAGAGAATGTCGACGCTGCCCGTGATCCGGTCCCACACCATGGAGGGCGGCGGCATCACCACCTGCGGCACGTTGAGCCCGCGCGTGACACCCTCCCACAGCACCAGAAGCGTAACACCAAAGAGCACCGGGATCGCAAGGTTGATCACGACCTTCGTTCCGGCGTTGGACGCCCGCACACCGGCCAGGCGCTGATTGACCGCCCAGGCGACCACCCAGAAGGCGAGCGCCGCCCAAAGGATGCTGGTTCCCGTCAGACCGAACAATCGCTGCTCCATCACGCCCGCGCCTCATCGCGTGCGCCCATACGTTTGTTGACGAAGCCGCCGAGCCAGCCAATGGCGTAAACAAGCAGCGCCGACATGAAGGCAGCCATGAAGAGCGCCGACCAGATTTGCGTGGTCTGGCCATAGTAGGAGCCTGACAGGAGCCGCGCCCCGAGCCCGGCCGTCGCGCCGGTGGGAAGCTCACCGACAATGGCGCCAACGAGCGAGATCGCCACCGCGATCTTCATCGAGGCGAACAGATAGGGCAGCGACGATGGTAGCCGCAGCTTCCAGAATGTCTGGCTCTCGCTGGCATTGTAGGTGTGCATAAGATCGAGATGCATCGCCTCGGGCGAGCGCAGCCCCTTCACCATGCCGATGGCAACCGGGAAGAACGCCAGATAGATGGAAATAAAGGCCTTCGGGATCAGGCCCGTCACGCCGAGGGTGGAAAAGACGATGATGATCATCGGCGCAATGGCAAGGATCGGAATCGTCTGCGAGGCAATGATCCAGGGCAGCAGGGACTTGTCGAGCACCTTGGAATGCACGATGCCCACAGCCAGCAGAATGCCAAGCAGCGTGCCCATGAGAAAGCCGACAAGCGTGGAGGACAGCGTCACCCAGGCATGGAAGACGAGCGAGCGGCGCGAGGTTGGCGAGCGCTCAAAGACCGAGGACTGGATCTCCGCCCAGACCTGATGCGGTGCGGGCAGGATCGGCCGGTCCATCGCCATCGTCGCGGCGAGCATCTCGGTCGTGGTCTTTTCCAGACCCATCCGCTCGAAACGCTCAGCTTCCACCCGCCAGTTCATGCCGACCGTGCCAACGTACCAAAAGGCCAGGATGATGCCGAGAACGGTGAGCACAGGAAGGATCGAGCGGGCGATCATGTTCGTACGCCCCTATTTGGGACTCCAACATGGTGTGCCAAAAAATCCATCACCGCCCGCGTTTCAACGCGAGCCAGACTCCGACAAAGGGGCAACTCTTGATTTGCGTATCGTACATAAATCCAGTTGTTGCTTGATAGTCCATCTTTCAGGACGTCTTTGGCCTGAACAGCCGGCCAAAAACTCTCAATCAAGGAAAGCTGATAGACTGACTTACGGACTGGCAAAACAAAGCCGGAATGAGCGGTCAGTTCACTACCAGACACTTCAAGTCGCACCGAGGCCATTCGATTAAAGTAAATACGAATTAAATTCCAACTAATTCCAAATAGAATACAGACGATATACGCAAGAAAATCGATGCCAAGATCAGAAAGAATTAAAAATACATAGTAAATCGACATCGCAAGAGCCAATATAGAAAAAATAACCGTAAACAAAGCGTCGTAGTTGGGATGAATTTTCAGGCTTTTTTGTCCGGTCGAGATCGAAAGCTCAATATGGCTGTGGTCGACGCATACAATCACCGCTCACACCTCCTCATAGGCGTGACCGGCGCGCAGGCCCTCGCGCACCCGGTGAGCGATGCCGAGAAACTCCGGACTTTCGCGAATGTCGAGCGGGCGTTCCTTCGGCAACGTGCTTTCGATCACATCCGTCACACGGCCCGGGCGCGGGCTCATCACCACGATCTTGGTGGAAAGATAGACCGCTTCGGGAATGGAGTGCGTAACAAAACAGATAGTCTTGGTCGTGCGGGCCCAAAGCTGAAGCAACTGCTCGTTGAGATGATCGCGGACGATCTCGTCCAGCGCGCCGAACGGCTCATCCATCAGAAGAATATCCGCATCGAACGCCAGCGCACGGGCGATGGACGCGCGCTGCTGCATGCCGCCGGACAACTGCCAGGGAAACTTCTTGCCGAACCCGGCAAGGTCGACCAGTTCCAGGGCCTTCTCGGCCCGTTCGCGCTGCTCGGCCCTGGCAAAGCCCATGATCTCCAGCGGGAGCGTCACATTGGCTTCAATTGTCCGCCAGGGGTAGAGGGCAGGCTGCTGGAACACATAGCCATAGGCCCGGTTCAGCCTTGCCTGATGCGGCGTGGTGCCACCGACGGTGACCGTGCCGCCCGTCGGCGTTTCAAGATCGGCGATGACCCGCAGAAACGTCGTCTTGCCGCAGCCCGACGGGCCGATAAACGACACAAACTCGCCCTTGTGAATGTCGAGGTCGACAGCCGACAGCGCATGCACCGGCCCATCATTGGTCTGAAAGGTCAGGTCGAGGCTGTTAGCGGAGATAACGGGCGGAGAGGTCACGCGGATACTTTCATCGGGTCACAATTTGCAGTGCAGCCATGCAAGAACACAGCCATTCTTGAGATGCATCATCCTTTGCCACCTTCACCCCGGTTTGACTCGCAAAGATTCAATTGCCACCGTACGTCTCCACTCGTGGAAAAGACTGTCATGAACGTCGGATCGACCGGGCTGAGTGTAATAATGTACTGCTCCAAAAAGGGTGTGCCTTCACCGATACATATCCCTTGGACAGCATGGCCAAAATCATTTGGATAAGGCCAGATTTCAGCAAAGGTACATCCCCACTCATACCCTTCGATCTCACTAGGAAAGACATTGATACCGCCGGGCTCATCCGGGACGTGTCCGGGAATGATACGCGCACAGCCGAGTTCATCACCGTAAACACCGGAAATAGGGAGTTCGGCCGCAAGCACCGATGTAGCGCCGAACACCATCAGGGCTGTGAGGATAAGCCTCAATTCGACTTACCCAAAGCTGAAGGTGAACGTACGCCCCGAAAGCGTGCCGCTACCCACACCCCGCATCCCAGTGGAAACGAAGGTGAAAGGACCGCTCCGGCCATCATCACAAATGAACGTTCCTTCACCACGGCGCTCGTTCACATAAACAAACTCACCAACACAACCGACCCCACGGTCTGTGGTAATTTGCAGCGTCCCTGCACCGTCTAGATAACCGGTGGCCGACCCGGCAAACCGATCTGAACCATCCCCCATTTGGCCTTGGACAGGCAACGTGGTTGAACAGCCAGCAACAGCAAGACCGGCCAAAGCAGCCGTCAAAAGACTCTTTACGCCCATCTCCTTCACACCCCGCTCGCGGGGATGCCGGTGCGCTCGACCTTGCGCGGCGCTGTCACCTCTTTCCAGGTCGAATAAGCGGTGTTGACCGCCTGGAACGGCTCTCGCGCAACGAACGCACCGTGACCTTCGCGGGTCTTCACGTCGCCGTCCTCGATCGCGACATACCCTTTGGTCAGCGTGTAACGCGGCAGGCCCTTCACATGCTTGCCCTCGAACACATTGTAGTCGATGGCCGACTGTTGCGTTCCCGCTGTGATGGTCTTTTCCTTCTCAGGGTCCCACACCACGATATCGGCATCCGCACCGACAAGAATGGCGCCCTTTTTCGGATACATGTTGAGGATCTTGGCGACGTTGGTGGAGGTGACGGCCACGAACTCGTTCATCGTCAGCCGGCCCGTCGCAACGCCATAGGTCCAGAGCATCGGCATGCGGTCTTCAAGGCCACCCGTCCCGTTCGGGATCAACGTAAAGTCACCGATGCCGTTGCGCTTCTGCTCGGTGGTGAACGCGCAATGATCGGTGGCCACCACTTGCAGCGAACCGGCGGCAAGACCCGACCAGAGCGAGTCCTGATGCTTCTTGTCCCGGAACGGCGGCGACATCACGCGCCGTGCCGCATGGTCCCAGTCAGGATGCTTGTATTCGGAATCATCGAGCGTCAGATGCTGGATCAGCGGCTCGCCATAAGCGCGGATGCCATTCTGGCGTGCCCGGCGGATCGCTTCATGCGCCTGTTCCGACGAGGTGTGTACGATGTAGACCGGCACGCCCGCCATATCGGCGATCATGATGGCCCGGTTGGTCGCCTCGCCTTCCACTTCGGCCGGGCGGGAATAGGCGTGCGCCTCCGGCCCGTTGTTCCCCTCGGCCAGCAGTTTGGCCTGAAGCTGGGCAACCACGTCCCCATTTTCAGCATGCACCAAAGGCAGCGCACCCAGCGCGGCGCAGCGCTGGAAGGATGAGAACATCTCATCGTCATCCACCATCAGCGCACCCTTGTACGCCATGAAGTGCTTGAACGTATTGATGCCGCGTTTCACCACATCATCCATCTCGTTCCAGACCTGCTCACCCCACCAGGTGATCGCCATATGAAAAGAATAGTCGCAGTTTGCGCGCGTCGATTTGTTGTCCCAGCGCTGCAGGGCTTCCAAGAGCGACTGATCCGGGTTGGGTAAGCAGAAATCGACCACCATCGTTGTGCCGCCAGACAGACCGGCGCGCGTACCGCTTTCAAAATCATCGGACGAATAGGTGCCCATAAAAGGCATTTCCAGATGCACATGCGGGTCGATCCCGCCCGGCATCACATAGCAGCCGGTCGCGTCGAGTTCCGTGCCCCCGGAGAGATTCTCGCCGATCTCGACAATCGTGCCGTCTTCGATCTTCACATCCGACTTATAGGTCAGGTCGGCGGTGACGATGGTGCCGTTCTTAATGATGGTGGTCATTCTTGATCTCCCGATGATGGGGTGAAACAGGTCTTCGGCCGACGGCAATCCCCCGCGTCAGCCGACAATCTCCGCTTTTTCGACAACGGCGTGGAACAACACGTCAGCCCCGGCCCTCGCCCAGTCCTTGGTGATCTCTTCGGCCTCATTGTGCGAGAGCCCGTCGACGCAGGGACACATCACCATGGCGGTCGGCGCAACCCGGTTGATCCAGCAGGCGTCGTGACCGGCGCCGGAGATGATGTCCCGATGGCTGTAGCCGAGCCTCTCGGCGGCGGCACGGATCATCGCCACGCAGTCTTCATCGAACGCCGGAGGATCGAACGCACCGACACTCTCATGGCTTAAACTGACCCCAAGCGCATCACAGAGCTTCGGCGCCTCTTCTTCGAAACGCGCGACCATAGCCTTCAACGTATCGATTTCGTGACTGCGGAAATCGATGGTGAACACCACCTTGCCTGGAATGATGTTCCGCGAATTCGGATAGACATCGATATGGCCGATGGCACCCACCGCATTCGGTGCATTGTCCATCGCGATCTGGTGCACAAGCTCGGTGATCTGCGCCAGGCCACGCCCGGCATTCTTGCGCATCGGCATCGGTGTTGAACCGGTATGGCTCTCTTTGCCGGTCACGGTGCACTCGATCCAGCGCAAACCCTGACCATGCGTCACGACCCCAATGTCTTTGCCCTCGGCTTCCAGAATGGGCCCCTGCTCGATGTGCAGTTCGAAGAACGCATGCATCTTGCGGTCGCCGACCTGTTCCTCGCCGCGCCAGCCGATCCGCTTCAGTTCATCGCCGAATGTCTTGCCGTCGGCATCAGCGCGCTCATAGGCCCAGTCCTGCTCGTGAATGCCGGCAAAAACGCCGGACGCGAGCATGGCGGGCGCAAAGCGCGTCCCCTCTTCATTGGTCCAGTTGGTGACAACGATCGGATGCTTGGTCTTGATGTCGAGATCGTTCAGCGTGCGAATGATCTCAAGCCCGGCGAGAACACCCAGAACCCCATCATACTTGCCGCCCGTCGGCTGAGTATCGAGATGGGACCCGACATAAACAGGCAGCGCGTTCGGGTCGGTGCCTTCGCGGCGCATGAACATCGTGCCCATCTGATCGAGCCCCATGGTAAGGTCGGCATCCTCACACCATTTTTGAAAGAGGGCTCGTCCTTCGCCGTCCTCATCGGTCAGCGTCTGGCGATTGTTGCCACCGGCAATGCCAGGTCCGATCTTCGCCATATCCATCAGCGAATCCCAGAGGCGCTCTGGGTTGATCCTTAGATTTTCCCCAGGCTGATTGCCTTGTGCACCCATGGTGCGTCCCCCTGTCGTCTGCAATCGGTTTGAACCAGTGAAGACTGCAAATGCCCGCACGTCAAGATTTTGACCAAATGGTCGAATGTGCGATGTCTTGCACATCGGCGCACACGCGCGCTAGCCTCACGGCGCTGACCAAAGGAACCCTTCAGCCTGTGTCCAAGCTTAGCCCGTCCCCCAAGGCAAACTCTTCGCCAAAGGCAAGCCGCATTCAACTGGAAAACCGCGCCGCCATCGCCGGTGCGGCCATCCTCGAATTCTCCACCCGCGGCTATCATGGAGCCACCATAGACGCGATCGCCGAAAAAGCGGGAATGTCGAAGCCCAACCTTCTCTATTACTTCCCGTCCAAAGAGGCGATCTACCGCTCTGTTCTGGAGCAGATCGTTGAGGACTGGCTTCGCCCGCTGATGACACTCGACCCCGATGCCGATCCGGTGGAAGAGCTGCGCCGCTACATTTCCATGAAGATGCGCATGTCGGCAGATCGACCGGAGGCCTCTCGCCTCTTCGCATCGGAAATCCTCGCCGGTGCGCCGATCCTGAACGACTTTCTGGAAACGCGGCTGAAATCGCTCGTCGAGGAGAAGGCGACCATCCTGCAAGGCTGGATCGACGCCGGCAGGCTTGCCCCGGTCGACCCTGTGCACCTGATCTTCGTGATCTGGTCAACCACTCAGCACTATGCTGATTTCGAAGCCCAGATCGACGCTGTAACGGGCGCGCAGTCGAAGAAACCCGGCTTTCACGATCAGGCCGCCCAGGCCGTTTTGAGCATTATCCTGAACGGCGTGAAGCCACGCTAGCTTTGGGGTCAGGACCCTAGCATTTCAGCAGATCGTTGCTCTCCAGCATCCGCCGCAGCAACTCGTGCACATTACCGGCATCGCAGTCGCCCAGCTCTGCGCGAAGACGCGCATTTACCTTGGCAACGATGTCCATAAGTGCCGGTGCCAGCTGTCTCGCTTTGTCCGTGGCATGGACGGTGTTTGTGCGCCGCGACGTTGGATGAGGACGGCGCTCCAGAAACCCATCGCTTTCCAGCGCATCGATGGCGCGGGTGATCGCGTAGGGCGGCGCTTTGAAGCGCCCGCCGATCTGCGTCTGCGTCAGGCCTTCCTCTTCCAGCAGTGCCATGACGATCGCGAACGACTGAACCGTCAGCCCAAGCGGAGCCAGTTCCCTTTCCATAGCCCGATCCAACTGACCGGCAAGCCTTTGGATCAGCCAGCCTGTGCTGCCTTGCCGTGTTTCGCGAATGGAAGCGGCAAGCTGCCCGGGATCGTCTGTCATGATTCACAACCCATACAGCGGGCCTAGCCAAAACAATAGCAATTCGCAACATTTGCATATTGCAAGTTTTAGGCTTTGGCGCTAAGGTCTATGACGGACGAGCGATGAAGGAGACCCATTATGTCGCGCTACCACCCCGCACTCGTTACCCTTCATTGGCTGCTGGCTCTTATGATCTTCGTTGCATTGGCGATGGGCACGTTCGCTCTCGATCCGATCCCCAACGACGACCCGGCCAAGATTGATGCTCTACGATCCCATATGACCGCCGGAGCCGCGATCCTGGTGCTCATGCTGGTCCGCCTCGTTGTACGCCTCCGCACAGATCACCCGCCCAAAGCCGACATCGGCAACCCCATGCTGAACAGATTGGCCAGTTGGGCACACTGGAGCATGTATCTTATGGTGTTCGGAATGGTCGGATCAGGGATCGCAATGAGCGCCATGGCAGGCCTGCCGCCCATCGTTTTTGGCGGGTCCGGCGACCCTCTGCCAGCGAACTTTGAAGACCTTCCGCCACGCGCCGCCCATGGGATTTTTGCAACGATTTTTATGCTGCTGATCGCAGCACACATCGCAGCAGCATAAAAATCGTTGCAAAAATCCCATGGGCGGCGCGTGGGGGGAGGTCTTCAAAGTTCGCTGGCAGAGGGTCGCCGGGCCCGCCAAAAACGATGGGCGGCAGGGCTG
>JANQJE010000011.1 GCA_028281795.1 Cohaesibacteraceae bacterium | reverse complement strand
CATTGAGAAGAAGGGGCCGGTTTGCGCCTCCCGATCGCTCCATGAACGCTGCCAAGACTGCGTGCTTGACCGCGTCTTTCTCTACAGGATCGCACTGGCCGATCAGTGCTCCAGTTACAGGATTCCCAATCATGCCGCGCCACATCGCATCTGGAGACGGCAGTGCCAGCGTCGCGTCGATGATATGAGTTTCGGCATCTTCCAGCGGCGCCGTTTCCATAACTTCCTGAAGCAATCCCTCGGCCGTGGTGATCTCGGCCCATAACGGCCGAAGTGGTGGATCCATCAACCGCTTGGGCAAAGCGGACATCAATGGCTCCGTCTGAGCGCGGGCAAGTTCGTTATGCTCCGGGCCTCTCCAAACCGACGTGACAAGATGGCCGCCAGGGCGCAGGGCGTCTACCGCGGACCTCCATGCAGCTCGGCGGTCCGGAAAGAGGAATATGCCAAAGCATGAAAAGGCAGCATCGAAGGTGGCATGATCCAAGTCCAACGCCTGCCCGTCGCGCACCTCGCACCGGGTGTTGGCGTCGATGGAAGATAAGGCCCGCTTGGTGAGGGCAACCATTGCGGGCGATATGTCGGTGGCTAAGACTGAACCACCACCGAGTTCCGCGCACAACTTAGCTGCTGCAACCGAGAGTTCTCCCGGTCCGCAGGCCACGTCGAGAATATTCGGTGCAGTCGGAAGCCGTTCCTCCACAATAGAAACCATCGACCGGGCCACATAACCTGTAAGCGGCGTGAACAGCTGCGCATAGTCTGATGCGTGCGCGTCCCATACGTCGGCGGTGGACAGAGCATCTCTCATTTGTGTCGACATAGTACCTGGTGCCTGGAGACAACAACGATGATCACTCTACAGGAGCAGTGCGACAAATACCTGACCCTAAAGGACGAGGTCGAACGCACGCTGAAGAGACAGCTGATGACTGGTGGGTCCAAATCCTAAGCCGGCAGTAAAAAGACCTTGCCCGTGCTTGGGTGACGCTGAACCACCATCTCGACACAGTAAACCTTATTGATACGTTCACTCGTCAGCACCTCATCTGGCCGCCCCAATGCAGCCATTCGACCACCCTGCATGAGGCAAAGGCGGTCGCAGAACATCGCAGCAAGATTCAGATCATGCAGTGCCGCGACGACCGTAATGCCCAGTTCGCGCACAAACTTCAGAAGTGAAAGCTGGTAGCGAATATCGAGGTGGTTGGTCGGCTCGTCGAGCACGAGGATGGAAGGTTGTTGGACGAGGGCGCGAGCGAGCAACGCCCGCTGCCGTTCCCCGCCAGACAAGGTTCGAAAAGGACGGTCTTGCAAGGCTTCCAGCCGTTGCAGCTTCAAAGCAGCATCGATTAAACATCTGTCATGGGCGGTGTCGGGTTCAAGCAAGGCCTTATGCGCCGAGCGGCCCATAGTCACCACGTCACGGACCGTCAGGGGAAAATCTGCCGGCATATCCTGAAGGACGGCAGCAACGTTCTGCGCGACCCAGGCCGATGTTTGATGTTGGACATCATTGCCATTGACGAGAACCGTTCCCATGGCTGGTTTCACCACTTTGTAGATAGTGCGCAGCAAGGTGGATTTCCCCGCGCCATTGGGACCGAGAAGTCCAACCATTTCGCCGGGTCCCACATCGAAGCTGATGGCGTCCACAAGCCGGTGCCCTGCTATCTCGACGCTGACGTCGATGAGCGAAAGAGTGCCAGGTTGTATTGTCATCGCGTAACGCCCAGGCTGCGTGCATCGCGTCGCAGGAGCCAGATGAAGAACGGTCCGCCGACCAGCGCCGTCACGATACCAACGGGCAGTTCAAGCGGAGCAATGATCGAGCGTGCGACGAGATCAGCTGCGATTGTGAAGCTTGCACCAAGCAAGGCCACCGCTGGTAGTGCCTTGCGATGGTCAGCCCCAACCATGAGCCGCACGATGTGCGGCATGATCAACCCTACAAAGCCGATCACACCGGATACAGCGACGGTGATCCCGGTCAGGCCTGCAGTGAGCACGAACATCGCGCGCCGAAAGCGCTCGACATCAAGACCGAGTGCCACGGCGCTCTCGTCTCCCGCCATAAGAAGGTTTAAGCGCCGTGCCTGCACGAGCATGGTTCCAAGCCCGATAACCAATGCGGCGACGGGAATGGGAAGCAGACTCCATTGCGCACTCCCAAAGCCACCTAAAGTCCAGAACAAAACCCGAGCGGCAAGCTGAGGATCGGGCGAAGTCAGGACCAGAAGGCTGGTTAGCGCCGACAAAACGGCGCTGATCGCAATGCCGGCAAGAACAAGCCGTGTCGGCGTCATGTTGCCGCCTGTGCGTGCTATCCAGAAGACGATCGTGAGTGCGATTAAGCCACCTACGAAGGCAGCGATGTGCAATGTGAAAGCGCCCAAAAACAGCAGGCCAAAACGCATGACGATGACAGCGCCCGTTGCCGCGCCCGATGACACGCCGAGGATGGATGGGCCTGCCAATGGATTGCGGACGATGGCCTGAATGACCATGCCCGCAACCCCAAGGCTTGCGCCTACGACGGCTGCAAGGATCACACGCGGGATGCGTGTCTGCACGATGATGATCTCATGTGCCTCGCGCCAGTCAGGTTCCAGCAGCAAGCCACCAGAAATCCAGTGTATCAGAATCGACAGCGCCGTACCGGCTGGGATGGTCACCGAGCCAACCATCATGCCGGCGAGTACGGCGACGCCGATCAGCCCGAACATAGCGGCCAGCACAGCTGCATAGCGCCCACGTCCGACGGCTGTAGGACCGGGTTCGGGCAATCCTATGTCTGGCGCAACCTTCGGCGGCGGCGCGGCGCGCAAGGTTGCAAGTAAGGCGTCCCGTTCTTGAAGGTCGCCCTGTTTGTCGGTGATGTGTGCTTCGCTCACGCGCGGAGTTCCAGTCGTTTACTCAAACGCCTCTGGATGAAAGGCGCGCGCAAGTTTTTCCAACGCATCAACAGAGCTTGGGCCAGGCTGACCGATCACCGATACGATCAACGTGTAGGCATCCTCCTCAACGGCAGGAACGCCAGCGATAATCGGGTTGGCCTCCAATGTTGCGACGCGGGCCTGGCCAAGATTGACTTCGGGGTTCTCGACCACCTGGCCGCTGGACGTGCCGGAGTAGAACACAACGATGTGCTCGGGAGCCTGCTCGACAAGCTGCTCCCAGGAAGTGCTGCCATAGCGGTTATCGATGTCGCCCAGAATGTTCATGCCACCTGCACGGCCGACGACATGGCTGAGCATCGTGTTGCCCAGAACGGCCCTTGGTGTGTCTTCACCGCCATTGTAGATGAACACTGGAATGGGCTCGACACCTTCCAAGCGCTCTTCGATATCGGCAATTCGCGCTTGCATGTTGGCAATGAGCGCCTCGCCGCGTTCAGCGACGCCAAAGATGCCAGAGACCGAACGAATTTCTTCGTAAAGCTCATCGAAGCCAAACTTGCCCAGGTTACAGCCTTCGGTGTTGAGCCGGGTCGTCATGTTGAGGTCGTGCAGTTGATCCCGAGTATGACGGCTCTCAGAGAAGCCATCGGGATAGCCCGCATACACAAAGTCGGCTTCCGCATCGATCAGTTGCTCGGTCGTTGCAACCAGCGGCGACAGGATAGGCACCGTGTTATAGGCTTCCTCATATTGCGGGCTGATCGTCATGTTCGCCATATAGGACGTGCCAACCATCTGGGCCTCCAGCCCCAAAGCCAACATCAGCTCCGTGGCGTTGTTGGAGAGTGTCACTGCCCGTTCTGGCGGAGCATCATAAGTGGTGGTGTAACCGCAGTTCTCGTCGACATAAGGAAAGTCGGAGTCTGCATGGGCGTGGGTGGCGAGCGGTAGCAGGCTCGCGAAGGCAATAATCGGCAGCAGTTTCAAGGTAATACTCCTTACGGTTGTGTGTCTGAAAGGGCGAGGTCGACAGAATCGCCGGCATGACCGGTGTGCGGTGTGCAGCGTTTTGGAACGATCAGCTCGTTCTTGGCTCGGCAGTTGCGCAAGCGCGCTCATAGCGGCCATTGGAGCGAACCGGGTGCGATGTCGGCACCCGGGAAGGATGAGGAAAGACAGAATCTGAGCGTGCGGGGAGCAAGATGACGGCTCGGCCGCTCATTGTCCGGTCCGGCAAAATCAGAAGGTCGGCAACGCGTGCAGACCGTTAGGCAAACCCGATTCTGGGTAAGCATGGCGCATCATCTCCCGAAGCCGTAGCGGGTATCGAAAGACGGGCGATGAAGGCAGGCCGCAAGGCCATGCAAATGTCTGAAAAACGTTCGTCGTCATCACGTCACCGTATCGGGGCACCCCGCCCGAGGTTGTAAGTTACGTGATGGCAGGTCTCCTGACTCGCGGGTCGTCGCCCTTCAGCACCTTCCCAGGATGATGGCGAACACCGATCCCAGTGGTTTGTCGCTGACGGGCTTTCCGCTCACAGTTGCGGGGGCAGTCACGGATTTGGCGCCTGTTGGCTACACCGCACCGTGTTCCCTTTTCATCCGGCCTGCATCGCTGCCCGGCCAAAACCATCGCGGCCAGGATGATCAAGTCGCAGCACCCTGTCAAGCAAACGGAAGGTGTAGCGGCAGCTATGTTTGTCCACCTGTTATCAAGTCCATCGCCATCCCATGCTGGACTGTTATTGAGATCTGTTTGGCACCCAATCGATCAGAGCGGCCATGCCCGGACCATCCGGTCGAGCAATCCGATAGTCGCGGCGTTGATATCCGATGCCTAACTGGCCAAGGACATCGCACAGGGCATTTGCCCTTTCGCGCTCGCAAGTCCTGCCATCAACCGTGAGCGTGAGCGGATTGGCATGAGGGCGGCCGATAGTCTGGACCAGGGCAACCCGATGCCGCGCTATATCGTTCATCTTGAGGAGCGCCGCCGCAATGTTCCTGATGCGGTAGAACGCGTTCGCTCCGAACACGAAATCAGCATCCATGCTTGGTGCATCTTCCCATTTGCTGCCCATCGTATCGACCGCTACAGCACCGTCCCACAGCCGCTGAAACTCAGCGCGCATCGCGGCTGAAGGTTCAACAATCGTGATTCTGGAAAGCATCGGCGCCAAACGACGTGTGAAAGCACCCGAGCCTGCGCCAATCTCCACCATGTGCCATTTGGCACCCAAACTTGCTTGCACATCGGCGATTAATTCGGTCGAGCAGGCGGCAAGCGGGCTTTTTTGGTCGTAGCCATCTGCATAATCTCGCCAAAAGGCTTCCTCCGCCTCATCATCGATTGGGCGATGAAGCCGCTGCCCACTTTGTTCGTGAGCCGCCTGCCAAAACTCTGAGGGGGACATGCCGAAGCAGCTTCCCGGTACTGGGTTGGTGTCTGTCTGCATCGCCATTCCGATCACGGCGATAAGTTCGGCGTGCATCTCATTCGTCATGCCTTTTGCTTTAGGGTCAGGACTCATTCATCTGGTTGAAATGGTCGAGGCGCATTTGTGCGGATGCAAGGAGCAAGCCCGCGAGAAGTCTTGCGACTTTCAAGGGGTTGCGACACAGCAGCCCGTGCAAACCCGCCCGATCCGAAGGACGCTCGATCTGCCGGCGCCCTACGGCGTCAAAGTCCTTGACCGGGGGATAAACCCCGCTCTTCGGACTTTTCCTTGTATCGCTTGCCATATCGAACGCCATTTCAGTCATATGAATGAGTCCTGACCCTAGCCGAGGCGGTATGGGAGTGGATGCAGTATGAGCAGCCATTTGCTGTCGAAACCGCTAAGTAAATCAACTCCTTGGTCAGCGGATCGAGTTCTCCAGGCCCCATGACCTCTTTGAGACGGGACCAAACCGCTTCCAGGGTTGCCGGATCGTGCGCCAGCGCTCTCCAGAAATTGTTGATGTACTGGGTGCCGCGGGTGGCACGAATATCGTCAAAGACCGCTCGTGCACGAGGCGCGAGCGCGTCATCGTCCAGAAGTCGAACGGTTCCCATCAGACCAGTGCGATCAGGCGGCATGGACCACCAGTTCCGCCCTGGTGCTTGGGCGCACCAACAACAAGTGTCGCACCGGTTGCGGGCAACTGGTCAAGATTGGCCATATTCTCAACGGCCCAGCGGTTGGCAGGTAGCCAGCGGTAGTGGGTGGCGAAGTCTGCTGAAGGCCCATAGTCGATAGAAAGCGTGTCAACGCCGACACCGCCCGCCTCGGTCTCTTCAAGTAGCATCTGAACAGCTTCGACATGGAACCCGGGGAAGTGCATTTCGCCTTCGCTATCAGCGTTGCGGAACCCGTCTGTCCCCAACCTGGCCTGCCATCCCGAGTTCTGTGCGACACACGCGCCAGCAGGAATAGGGCCATTGGCCGCGATCCATGCAGTCAGATCGTCAGGTGTTACCTGCGCATCCGGGTTGGCGTCTGCTTTTTCGCGGATATCGACAATGGCCAGCGGACAGACAAGGGACTCGACCGGCACTTCATCAACCGATGTCCCGCCGTCAGTGAAGTGCAGTGGCGCATCAATGTGGGTGCCTATATGCTCGTTCAGACGGATCTCTTTGAGGTTAAAGCCGTGGTCGGCGTAGTTGAAGATGTCCTCTTCGAAGAACTGCTTCTCACCGGAAAAGGTTGGAAAGTCTGGGGTCAGGGTGTGAGTTACATCGACAACACGGTTCGGCGTGTGAGCCATGAGTGGTCGGGGAGACATGGCGCTGGAGGCGACAATAGCTGCACCTGCTGCTGCGGAGCCACGAAACAAATCCCGTCGGCTAAGCGCTTTGCCTTTGACGTACTCCATGATGGCTGGATGACACATAGATATTCCCCTTTTTGTTTTTCCTGATCAGCCGAAGAGTCGAACTGGTTGCCCCGCCTTGATTTGTTGACCGCTTGAACGATGTCGTCGGCATCGATCCCATAATGATGGTAGAGATTGGCAGCGGTTCAATCTGCATTCAAACGGTCAGCCGATGTGACGGCAAGAACACCGATATCACGCCGGTCTCGACCGACGCGGCAACCAGTGGCTTCGATCTGCCCGGTGTTACCGCACTATGATGATACGACGGCATGATCCGATGTATTGATCAGTTATGCGAAGCAGCGCGCGCGCGCTTCACCGGCACATTGATGTTGTGCGCGTTTCCTAATGCCTCGTGGCTTTGACGGCTTTGCAACCATGTTTCCTGGTTCGCCGTGACAGCAGAGGTCAGCTCAAAGGGGGTTGTGCATTTTGCTCCATGTGATACTGAAGTATATGCTTCAGTATTCGAGAGAGCTTGACGCCTCCTTCGCAGCCTTGGCCGATCCAACGCGCAGGGCGGTCGTTGCTTATTTGTGTGAGCGGCCCGCGAGCGTTGGTGAACTCGCCAATCAACTCCCCATGTCCCTATCGGCCGTCGGTCAGCATCTGCGCCTTCTAGAAGCGGCTGGTCTCATCTCTACGGAGAAGAAGGGAAGAACACGCTTCTGCAGGGTTGAACAAGAGAAACTGGCCGCAGTTGAAGCGTGGTTCGCCGAACGTAGGCGTCGAACGGAGCGGCGTCTCGACCGACTTGAAGCTTTTCTCGACAGGGATGACACGGAATGACCAATGTGAAGATTACACCCGATACGATCACGTTCGAACGTAAGCTAGCGGCGGCTCCGGAGCGGGTTTTCAGGGCTTGGGCCGACAGGGAAGAGCGGATCCAGTGGGACGTTCCGGGCGAGGACTGGGTGATCGCTGAGTTCAGTCAGGACTTCAAAGAGGACGGCGTAGAGCAATCAAGGTTTGGACCTCGCGAAGACCCTGATGCTGAAAGCTATGGACGTTATCTGCTGATCGTTCCAAATAGGCGGATCGTTTCTGCCGGTGTCATGCGGTCTGCAAGGAGCGGTGTGGCCTCTTCGACCACAATGATGACTTTGGATTTCGAACCCGATGACGAGGGCACCATTCTGACGCTTATCGATCAATCGGTCTTTCTTGGTGTAGGCGAGACAGCGGAGATGCGCGCCAGTGGCTGGGGTTCGATACTGGCCAAGCTTGAGGACTATTTGAGCAACTGAAGCAAGCTCCGGCGCGGCGCCATATTGCGCAAACCGGAGGCCAGGCAAATGGCCGCTTCGAGCTCATATCGAAATCTTCTGCGATCCGGATCTGTGGTGACGCAAAGTATGACTTTACAACGTATCGACCGCGCAGAGCGACAGATCTCTGCTTCTCCAGACGACGTCTACCGCGCCTTTCTTCAACCGGCGCTGCTTGAGAGATGGCTGCCCCCTGCTGGCATGAGTGGAAAGGTTCACGAGATCGACCCGACCGACGGCGGCGGTTACGTGATGAGCCTATACTATCACCGGGAAGCACCCGCTATGCTTGGCAAGACAAGCAAGCACGAAGACAGATTTCGCGTCGTGTTCGATCACCTTGAGCCTAGAAGGCAGGTCGTACAGAGAGTTGTTTTTGACGCGACTGATCCGAGTTTCGAGGGCGCGATGAAGCAGACTTGGACGCTCGGCAAGGTCGGTCAGAAGACAACTGTTTCGGTCGTCTGTGAGAACGTTCCGGAAGCTATCCGACCAGAGGATCACGCTGCCGGTTTGAAGTCATCTCTCCGGAACCTTGCGGCGGTCGTTGAGGCGGCCGACTAAGTCGTCACCAGCCAAGACGCCCGCTAGGTCCGTAAAGCAGCCGTCGAGGAAGGGTAGAGAAACGTCGTACAATCAACGGCAAATGGCGGAGAGATGTTCGAACCCAACTCAAGCGCTCTCGGCATTTGCTATGCAAACGCCTGCCGCTTGTTCCGCGCTTTCGCCAAGCGAAAGCGCTATGGCGGGCACGGAGGGATTCGAACCCTCGATACGGCTCAACACCGTATACTCCCTTAGCAGGGGAGCGCCTTCAGCCACTCGGCCACGTGCCCATAGCCCGCAGATGCAAGGTTTCCTGTGATTTGGCAAGCCCCCTGCCCGCCCGATGGACAGAAACGTTCCGTTCCGAGTTCAATGAAACCGGAAAGCGCCAGCTGCCGACATCGACGGCTTCCTTCGGCCTGTTGACGCCTGCGTTATCTGCTTTATCGGATGCCGTGTGTGCGTGAAGGATGGGCCAAGGCCAGAAGTTGGAGATCAGACCATGGGTATCAAAGCCAAGATCAAGGCCAAGTGGGACAAGAACGGGATTCTCGTTGGGGATGAGGACGCGCGGGCAAGGCCGTTGCAGACACTTGAGCGCTCGATCGAAACACCCATTCTGCCCGGCTCGATATGGATTCATGCGAAAGGCGGGCGCTACCGGGTGATTTCCCTGGCGACGCTGGAGGCCGACCTGACGCCCGTGGTCTGCTATCAGACGCTCAATCCCGACACGCGGCAGGACATCTGGGTACGGCCGGTTTCAGAGTTTTGGGATCGGTTTGTCCCGTTCCCCGGACCGGAATCGGAGGACAAGTCCTGATTGGCTGTTGCCGGTGGAACGGTATGAGGTGTCTCTAAAACGCAGAAAGCCCCGCTGACCGGGGCTTTCGTGTATCTTGATACGCTGTGATCGCGACTGCGAGGCTGCTTACCAGCCGCCGCAGTTCTTCACGATGGCGTTGTAGTAGTAGAACTCAGTCGAACCGGGTTCGGCGCGGGTGCGCATTTCACGGGCGAACTGGAGTTCGGTCAGGCGTTCGCGCTCTGCGCGCAAACGATGTTCACGGTAAGACGCCAGGGCGGTTTCAACGCCAGACGCGATGGCTTTGATCATTGGCATAGTCGGTAATCCTTAAATCTCGAAATGTCCGGGGGGATTGGACAAGAGCGATATAGACCCCTTCCCCACCGGATTGGAGACCCAAAGAAACACATCAGCTATGCATTGGGTGCAATGCAACATTAACGGCTTGTTAGCACCTGCAGACAGGCGTTTCAGCCGTGCTGCGCTGCAAGAAAACTGCGTGCTGCCTGAAGCGCTTGCGCGAGCTGTGGTTGCGAAAGCTCGGCCGCGATTTCTTCACGATAACTCTTGGCAGCCTGCTTGCCACGAAGGCATGCGAGGTTGAACCATTTGTGCGCCGCAATCAGGTCGATGGCGACCGAACGGCCGGTTGCGTACATCATGCCGAGATCGAAGAAGAGATCGCAATCTTCGGTGCGCTGGCCGAGATAGCCAGCTTCAAATTCATTCAATGCTAGACGAGCCATAGTGTGTGCCTCCCATTGGCTTATGTGGCCGGGTGTCCCCAAACGTCGGGAGGGAGTATGGCGGGCATGCTTGAACGGGTCGCTAAAATTTGCCCTTAATTGAAAGCAAATACAGTTTTCATTTTTCGGTAAGCTTGTAACCTTTGCTAACCGTGCAAAACCCGGCAAATTCTGACTTAGGTAAAGACGCTGAGCATACGCCTTTACCTTTTGCATCTTCGGTTTTTACTACTCGTCAAGCATGGCAAGCATTGCCGCGGCGCCGGAGACCTGCGCTTCGCCAGGTGAATCCTCCACGGCGATCTTGCTGACCACGCCATCGTTCACCAAGGCGGCGTAGCGCAACGACCGGATGCCCATGCCGAACGCTGTCGCGTCGAGAACCATGTCGGCAGCCTTGGTGAAGGCCGCACTGCCATCGGCGAGGAACAGAACAGCGTCGCCTGTGCCGCTCGCGTCTTTCCAGGCTTTCATGACATGCACGTCGTTGACGGCAACGACGGCGATCGTGTCCACGCCCTTGGCTTTGATGGCTTCTGCATGTTCGGCATAGCCTGGCAGGTGATTGTTGTTGCAGGTGGGCGTGAACGCGCCTGGTACGGCGAACAGCACCACCTTCTTGCCGGCGAAAATCGCGCTCTTGCTCATTTCCTCAGGGCCATCGTCGGTGATGGCGGCAAGCGGTACATCGGGAATGGATTGGCCAACGGTTAGCGGCATGATTGCTCCTTGATCGATTGGGAGATGACTCCTGGGGCGGGTTCCTCATTCATGTATAGGGCGAAGACGCAAAGACCAGAAGCCGGGTTCCCTATTCTTGAGGTGCGGCATCCCGTATCTGCATCTGCCCGCGCTCAAACACCAATGTAAGCCTCGTGGGAAGAGCATCGTGCGGCCAGAAGCCGCTCAGGGACGTCTGCCCTTCCACTGGCAAGAGGAGTGCATGATGCCGTGCGTCCTCCGCGATTGCGAAGGTGCCTTCTTGTACGTTCTCCATAGCTTCCGTCCGCAAAACGTTGTCCACTTTTGACAGCATTGTTGGCGTCAAAGAATCTGACTCGCCCGGCAAGTCGCTGGCCAGGTCAAAGAGTTGAGCCATGGACGGACCTGGCCCGGAAGCCAGTTCAGCTGAGGAGCCCGAGAGGGTTGCCCGTTCGGGCACGCAGAGATCGGCACAAAGCCCTATTTCCAACTCGAGCTGTATGTCGACTGGTATCTCCGGTATGGCTGCCCGCAAAACAACCGGCAACAGGGTCGGAGCTGCGTAGCCGATGGACTGTCCATCGGCCTCGTCAAACAGTTCCGGCTCGGGAAAGACGATCCGGGCGTCCGCCAGGTTGTGGCTTCCCTGCCAGTCGAAAACCGGTGCGAATCCAAAGCGCCCGGGTAAGCGCCAGTATGTTTTCCAGCCTTCGTTCAGGTCGATGAAGAGAAAAATGAGCCGTTCGTCATCGGCGAGTGTCAGTGTTTCCGCCAACAGACTTGTTGCCATTGCCGGAGCAGCCTGAAGGCTTATCGTAGCCCCTTCCAGCGTGATCGAGGCCTGATCGCGCGCCTGGGCGGTATGATTGGAAAGGACCAGAACCCATGCGATGAGACAACAGTTCACCAGTTTCATGACTTTGTGCTGGCCTTTCTGTGTGAGAGAGGCAAACAATGGAGTCCTCATGCAGCCATCTTTTCCTTTTTTCATCCCGCACGTCTTCGACAGACCCTATTGAGGCGAGAGCCATCATGGATCAATTTCCAAGCCTTGCCGGTCAAGCCCTTATCGCGATGCCATCCATAGGCGACTCCCGCTTCGAGCGGACCGTCATCTACATGTGCGTGCATGATGATCAGGGGGCAATGGGCGTTGTGGTCAATCGGCCGAGTCAAAAACGCAGCGTTGCCGATGTGCTCACCGAACTTGAGCTTCTTGATGGCAAACAAAGTGCGGAGGCGCTTGAAGAGCGTCTGGGTGCGCGGGTTCTTCTGGGCGGGCCTGTGGAGAAAAGCCGTGGCTTCGTTCTCCACTCTCCCGACGTTCTGGAGCGCGAGGGAACCGTTGCGGTGAGCGATGATGTGCATCTGAGCACCACACTCGATGTGCTGCGCGACATCAGCAGCGGCAAAGGACCGGAGCAGTTTCTCCTGGCGTTGGGCTTTGCCAGTTGGGACGATGGCCAACTGGATCGGGAGATTCTGCAAAATGCGTGGTTGCACGCACCGATGAGTTCATCGTCTCTCTTCGACACGCCGCCGGAGCTTCTTTATGCGGCGAGCCTATCCAATCTGGGTGTCGATCTTCACCAGCTTTCCCCTGTTGCCGGCAGAGGCTAGGCTGAAGCGATGAAACGGAACCTGGCGGCACCAGAGCAGGCCGCCAGGCTAGTTTCATTTATCGGGCACGCTGGTTGAACAGCACTTTCTTGTCATCGTCCGACATCGGTTTGCGGAACTCTTTGCCGACAGCCAGACCACGCTCGACGGCAGGACGCGCCATCATGGTCTTTAGCCAGCGATCGACGTTCGGGAACTCGTTGATATCCATCTTTTGGTTTTCCCAGCCTTTTGCCCAGCCAATGCAGGCCATGTCGGCAATGGAATACTCGCCAGTGATGTAGTCCCTGCCCTCAAGCTGCCTGTTGAGAACGCCGTAGAGACGATGGGTCTCATCCGTGTAGCGCTTTTTGGCATAAGGCACGTCTTCGGGAGCATACTGGTTGAAATGATGGTTCTGGCCAAGCATCGGACCGAACCCGCCCATCTGCCACATAAGCCATTCTTCGACTTTCACGCGGCCGCGTTCATCGCTGGGATAGAACGCCCCGAACTTGCGCCCGAGATATTGCAGAACTGCCCCCGACTCGAAAACCGAGATCGGCTCGCCATCCGGTCCTTCAGGGTCGATGATGGCGGGCATACGGTTGTTGGGTGAGAAGGCAAGAAACTCCGGTTTGAACTGATCGCCCTGGCCGATGTTGATGGGGTGAACGGTGTAGGGAATGTCCAGTTCTTCCAGGTAAATCGTGACCTTGAAGCCGTTGGGTGTTGGCCAGAAATAAAGGTCGATCGGTTTGGTCTGGGTCGTCATGACGCCATCCTTCAATGCTTGTCTTGGGTTGATTGCGCGGCGAGTTCCGACCGTTGGAGTGATGCCGTCATCGTTCGGCGCATGGAGATGGCCTCTATCTAGGCTTGGATGAGTTGCGTGGAAACCCTTACTCGATGCCAGGATGCAGACGCTCACACATATGTGATCCAAGGCTGCGTATCCTGAGTGAGCCGGTAAGGATTTGCTGACCATTTTGCCTGAGTTTTGCGGTGCTTTGTCGGAGTGACCTTTGGAACTTGGCTCAGCCCTGTCTGCCCCCCTTGCCACACCTCGCAGCCCGTCGGTTGCCGAGGCTTCCGGTGCTGGTGCGGAGAAAAAAGCTGGCGACCGGCCGGAGAAACCGAGCCAGCCCGGCGCCACATCCTCGACCGGCGAGCCGCTCAGCAAAGAACAGCAGGCGCAGGTGCGTGAGCTGAAGAAGC
>JANQJE010000007.1 GCA_028281795.1 Cohaesibacteraceae bacterium | reverse complement strand
GGCCGCTACCTGCTGCACGACCTGCGTCTCGATGCGGCAGGAGAGCCGCGTCGGGATTTTCCGCTCAACCGACACGACGGCGTGTCGGTTCTGGTGGCCGGCCGGAACTTCGGTGGCGGATCGTCACGCGAGGCTGCCGTCTATGCGCTGGCCGACTTCGGCATCCGCGCCGTCATCGCCCCTAGCTTCGGCGACATCTTCGCCGCCAATGCGGTGAACAACGGGTTGTTGCCAGCTCGCGTCAGTGAATTGGACGGTGAGGCGCTGACCAAAGCTCTTGGCGACGGCGCACACAGCCTCGTAATCGACCTCAAGACCTGCCGGATTGTGCTTGGCAATCTCAACCTTGGCTTCGCGCTCGACCCTGTCTGGCGCACCAAACTCATCGAAGGCTGGGACGATATCGATATGACGGCCAGCCATGCCGAAACCATTGCCGCGTTTCGCAAGAATGATCTTGTGGCACGCCCCTGGGCTTCCCTGGATGTGGAGGCATCCGGGCAGACCTGAAACCCGACGGGCTTTCCAGCCCGGCCAACCAACCGGTGCCCCGCGCGCCACCCTTCGGACGGTCAACAAGAATGCCGCCGGAACCCAAAAGGAGAGGACTATGAGAAAAACCTTAAGCGTCGGCACACTGGCCGCATCGACCCTGCTGGCAAGCGCTGCTTGGGCTGAAGACACAATTACGGCGGTACACGCCTTCCCTGAAACACTGATCTACACGCAGAGCTTCCTGTCGTTCGTCGATATGGTGAACGAGCGTGGCGAAGGCGTGGTGCAGATCGAGGTTCTTGGTGGCCCGGAAGCCATTGGTATGTTCCAGCAGCCCGATGCGGTACGCGATGGCGTTGTCGACATGGTCTATACGCCGGGTTCTTTCTATGGCGGTGCGCTGCCGGAGAAGGATGCGCTGGTCGCGTCCAATCTCACTGCGATTGAAACCCGTGAAAATGGCGGCATCGATCTGATCAATGAGATCCATCAGGAGAAGATGGGCCTTTATTATCTCGGCTGGTTCGACTCCGGCGTCACTTACAATCTCTGGTCGGTTAACGAGCCGAGTGTGGACGCAGACGGCAATCTGGTGATCGACGATATTCGCCTGCGCGGTAACGCGGTCTACAACGCCTTCTTCACCGATTACCTCCAGGCACAGGTCATCGATCTGCCTACCGGCGACGTCTACTCCGCGCTAGAACGTGGCACAGTGGATGCCACCGGATGGACACAGATCGGCCTGATCGATCTGCGCTGGAACGAGTTTCTCAACTGGCGCATCGAGCCCAACTTCTTCTCCACGGACCTTGGCGTCATCGTCAATCTGGAGAAATGGAACAGCCTGTCCGAAGAGGCTCAGGCCATTGTTCAGGAGGTCGCCATCGAGCATGAGCGCATGAGCGTGGAAGCCCTGCGCGCCAAGCGAGACGAGGATTTTGCCGCCCTGGAAGAGGGCGGGATGCAGGTCTTCGAACTCGAAGGCGAGGCACGTGCGGCTTATCTGGAGGCGGCACGCTCCACCACGTGGAACCGCATGCGCACGCTGATGGAAGAAAGCCCTCAGGGTGCCGGAAACTATGACAGGCTGATCGAACTGTTCTACGATCCTGCAATGGACTGATCGTCCACGGATGACGCGGCACCTCATCGGGGCGCCGCGTCATCCAGTCTCCGGCCACGAGCGCGCCCATGCCCCTTCTCACCCGCCTCTACGACCGCTTTGTCGATGCCATGGCGTTGATCGCGGCTGCCATGCTCCTGTGGCTGATGGTTTCGGTGATCGCGTCGGTGATGATGCGCAATGCCGGTGTGCAGCCCTTTGCCTGGCTTTTCACCTCCGCCGAATATGCCATTTTGTACATGACCATGCTGGGTGCCCCATGGCTGGTCCGCAAGAAGGGCCATGTGCATATCGAGCTCGTGACCGCCATACTGCCGCCTGCTCTGCGGCGCGTTTTGAGCCGAACGGTGGCTGGAGCGTGTGTCGTGGTCTGCCTGATCCTGACCTGGAAAGGCATCGATCTGGTGGCGACCAATCTTGAGCGCAACGATTTCGATGTCCGTGCTTACTTTTATCCGCGCTGGCTGCTGACCATCACCTTTCCGATTTCCTTTGGCCTGATGGCCATCGAGTTTTCCCGCTTCACCTTTGGGCGTGACCTTCTTCATTCCGGAGAGGCGGGCATCCATGAGTAAGGCTGCCGACTGATGGAGTGGTACGAGGCACTGGCCCTGCTGCTCGGCGCGATTGTCGCGCTGATGGCGCTGGGCATGCCGATTGCTCTTGCCTTCCTGGCTGCGAACATCGTCGGTGCATGGATTTTCATGGGCGGTGAGCGCGGCGTATCGCTCCTGCTTAACAACGGCCTTGGAGCGCTGACCAAGTTCGCCCTGATGCCGATCCCCCTGTTTCTCCTGATGGGGGAGGTCTTCTTTCATACCGGGCTGGGCAAGCGCATGTTCAACGCGATTGACCAGCTTCTCGGCAAGCTGCCCGGCCGCCTGTCTTATGTGACCGTGTTGGGGGGAACGGGCTTTTCCACTCTTTCCGGATCGTCGATGGGCTCGACCGCCCTGCTCGGCTCGCTGATGGTGCCGGAGATGTCGGCGCGCGGGTACAAAAAAAAGATGTCCATCGGTCCGATCCTCGGCACGGGTGGTCTCGCCATCATCATTCCGCCCTCTGCTCTGGCTGTCCTGCTCGCAACGCTGGCGCAGATCGACGTCGGTGCGCTTCTGATTGCCGGTGTGATACCCGGGTTGATCCTGGCGGGTTTCTACATCGTCGCCATTTTTGTGATGACCCGCATGGACCCCGACGCAGCGCCTGCCTACGAGGTGCCGCCGCTTTCCGTCATGGCCAAGCTGGGTCTCATCGCGCGCGATGTCGTGCCCATGGTCGGCTTGATGGTGGTCATCGTCATCATGATGATCGTCGGCTTTGCGACCCCGTCCGAGGCGGCCGCGTTCGGTGCGCTGGGCGCGATCCTACTGTCGGTGGTGTTCAAGTGCTTCTCATGGGAGGCGATGAAGAAATCGATCCATGGCGCGCTGCGTGTTACGCTGATGGCCTACCTGATCGTCTTCGGGTCGGCCACGTTCTCCCAGATCCTGGCTTTTTCGGGTGCCTCACGCGGGTTGATCACCTGGGCGACGGGCTTCGACCTTGATCCGGTCGTGATGCTGCTTGTGATGTTCGGCGTGTTGCTCATTCTCGGCATGTTCATGGAGCAGATTTCGATCATGCTGCTGACGGTACCGATCTTCTTTCCTCTGGCGATCAGTCTTGGGTTCGAGCCTATATGGTTCGCGCTCATCATGCTCCTGGCACTGGAGATCAGCTTCACGACACCACCCTTCGGACTGTTGCTCTTCGTGATGAAGGGCGTTGCACCGCCGGATACGACCATGCGCGATATCTATCTCGCCGCGATCCCGTTCATCGCCTGCTCACTGCTTCTGGTCGCCTTGCTGATCGCGTTCCCCGGAATTGCCCTCTGGCTGCCGTCTCTGGGTTAGCGCAGACGTCGAGGCATCAATGCTCGAAGCCGGCACCATTTTTGTTTCAGCGGAGCGAACGGGGCGCTATAGGGTTCGGCGTGCCCAGCCAACTTGCGGATTACCGTGCTGACAGTTTTTCGAACCTGTGTGTGTTTCGCGCTTCTCGCCCTCACCGCCCCTGCCGTTGCGCAGCAGGCTGGTGAGCAAGGCACGCCAACGGACAACATCACCGGTGAACTGGTCCCAGGACTATCGACGTTGAGGTTCATCAACCCGCGTGATCGCATTGCCTTGCCCGAACCGATGCCGGGGCCGGTTCTGCGTTTTATCGTCAGCGACGACTTCCCGCCTTTTGCATTCATCGATGGGGCCGGCCGGCTTGCCGGCGCGCACATTGACCTCATCCGGGGTGTCTGCACCACGCTCGATGTGCCCTGTACATTGCAGGCACGCCGCTTCGATCAGGTTCTTTCTGCCGTCGAAGACGATCCGGACAATCTGGTGCTCGCCGCCGGTATCGCGATCAATGACGACACAGCCGAAGAGCTCAGTTTCTCGCTGCCGTATTACAGGTTTGCAGGCCGGTTCGTGAGCCTCAAAACCACAGTCAATGAACCGGACTGGGTCGATGAAGCCCGGATCGGTGCGGTGGAAAACACCGCCCATGCCGCCTTCCTGCGCGATGCCTATGCGGATGCGTCCGTTACGACGTATCGCAATGCCCGCGCTTTGTACGGAGCCTTGCGGCGCGGTGAAATCAGCCATGCCTTTGCCGATGGCGTCGACCTGGCCCTCTGGATGGCCAGCGACCGTTCGAACGACTGCTGCACCTTTGTCGGCCAACCGGTATTTTCGATAACCTATTTCGGAGAAGGGCTCGCCTTCGCTGTCCCGCGTGGCCAGCCGCAACTGGTCCAGGCTCTCAATGCCGCGCTCGCGCGGCTGGAAAGTTCCGGCGAACTCGAAGCGATCATGCTGACGGCGTTTCCGCTCGATCCTCTTGGTTTGTAATTTCGCTTCGAGTGTCGGGCTTCTCCATCAGAGGGTCCGGCGCGTGGACCTTGGCATAGGTCCGGAATGGCAACAGAAGGCTCCACACAAGGCCCGTTGGCTCCGGGTTCTGGTGTTCGGCAAGACCGATCACCATGCCGGTCTGCCCGTGCACGGGTTCGGCTGTGTAGACGCCGAACAGGCGATCCCAGATCGAAAGGTTGAAGCCGTAATTGGTGTTGGTTTCCCGCTCGATGATCGAGTGGTGAATGCGGTGCATGTCCGGTGTCACGACAGCAGGACGCAGGATGCGATCGAGCCAGAGCGGCAGCTTGGCGTTTGAGTGGTTGAACATCGCCATGCCGTTGAGGATGATCTCGAAGACCAGAACTGCCACCGCCGGTGCGCCTATCAGAGCGACCAGCGCGCCTTTCCAGAGCATCGAGATGATGATCTCCAATGGGTGAAAGCGCAGAGCACTCGTAACATCCAGATCGACATCGGAATGATGCACCTTGTGGATGCGCCAGAGCCAGGGCCAGTGGTGCGACACGACATGTTCCAGCCAGACAGCGAAGTCGAGAAACACCACCACGAAGATGAGCGCGAACCAGAAGGGCACGTCGATGAGGTTGAACAGCCCGAAGCCGGCGCTTTCCGCCCAGATGGCAACCCCCACGGCTGCGGCTGGGAAAAGCACGCGCAGCACAATGCTGTCGATGATCAGCATGCCCCAGTTGGTCAGCCAGCGCCGGCCACGCGCCGGGTAGCGCTCGCGCCGCGGAAGCAGTTGTTCGAAAACTGCCATGGCGACGAAGATACCGATGAAGGCGGTAAGACGGACTGTGGCTTCTGAGAATTCCAGCAAGGCGCGCCTCTGGTGATTTGTGCGACCGCTCCCTGCTACCTGATCAAGGCGTCACGGTCGCCTCAAACTCCCGTGAGGTGCCAGGATGTCGCAGTTTGTGCATTTGTTTGGCTTCGACAGTTGGTCTTCAAAAAGTCGCAAACAAGGCGTGTTTGCGCTGCCGCAGAAGAGCAATGCCGACCAGTCCACTGGTGCATTCCCCAACCGAAGAACGGACGACGATATGCTGTCAGCGCAGTTTATTTTTGAGACATCGACTCTGGACGAGGAGTTTTTCACGCTGGATGCATTGATCGACGACGCAGCGCGCGAGAATGAGGGCTTTGTCGGCAAGGACAACTGGGTGACCGAGGATGGGTCGCGGCGCAACTCGATCTATTATTGGAATGATGAACAATCGCTGCGTGCCTTCGCGATGCATCCGAAACATCTGGAAGCCAAGCGGCGCTATCAGGACTGGTACTCCGGGTTTCACATCGTGATTTCCGAAGTGAAAAAGTCCTATGGCGACAGCGCCTTCACGCACGTCACACCGAACAGTCGCGCCCGAAAGTAGCCCGTTCGCAATGTACGCGTAATGGCCTACAGCCTGCGATACCGGGCCATGGCGGAGCGCTCCAACGCGGCAACTGTCAGCTTGTCGAGTTGCAAGGCATCGCGAAGCATCTGCAGCATGCGCAACTCCTCCTGCCTCAGGGAAAGATCGGCGGCCGCCACTTCAACACCGCAGGCATAGGCCGTATCGCGCAGGCGTTCGGGGATTGCCTCCGAAATAGCCTGAACCACAGAGTCCAGTCCGCCGTCTTCGGAAAGCGCATGGCTTGCCGTTTCAGATGTCGCTACCAGCCGGTCGTGAGAGTAGCCGTCAAACACCGGGAAGGATGAAACGATTTCGCCGATCTTGGCTAGTTCCTCGTCCTTCATGGAACGGTCGGATGCCGAAACCATGACCATCAGCATGACAAGCGCATCTTGCGCGGTGATATCAGACATCAAACGGTTCCTTTTGGGGGATAGAGCACGAAGATCCGCGCTGATTGTGTTTCCTACGCCCCCAAGCTAGGAACGCGCGCGCGCCACTGCAAGATGCGCTTCTCTCAACCAAATGGCTATCAAAGGCTTTCCTATGCCGCCGCTCCTTTCCGACCACGATCTTGACCCTGATATGCTCGATGCCGCCACACGCGCCAAAGCCTGGCCGTTCGAAGAAGCGCGCAAGCTCGTCAAGCGGTTGGAGAAGAGCAAGAAAACCGATCCGGTGGTGTTTCAGACTGGCTACGGTCCTTCCGGCCTGCCGCATATCGGCACCTTTGGTGAAGTCGCCCGCACGACAATGGTACGTCACGCGTTTCATGTGTTGACTGGTGGCAACGTGGAAACGCGCCTTATCGCTTTTTCCGACGATATGGACGGGATGCGAAAGGTTCCCGGCAACGTGCCCAACCATGACATGCTGCAGGCCAATATCGGCAAGCCGCTCACATCCGTCCCGGACCCTTTCAGCAATCAGTATGAGAGCTTTGCGCATCACAACAATGCGCGCCTGCGCGCTTTTCTGGACCGGTTTGGATTCGACTATGAGTTCGCCAGCGCCACCGACTACTACCGGACCGGCAAGTTCGATGAGATGATGGTGCGCACGCTGGAGCGTTACCGGAAAATCATGGACGTGATGCTGCCGACCCTTGGCGCGGAGCGGCAGGCGACCTACTCGCCGATTCTGCCGATCTCACCGACCACAGGCCGCGTGCTCTATGTGCCGATGAAGGAGGTAAACCCCGCAGACGCGACCGTGACCTTCGAAGACGAAGATGGTCGCGACGTGACGCTCGATGTGCGCGGCGGCAACGCCAAGCTGCAATGGAAGCCTGATTTCGGCATGCGCTGGGCCGCGCTTGACGTCGATTTTGAGATGTACGGCAAGGACCACCAGACCAACACGGCGATCTATGACAAGATCTGCCGTATTTTGGGCGGCACACCACCGGAACACTATGTCTTTGAGCTTTTTCTCGACGAGAAGGGTGAGAAAATCTCCAAGACCAAGGGCAATGGCATCACCATCGATGAGTGGCTCGACTATGCCTCGCCGGAAAGCCTGGCGCTGTTCATGTTCCAGAAGCCGCGCACGGCCAAGCGGCTTTACTTCGACGTGATTCCGCGCGCAGTGGACGAGTATTTTCAGCATCTGGGAGCCTATCCACGCCAGGATGCCAACCAGAAGCTCGCCAACCCAACCTACCACATCCATTCCGGTGACGTTCAGCCGGTGGACTTGCCGGTGACATTCTCCATGCTCCTGAATCTTGCCAGTGCGGCGAACGCCGAGGATGAGGCAGTGCTGTGGGGGTTCATTTCGCGCTACGCGCATGTCGAGAAGGGCACCAACTCATCCTTCGACGCACTTGTGTCTTCGGCTGTGCGCTACTTCATCGACCGAGTGAAACCGAACAAAAGCTACCGCGCACCGACAACGGAAGAAGCCGAGGCGCTGCGCGAACTCGATAGCAAGCTGGCCGGGCTGGAAGATGCTGACGCGGCTGCCATTCAGGATGCCGTTTATGATGTCGGCCGCAGCCGTTTCCCCGACCCCAACAAGAAGGGACCGGACGGCGGCCCGGGTGTGTCGCTCGGCTGGTTCGCTGCGCTTTACCAGATCCTGCTTGGCGAGGAGAAAGGCCCGCGTTTCGGCTCATTCGTGGAGCTCTACGGCGTGCCGGAAACCCGCGCGCTGATCGCGAAGGCGCTCGCTGGTCAGCTAGTGGCGTAGCGACGGGCGTACAAAGAGACGAAGTGATCTGGTTCGGGCATGACTTGGCAGATATTGGTGAAGTGGATTTTTATTGGACTTGCTCTGATAATTGGAACAACAGCAGCTTTGATAATCGGACTTTGGATTTTTGTATCCAATTCAAGCGGAACAAAACCAGATTTAGCACGAGGGTTAGACTACAATACGAGTCCGACAATTATGAGCACCCATTTCAATCAATTGGTTCAACAAAAATTCCCGACGCCAATTGAAGAAGCTCTATTTATTCGAGAATTGGAAGAACAAGGTTTTGAAATTGATCACGATGTGAACAAAGCCATATTTCACGGCGGATATTTCAGGTGTCTCAACGAATTTGATGTTTCTTGGTGGTCATCGGATGGCGAAACAGTCTCAGTGATTGTTGGAGCCTATTCGGTCGATTGCTTTTGGTAGTTATACAAGCTTGCGTAGGGCATGCGCTTGTCAACAAAAACGAACAATTGGCAGGTTTGGGAAGTGCTGGAGATCACGCGCCAACCAATGATTGCTTCTGCTCGCCAGTTTAAACATCATCAAACTAAAAACGCCACTGAACGAGCTTGGCAGCGTTGTTTTCATAGCTCTCAGCCGACTGATCATTGCGACTCTGTTGTCGTGTCGTCATGATCATGATGTACTTCTGGTTGTGCTGTGCAAGACATCGCACCTTTGAATGAACCCACGATGCCGCTACGAGGCATATCTTTGAAAGTGAGGTCCAGGCATGCCCGTCAAACTTCGCTTAGCCACCTTCAACATCGAAAACCTTTTCACGCGGCACGATTTCAAGGCCTTTCTGCGCGGTCCGAACAGCCGCGAGGCCCGTTATCTCACGCCGGTCGTTCAGTTCTTCGCTGAATATGGCAATGGCGATCTGAGCCAGTTCGATGACTTCCGGCGGCTGGTCGAAACGGCATCGGTTGCACAGGATGACGATAAACGTCAGCACACGGCCCTGGCGCTTGCCGAACTCGATGCTGATGTTGTCGCGCTCCAGGAAGTCGACAGCCACAATGCACTGGAGCGTTTTCTACAGGCTTACTACGCCAAATTAGGCGAAAAGCCCTATCGTCATGTTGTCCTGCATGAGGGTAACGATCCGCGCGGAATCGATGTTGCCGTCATGGCGCATGCCGACTGGCCCTTCTACACCCGCTCGCATGCTGATCTTACACCCGCCTGGGTTGATGATACGGACAGCGGTGAGGCCCTGCTGTCCCAGTTTCCAAAAGCCAAAACGCGCGCCGGAGAAATGAGAGGTCAGCGTATCTTTCGCCGTGACTGCCTTGAGGTGATGCTGACCAAAGCCCCGGTCAGTGTCTTCAATTGCCATTTCAAGTCGATGGGCGGCGGCAGGGATGCGAGCATGGGCATGCGCCAGCTTGAAGCGATCACCGTGCGCGAGATCATCACGCGAAGATTTGACGATCCGGCCGCAGCGCTTTGGTGCATTGTCGGTGATCTGAACGACTACCGGCAGGTCATCAAGATCCGCAAACGCAGGGACGACAACGGACTATGGGTGGAAGACATCGAAATGGCGGACGAGTCCGGCGTTGACCCTCTGCTCGCCGACGGGTTTGGTGTGAACCTCGTAGACGAACTGCCCGAGGCTGAACGATGGACGCATTTCTACGCCGGTGAGCGCCACAAGACTCAGCTTGATTACATCATTGCTTCACCGGCGCTGGCTGACAAAGTCAGAGGCACGCCGCAGATCGTCCGCGCGGGCATGCCCTACCGCACCCCCAACAGTGATGACATCCAACGTTATCCGCGTGTCGGCTGGGATCGCCCGAAAGCGTCTGACCATTGTCCTGTCGTCGTGGAGTTTCGTGTTTAGAGCCGCGGATGCCCATGATCGGAAGGCCGTGACTGCTTGAACCGCTTGCGACAAGGGCGTATTGGCCCCGCATGGTGACCGTTGCAGCGCTTTATCACTTCACCAGGGTCGATGACCCGGCGAGCCTTTGTGCGCCCTTGTTGGCAACGTGCCAGGCGGGCGATGTCATGGGCACGCTTCTGCTTGCCCATGAAGGGATCAATGGAACCATTGCCGGCCCGCGTGCAGGAATCGATGCCGTTCTGGCGCACATCCGCGCACTGCCTGGCTTTAAGTCCCTGGAACACAAGGAAAGCACGGCCAGCGAGATGCCCTTCCGGCGCTTGAAAGTGCGAGAGAAGCGCGAGATCGTCACCATGGGCCAGCCGGATGTCGACCCGACATGCGCCGTCGGCCGCTATGTCGAGCCCGCCGACTGGAATGCCTTTATTAGCGAACCCGATGTCGCGGTGATCGACACCCGCAACGCCTACGAGGTGGCCATTGGCACCTTCGAAGGTGCAATCGATCCGGGCACGGAGAGCTTTCGTGATTTTCCGGCCTGGTGGAACCAGAACGCCGAACGGTTTCACAACAAGCGCATTGCGATGTTCTGTACTGGCGGCATTCGCTGTGAAAAATCAACCGGTTATCTGCTCGGTCAAGGCGTGGACGAGGTCTACCATCTCAAGGGCGGCATCCTGAGATATCTTGAAACCGTATCCGAGGAAGAAAGCCTGTGGCGCGGCGATTGTTTCGTGTTCGACGAGCGCGTTTCGGTGGGTCACGGGCTGGTCGAGGGGCCGCACGAATTGTGCCGGGCCTGCCGCCGCGCGATACGACCGGAGGACAAGAGCCGCCCGGAGTTTGAAGAAGGCGTGCAGTGTCATCAGTGCGTTGATGAATATACACAGGCTGATCGTGAACGGTTTCGCCAAAGACATCGCCAGATCGTTTTGGCCAAGACGCGTGGTGACAAGCATCTGGCCGTAACGCGTTGAGGTCTGCGGCCTAGGGTTCATGACCCTACTCGTTCAGTCCAACTCGATCTTACCGCTGCGCCTTTTCTTGACGGCACCGCGCTTGGTCTTGCTCTCCAGACGCCGTTTCTTGGAGCCGAGGGTCGGCTTGGTGGCGATACGCCGTTTCGGCACATGAGCCGCCTTGCGGATCACTTCGAACAGGCGGTCACGCGCGTCCTTACGGTTCATTTCCTGCGTTCGATGGCGGTCGGCGAGGATAATGAACACGCCCTCTTTGGTCAGGCGGTTGTCGCCGGAAGCCAGAACCTTCTGGCGCACCCGTTCCGGCAGGTTGGGTGAGTTGCGCACATCGAAGCGCAATTGCACGGCCGTGGCTACCTTGTTGACGTTTTGCCCACCGGGCCCGCTGGCCCGCACAAAGCTTTCTTGCAATTCATCGTCGAACAGCGAGATGGATGGGGTTACCGAGAGCAGAGCCATGACGCGAGCCTTATAGGAAATGCGGCATGGGCGGCTAGTCTGTTACGCGGCTTGTGGTGAGAGCCCAAAGCCCGCGTTGTTCTGTGCGTGCCGTGGTTTCGGCAGCGCGCTGATCGGCGCTGGCTTCGGCGGTTGCATAAGCCCAGCCCTGCGCCACCACCCAAAGGCCAAGATCCGTGTTGCCCAGGAAACATGGCGCGTTGTGATCCTGCCGGGAATCCTCGCGCAGGGTCAGGGTGCAGGAAACGGAGCGTCGCGCAACGAAACGGCGAACGGCCGTGCGGGCAAGCACATGGCAGGCCGGGGAACGGCCGTCCTCCAATTGGCACTGCGCATCGCGCGAAATTGCTTCGGTACCCTTGAGCACAACCACGCCTCGGCGGGTGGAAAACCGATTGGCCTCTTCCACCAGAACAATGCCGAGGTTTACCGGCCTTGGCGGTGGCGGCACGACAACCGGCGCAGCCAGACGTTCGAGTTCAGCGCCGGCCTGCGGCACATGGATGGCCCGGCCCGGAAGCACCTGACGCACCTCGGGCTGGGTTTCGATGGCGACAATGGGCTGAGGTGGGTTGCTGCCCGTGTCTTCCGTCATCACATCGGCATCGCCCTGTGATGCGATCTCCGGTGGTGCCCCGTCCTCCGGCGAGCAGGCCGCAATGGCAAGAAGCACGGAACCCAGCAGGATGAGCCTACTGGCTCGCCCAAACGATACGCGCGATCCAGTCGATGTCGGAAAGCGCAATCTTGCGATCCGGCTGCTGATTGTTGAAGGCGTACAACTCCACATGGCTTGGCGTCTTGCGCTGCAATGTCCTGGCAAGCACCTCGCCGGCCTTCGTACGCACCACGACACGGTCATGACGGCGCACCTTCGCTTTCGGCGACACGATGATGGTATCACCGTCGCGGTAGAGCGGCAGCATGGAGTTGCCTGACACTTCCAGAGCGTAGGATCGGTCCTTTTCAAAGTTCGGCATATGGATGGCTTTCCAACCATGGCCGACCGGGAAGCCCGCGTCATCAAAAAAACCGCCGTCACCCACCTGAGTGAACCGGATCAACGGCACGACGTCGCTGATTCGTGCCGGAAGGCGGCCTTTCGTGTCCGGAGCGGCCCGTGCGAACAGCTGCGCGAAACTGTTCAAGTCCTCCCCCGTCGCTTCAAGCACCTTGAAAAGCGATTCCGTTGAGGGCCATCGTGGGCGGCCATCTCGGGCAAAGCGCTTGGAGCGGTTGAAAGCGGTGGCATCGAGACCTGCGTGACGTGCGAGGGCCGACACGGACAAGGCGTGACGGTCCGCTAGCGCGTCTATGGCGGACCAAATCTGTTCATGCGACATGGAGTATGCGGCTCTAATATAAAAAAATGCACATTTTAATCGTGTGCCCGGCGTTTGATCCTGTCCATGTCGGGAAGATTGCAGGACTGAAAACAACAACTTTTGCGAGTTCATTACGCTTCGTACACTTCGGTGTCTTCAAATCGGTTTTTTTCCGGAAGCGTTTGCAAAAACCAGGAATGACGGGCGTTGACGGCATGAATCGTCCCGCCTAACCAGACGACCAAGGGTTGAATCCGGGGACTGGACGGTTGAGCACGCTTATTTTCAAAATTGAGAAAGCCGATAAATGGCGTAGCGCGACTTTGGCCGGCGTTTACACCGGCGCTGCGGTAGACCACGATGACGGCTTCATTCACTTTTCCGCTGCCGACCAGGTGGCAGGGACGCTGGCCAAGCATTTTTCCGGACAGCAGGGGCTGGTTCTGATCGCAGTCGATGCTGAAGCGCTCGATGAGGCCCTCAAATGGGAAGTCTCGCGTGGCGGCGCGCTGTTTCCGCACCTCTATGCAACGCTCGATCTGACCGCTGTGGCAGAGGTCCGCCCTATTCCCGATTCACATGATCTCGCTGGCTTTTCCGATTGGGGCATCGCGCCATGAGCTTTGACCTCTGGCCCCTGGCGCGTCCCCTGGTGTTTGCCCGCTCGCCGGAGGATGCACATCTTCTTGCTCTGAAGGGCCTTCGGACCGGTCTTGTTCGTTCTACGAAGAAAGCGCGCGCAGCTAGGCCCGGACTGGCGCGAACAGTGGCCGGTCTCACGGTCAGAAACCCGATCGGCATCGCAGCCGGCTTTGATAAGAACGGCGAGGTGCCGATGCAGATCCTCGCCCAGGGTTTCGGCTTCACGGAGGTCGGCACCACGACACCCCGACCGCAGCCGGGCAATCCAAAGCCCCGTGTGTTCCGGTTGGTGGCGGACGAAGCGCTGATCAATCGGCTCGGCTTCAACAATGAAGGCCATGACGCTATGGTCCGCCGCCTTGAAACCCTTCCGCCTAAAGGCCGCAGGCCGGGCGTGATCGGTGTCAACATCGGCGCCAACAAGGATGCCGAAGACCGCATAACCGACTATGTGACCGGCATTCGCCGCTTCGCTACTCTCGGCGATTACATCACCATCAACATTTCCTCGCCCAACACGCCGGGCCTGCGCGATCTTCAGGGCAAGGGGGCACTGACGCGCCTGCTGACGGAAGCTCTGGAAGCGCGCGAAGGCGCACTGCCTGCAGGCAGTGCCTGTCCCGTCTTCGTCAAGACTGCTCCTGACCTGGACGAACGCGAACTGGCGGACACGCTGGAGGTGATCGCCGCAAGCCCGATCGAAGGTGTCATCGTTTCCAACACCACCAATGCCCGTCCCGACACGTTGCGCTCATCCAACAAACACGAGATGGGCGGATTGTCGGGCAAGCCGCTGTTTGAGCGGGCAACCACCATGCTGAAAGACGTTAAGGCCGCATTGGGCGAGAGCAAGGCCCTGATCGGGGTGGGCGGTGTCGACAGCGCCGCCACGGCGCAGGCCAAACTGGAGGCTGGTGCGGACCTGGTGCAACTTTATACCGGTTATGTCTACAAGGGCCCGGGCCTGATTGGTGACATTCTTGAAGGCCTCGACAGAGCTGGCGAACCAGCTTAATCGTCAATCAACGATAGACACAGCCCAAAAGGCTCTTACCATTGGCACGCGATAGCGATGACGCGACTCCGCTTGGCGGACGCGATGCGCTTGTGGCTTATCTGGCAGGCGGTGAGAAACCCTCCACGGCCTTCCGCATTGGCACCGAGCACGAAAAATTCCCGTTCACCCTTGATGGCCATCATCCGGTTCCCTACGAGGGGGCCGGGGGTATAGAGCAGCTTCTGCGGGGCATGGAAGGCCTGCTCGGCTGGGAGCCTATCCTGGACGAGGGCCGCATCATCGGTCTGGCAGATCCGACCGGTGGCGGCGCGATCAGCCTGGAGCCCGGCGGACAGTTCGAACTGTCAGGTGCACCGCTCGAAACACTGCACCAGACGTGCTCGGAAGTGCACTCGCATCTTGCCCAGTTGCGCCAGATCGCCAATCCGCTGAACATCGGGTTTCTCGGGCTTGGCATGTCACCGACCTGGACGCTGGACGAAACGCCGGTGATGCCGAAATCGCGTTATTCCATCATGTCGAACTATATGCCGAAGGTCGGTGCGCGCGGTCTGGATATGATGTTCCGCACCTGCACGATCCAGGTGAATCTCGATTTCAGGAACGAAGCGGACATGGTGCGCAAGATGCGCGTCGGTCTAGCATTGCAACCCGTTGCAACGGCGCTGTTCGCCAACTCCCCATTCACCGATGGCCAGCCCAATGGACTGCAATCGGCCCGTGCTCATATCTGGCTGGACACTGACGGGGATCGCACGGGCGCGCTGCCACAGGCCTTTGAAGACGGCTTCGGCTATGAGGCCTATGTTGATTGGGCGCTCGATGTGCCGATGTATTTCATCAAGCGTGGCGCGATGTACCACGACGTTGCCGGGTCTTCCTTCCGCGATCTGATGGCCGGGACGCATCTGGCGTTGCCGGGTGAACGGGCCACGCTGTCCGACTGGACCAATCATCTTTCCACCCTGTTCCCCGATGTACGGCTGAAACGCTATATCGAGATGCGTGGCGCCGATGGTGGACCCTGGGCGCGTATTTGTGCCTTGCCTGCGCTCTGGGTTGGCCTGCTCTACGATGAAGCGACCTTGGCCGAGGCCGAAACCATGGTCCTGGATATGACGGCGGAGGAACGCACGGCCATCCGTGAAACCGTACCGGAGCTTGGTCTGGATGCGCCCTATCGCGGTGGAACCGTGCGTGATTTGGCGGGGGACATGATTGCCTTGGCAAGACGAGGGCTCACCGCTCGCGGACACACCAACCCATCCGGCAATGATGAGACGATCTTCCTCTCCGCATTGGAGGAGGTCGTGGAAACGGGCCGTACACCCGCCGATATTCTGTTGGAGCGCTACAAGGGAAGCTGGAAAGGCGACCTGGATCGCGTTTTCAATGAGTTCGCATATTAGCCAAGAGCCCGCCAGCCGATATCCCTGCGACAGAACCCGCCCGGCCAGTCGATCTGATCAATGGCGGCATAGGCCTTGTCACACGCTTCCTGCAGCGTCGTACCGCGCGCCGTGACGTTGAGCACACGGCCGCCATTGGCCCGCACAACGCCATCCTCACCGCGCACCGTGCCTGCATGAAAAACCATCACATCCGGGTCGGTCGGATCGAGTCCCTTGATCGTCGACCCCTTCTCGTAACGCCCTGGATAGCCCTTGGCAGCCATGACGACGGTCATCACCGGGTCGTCCCGCCAGCGAATGTCGGCACCTGACAGGTCGCCATTGGCGCAGCGCATCAGAACATCCGCCAAGTCGCCATCAAAGCGCATCATAAGTACCTGGCATTCCGGATCGCCAAAGCGCGTGTTGAACTCGATTAGCTTCGGCCCCTCTTCCGTGATCATCAGTCCGGCGAAAAGCACGCCTTTAAACGGTGTACCGCGCCCCTTCATGCCTGCCACGGCAGGTTCAATAATCTCGTTCATGGCGCGAGCGGTCATGGCCTCGCTCATGATAGGGGCCGGCGCGTAAGCCCCCATACCGCCCGTATTGGGGCCGGTATCGCCTTCGCCGACGCGCTTGTGATCTTGCGCCGATCCGAAGAGCACCGCACGTTCCCCATCGCACAGTGCAAACAGGCTGGCCTCTTCGCCGACAAGGCACTCCTCGACAACCACACTCGCGCCGGCCTCGCCAAAAGCCCCATCGAAACAGGCAATTACAGCCTGCCTGGCCTCGTCCATCGTTTCAGCAACCGTCACGCCCTTGCCTGCCGCCAGACCATCGGCCTTGATCACGACAGGGGCCGACTGAGCGTCCAGATAAGCCAGAGCGGATGCGGCATCGGTGAAATGGGCATAGGCGGCGGTGGGGATCGCCATCTCATCGCAAAGTGCTTTGGTGAAGGCTTTGGAGCCTTCCATCTTCGCAGCCGCCGCGCTTGGCCCAAAGGCTGCCGTTCCGCTGCCTTCCAAATCATCCACCATGCCGGCGACCAAGGGCGCCTCCGGCCCGACAACCACCAGGTCGATGGCTTCGATGGCGCAGAAGTCGGTGACCGCTTCGAAGTCGGTTATGTCAAGATCAACGCTGCAGTTCACGCCGCCATTGCCTGGGGCACAGAACAGGTCTGTACAGGATGCTGAGCGTTCCAGCGCCCACACCAGGGCATGTTCGCGTCCGCCGCCGCCGATCACCAAAACCCGCATAGTCCTTGCCCTCTTCGTCTTCTCAGTCTGCGCTTGGCGCTTGTACTTGCGCGTCAGACTTGCCACATGCAGGCTTGCTGAACGCCACGCAAGTGGGGAGACCAAACATGTCCAACGCCGTCAACCGCTTCCTTGGAGGATCGCCACTGGGCGTGCTGATCCGCCTGCTGCTGATCTCGCTTCTTGTCGGGGTGGTGTTGTCGGCGCTGGGTCTGACGCCGCTCGGTGTCGTCGACTTCATTGTCGACTTTATCCAGCGGATCTGGAATCTCGGTTTCGATGCGCTTGGTCAGTTCGGCGACTGGATCGTTCTCGGTGCGACGCTGGTGATTCCGGTATGGCTGGTGATGCGTATTCTGGACCGCGGACGCGGCTAGGCCTCAACCAGATAATGCGTCATCACCTTGTGAATCGTGGCATGGCGTACCCCCACCGCATCATGATCGGCTCCATACCCGCCGCCAATGACGGCAGCCAGCGGCAAACCGCGTGAACGGACCGCATCGATGACGAACCAGTCGCGATCGATCAGCCCTTGGTCGGATAGCGCAAGTCGCCCAAGCTTGTCTTGGTGATGTGGATCGACGCCAGCATTGTAGAACACCATGTCGGGGTTGAAGCCGTCCAAGGCGCGTGGCACGGCAGCGCGGATCACATTCAGATAGCCGGTATCCCCGGTGTCGTCGTCAAGCGGGATGTCCACGTCGCTGGCCGCCTTGGCATCGGGATAGTTGCGCGCGCCATGCACCGACAGTGTCATCACGCTCTCATCACCTTCGAAGATGCGCGCGGTGCCATCGCCCTGATGGACATCCAGATCGATAATCAGCGTCCGCTTGATCAAACCATCGGCTTGCAGGACTCGTGCAGCAACGGCCACGTCGTTGAACACGCAAAAGCCCGCACCCTGCTCATACCGTGCATGGTGGCTGCCGCCTGCCGTATTCGCGGCCATGCCATGCTCAAGTGCCAGTTTACCGGCAAGCACGGTCCCTGCCGTCGCCAACCGCCCACGGCGACCAACCTCGGGCGTGATCGGTAAGCCGATATCCTTCTCCACCCCTCTGGGTACGGAGCCATGGTTGACGCCATCGACATAGGCCGCGCTGTGCGCCAGCCGCAGCCATCCCTCTGGCGCCTCGCGCGGTTCGTGGAAGCCGTTCGGCACAAGGCCGACCTGCCGCAAATGTTCCGCCAGTGCACCGAACTTGCGCATAGGAAACCGATGGCCTTCAGGAAGTTCCGCAACATAGCCAGGATGGTGCACGATCGGCAGAACAGGTGTTTTGAAAGCAAGTGGCATCGCGCCCGATATAGGGCCGTTTAGCCCTCTTCCAACAGGCGGCAAACACGCGTAGGGCGGGAGGCATGACCGCCCCCGCCCCGCCTCAGCCCGCCACAGCAGACTTCCCCGTCACGCACCGCTCGGTTTTCGCCATCGCGGCCCCGATGACGCTGGCATTTATCTCGACACCGCTGGTGGGTCTGGCCGACACATGGACCATCGGCCAGCTCGGCGACGCGGCCCTGATCGGCGCGATAGCAGTGGGCGGCATCATTTTCGATATTCTGTTCACGACCATGAACTTTCTGCGTGCGGGCACGACGGGGCTTGTTGCACAGGCGTTCGGTGCGGGGCGGGTGCGCGAGGAAGCGGCCATCCTCTTCCGGGCACTCCTTCTGGCGGTCGGCATCGGCATCCTCGCCATTCTGCTTCAAACCCCGCTGCTCTCCGCCTCGCTGTGGTTCATCGGGGGTACGGAACGTGTGCAGGAAGCGGTGATCGTTTACTTCTCGGTGCGGGTGCTCGCTGCGCCGCTGACCCTGTCGAACTACTCCGTCCTCGGTTATTTTCTCGGGCGCGGTGAGGCGATGACCGGTCTTGCCTTGCAGACGGTGCTCAATCTCACCAACATCGCCCTCAACATTCTTTTCGTCCTGGTGTTCGACTGGGGTGTGGCAGGTGTCGCGTTTGCCAGCGTGCTGGGCGAACTGGTTGCGCTGATCTTGGGCGTTTTTCTTGTCTGGTTACGCTTGCGCAAAGCTCCCTGGCCGACCCGCGCGGAGGTGCTGGATCGCACCGAACTGATGCGCATGATGAGCGTCAACCGTGACATCATGATCCGGTCCTTTGCGCTGCTGTTCGCTTTTGCCACGTTCACGCGGCTGTCGGCACAGCAGGGCGAGGTGATGCTCGCCGCCAATGCGATCTTGGAGAAGTATTTCCTGCTCGCCGGCTATTTTCTCGATGGCATCGCCACCGCCGCCGAACAGTTGGCCGGTCGCGCGGTCGGCGCCATGCGGCGCAAACCCTTTGTCCGTGCGGTCAAGCTCTGTGCATTCTGGTCGGTCGTGCTTTCCGGGCTTGCCACCCTGTTCTTTCTGGCCGCCGGGGGACCGATCCTTGACCTGATGACACCGGCTGAGAACGTGCGGGCGCTGGGTCGCGACTTCCTGATCTATGCAGCGCTCACCCCCCTTGTCGGTGCGGTAGCCTTCCTGATGGACGGTGTGTTCATCGGTGCCACCTGGTCACGCGACATGCGCAACATGATGCTGGTCTCGCTGGCGGTTTTCCTTGTGGCGGCCTACACGCTGACACCGGCGCTGGGAAACACCGGGCTCTGGATCAGTTTTTTGATCTTCCTGGGTCTGCGCGGGATCACGCTGAGCGCCATTCTGCCCCGCCGCATGAACGAGACTTTCTCCAACGAGAGTTAGACCCAGTCCCCCGCTGCCATCTGCACAGCGCTTAACGCCGCCACTGCTGCTGTGTCCGCCCGCAGGATGCGGGGTCCGAGGGCGATAGCACGGGTGAAGGGCAGGGCAAGAAGACGCTCCCGTTCGGTTTCGCTGAATCCGCCTTCCGGACCAACCAGAACAGCCAGAGGCTTGCCGCGCAGATCGGCGAGGGCCTTGTAAGGGTTCGCGACCTCGGCGTGCTCGTCGCAATAGATCAGCATGCGCCCGTCGTCCCAGTCGCGCAGCGTCTCTTCCAGCGGACGGGCGGGCATCAGCGTTGGAACAGCCAGAACACCGCATTGCTCGGCGGCTTCTACGATGTTGGCTTGTAGCTTATCGGGGCGCAATTTCGGGCTCTGCGTATGCTCCGTGATCACCGGTGCAATGCACCCTGCCCCCATCTCAACCGCTTTCTGGACCATCCAGTCGAGCCGCTCTTTTTTGATCGGCGCAAACAGAAGGATGAGATCGTTAAGCGGGGTCTGCGGACGGGTCTGGCTTAAGACCTTCAGTGTTCCAGCCCGCTTGGAGGCACGATTCACCTCCGCACGCCATTCGCCATCGCGCCCGT
>JANQJE010000297.1 GCA_028281795.1 Cohaesibacteraceae bacterium | reverse complement strand
GCTCGCCGAAGAGCAGGTGTCGGCGCTGGCGCGCTATGCCAAGCTGTTCAACGCGCATGATTTCGACGGCCTGCGCGCCATGCTGAGCGCCGAAGTGCGGCTGGAACTGGTCTCGGTGGACAGGCGCACAGGCAAGGCGGAGGTGTCGGGCTATTATGCCAATTACGCCAAACGCGCAGACTGGCACATGGAACCCGGTCAGGTGGAAGGTAAACCGGCGATCCTGGCCTTTGACCGCGACGATCCGGATGGCCCGCCGGCCTATTTCATCCTGCTCGATGTCGATGCGGCCGGTGTGCGCACCATCCGCGACTTCCGCTATGCCCGCTACGCCATGGCCGATGCAAAGTGGGCTCGGTGTTGATGGGTAAGCGGGACCTTCTGCATTCGATAAGCTCCATCTAAACCCAGCGATGCCAATCCCTGTGGTCTCTTCGGGTCCGTCCACAGGTATCAGCCAGGCCGATGTCTCGACGCATGTGATCGGACAAGCACGATACATGCTCAGGCTTGTTGTAGGGCTTGCGGGCAAGGCGATGAAGCCAGGTAAACTGGTTGAAATGCCAGAGATGAAAACGCAAAGAATGGATCATGACGGCGAACCTCTCTAAAAGAGTGTTCGATGGTCATGCTCCAAAACGCGCGTTAAGCCCAACAAAACGCCCTGCCAAGCCATAAGCTGAATTGATATGTTGCGCTCATCTCTGCCACCTCTCGCCTCGATCCGGGTCTTCGAAGCCGCCGCGCGTCACGGGAATTTCACGGCCGCCGCGTCGGAGCTCGGCATGACGCAGGCAGCCGTGAGCTATCAGATCAAGATTCTGGAAGAGCGGGTCGGTGCGCCTCTGTTTTACCGACAGGCCCGCGGGGTTTCGCTGTCACCGGTCGGCGAGGCGCTGGCGCAGCAGGCCAGTGCAGCGCTCGATGCGCTGGCCGATGCGTTCGAGCAGGCCAAAGGCGAAACGCAGGGTACGCTGGCCATCAGTTCTGTGCCGACCTTTGCGACTTATGTGCTGGCACAGCGGCTTGGCCGGTTTCAGATGGCCCATCCTCAGATCGCCGTGCGGATCGATGTCAGCGAGAGCCTTGTCGATTTCCAGACGTCGGGCTTCGATGTGGCGGTCCGCACCGGTTATGGCGACTGGCCGGGCCTTGTTGCGCACAAACTGATCGATCTGAGTTTCACACCCATGCTTAGCCCGGCGCTAGCACGTTCGGTGGGCGGCGTACGCACTCCTCGCGATCTGTTGAAACTGCCGTTGATCGCCCAGGCGGACCCAGCCTGGGCACACTGGTTCGAGGCGGCGGGCGTCAAGGATGTTGACCTCACCGAAGGACCGCACCACCCGCTCGGCCCACAGGTGCTGGAAGTGCAGGCGGTCATGGCCGATCAAGCCGTCGCTCTCTTGACTCCGGCCTTCTTTGCCGAAGCGCTAGCGCTTGGCAAATTGGTCCGGCCGTTCGAGGTGACCTACGAGGATGGCGAGGCCTATTGGCTGGTCTATCCGCAGAGCCATCGCAACGCACCGAAGATCAAGGCATTCCGCCTCTGGCTGCAAGGCGAGATGGAGGCGTTCTGAAGCGCTGCGCTACGACTCCATCACGCGCGCGATCACCGCGTCTGCATGGATGGCCGCGCAGTCGATGAACCGGGCGTCTTTGCTCTCGGCGCTGTAGACAAGGGTCAGGTCCGTGCCGCCCAGAATAATCGCATCAGTTGCGAGCTCCTCCGTGAACGTGCGGATCGCCCGCTGGAAAACCTGCACATCGTCTTCGAACACACGCGCCGTGCTGGCCAAATGCACATAAGCACTGTGAACCTCATCGAGAAGATCACCCGGTGGTGGGATGATCTGCGCCGAGGTTACCCTGCCATAGAGCCGCGAGCGCATCACCGTGGCCGTACCCATGATGCCGAGCTTTGAGTGGCCGCTGGCGGCAATGGCGCCGTCCAGCTCGTCCAGCATGTCGATCACCGGCAAGGGCGAGACCTCCTTGAAAGCGTCGATGCAGAAGTGCCCGGCAATCGAGGTGACGACCACACAGTCTGCGCCCGCCGCTTCCAGGCGCTTTGTCAGGTGCTGATAGATGGCGACCTGGGAGGCCGTGTCATTGCGGGAGAGATTGTCGCGCAATGTCGGCGACTGGGCGTGGACAATGGTGATATCCGGCTCCCCGCCCCGCGCACTTATCCCGTCCAGAAGTCGCTGGTAGTAGAACTGGGTGGCGGCGGGGCCAATGCCGCCGATCAATCCGATATGCATGACGTGCTTCCCACAGGCAACATTAGGGTCAGGACCGTTCCTAGCAGGTGTCCAACTGCCGCGCAGGCGCAAAGAACGCCTTGCGCCATCAAAGCTGGACAGTCCGCCATCAGCCAACCTGATGGCCAGAACGCCGCAAGAGCCAGAAACAGAGCCCCAGCGACGCTTATTGTCGTCAAATCATAGCAGACGCGCGATCAGGAGCACGTGGTGCGGAACAGGCCGAATCGTCGGAAAATCAGCCGGTCGAACACCAGCGCGACGATCAGCGAAGCTCCCATCAGCGGGAACAGGATCATCAGCGCGATAGCGGTCAGGATCATGCCGGTGCTCAGGCTTGCATAAGGTGCCGCAGGGACACCAAGGGACCCCTTCGGACGACGCATCCACCAGGCGACGAATCCGGAAATTGCCAACAACACACCAAGTGCGGCGGCCACCGTATTCTGTGCCAGGTTGAGCCAGCCATAGGCCTCGCCCTGATGGAAGCTGATACCCCAACTGACCGCCCGTGCCACCGGTGGATTGTCGGCAAAATCGACCCTTGCCAGCACCTCACCAGTGTAGCGATCGATCACCAGCTCGCTCTGATCCGGGCGATGGGTTGAGGCGGAGCGAATCCAGAATGCATCGTCGGCTCGGCGCGGCGGGTGCATCTCCAGCGGATAGACAAGGCCCTCGCTCTCGGCGATGGCGACCACCTCGGCCCATGCCACCGTCTCGCCCTCCGTGGCCGTGCTCTTGGGCGCAGCACCGCCAAAACGAAGCGACCGGGAAGTCTGGTCGGTTGCTTCCTGTACGCGGCTCAACCCGCCGCCCCAGACATCCGTCCAAGGTAGGCCGGAGATCACAATCGGTACGATCAGGATCGTGGCCAGAAGGCCGGTGAACAGATGCGTCTCGCGCCACCAGGACCGCGTGCGCGGCGAGCCGGTCGGCAGCGCAACCGTATCGGACCAGCGGCGCTGGCCACGCGGCCACCAGAGGATTGCGCCGGTGACGAACATCACGATGGTCCAGTGTGCCGCCAGCTCGACAAACTTGGTGCCGACATCGCCAAGCAGGAGCTCGCCATGCAGCTTGCGCAGTACACGCATCGCCATCTCATCGCGCGGCACCTTCGCCAGCACATCGACCGTATAAGGATCGATCCAGGCGATGGAGCGAACACCATCGGCGTCATTGTACTCGATCACCGTCGAACGGGCCGGATCGACCTCGATGGTCACGCCACGCAGGCGCTCGATGGTGCCGAGCGCAGCGGCCTGGGCTTCCAGCGACTGCATCTGATCGCCGACTTCGACGGTCAATCGGTCAGCGTAGAGCCAGGCTTCGATCTGCGGCTTGTAGAGGTAGATACCGCCGGTCAGCGACAGCATCGCGATAAAAGGCAGAACGTAAAGGCTCGCCAAGAAGTGCCACTTCCACACAAGGCGATAGAGGATGGCGCCGCTCGCCCGCTCGCGCGAGGCCGGCTCCTGCAAAGGAATATCGGTCATGTTGGGTTTTCCGTCTGAGAGGATATGAGGGTTCAGACGGCGGGCGGCGGACCTCGTTCCGGCGGCGGGCCATGCCAAAAGCTGGCGGGCGGCAAGGAGTCGCCGCCGGGGTTTGGCGCATAAGGCAGATGTACAAGCGCCAGCCAGGCGGGTTGAGCGGCACCGGCCGGTGGTGGAAGGTCGGCGAGCAAACAAGGGCCGTGCTCTTTCAGCTCGGTCTCAACGGGCTCACCATGCTCGTTGATCGTGATGGAGACCAGGCTGTCGCCGCGACAGATGACGATGGTTTCCAATCCCGCGACGGTGGCTAGCAGCGCCCCGCCGCTCGGCAGCACGAGACCGATTGCGACGTACACCAGTAGAAGAGTACGCCCGAACGAGGACAACCATGCTTTGGCGTCAAGCCCCACCATGCCGCCACATAAGAGGCTCGGCGCAGCCACTGCAATGCGACACTTTGGAAGGGTGACAACTGCAGATGGCGAGCGGCGCCTTAGACCTCAAAGCCCCGGCACATGGCGGACTTTCTCCGCTACAAAATCAATGAAGGCACGAATGCGCGCGGGCACGAACACAGCCGGCGCCCAGACGATGTACATCGGCATGGGCTCGACCTCATAGTCCGGCAGAAGCTCGACAACTTCGCCCTTTTCAAGCGCGTCATGGAAGGCCCATCGTGGGCCGGTGTGGATACCAAAGCCGCGTTTGACGGCCCCGACCACAGCCATGATGGCATCGATGGTGATGCCACCGGTGCGCTGCACCGTATGGGCCTGACCGTCCCGGTCTCGCAGGATCTGTGATTGCTGCCGGTTGCCGGGCAGGAAGAATATGTGATCGTGCTCCTCCAGATCCGCAGGCGTCTGCGGTGTGCCCCTTTTCTCCAGGTAGGACGGGGCGGCCACCACGACCCGATGGTTGTCGGCGAGCTTGCGGATCATCAGTGAGGAGTCGGACTGGCGGCCAATGCGGATGGCAACATCCAGTCCCTGAGCCACCAGATCGATCCGGCGCGCTGATAGCGTTAGCTCAACATCGACGGCAGGATGGAGCTGCTTGAAATCGAGCAGCCAGTCGGCCACATGCTGCTGTCCGAAGTCGATCGAGGCGTTCACCCGCAGCAGACCTTGCGGGACGTCTTTCTCGCCCCTGACTTCGGCTTCCAGCCCATCGAACTGGGCCAGCAACTGGCGCAGGCGCGTGTAGTAGGCGAGCCCGGTATCGGTTGGACGTGTCCTGCCCTGTGCCCGCTCCAGCAGCTTGGTCGACAGCCGCGCCTCGAGATTGGAGAGGCTGCGCGAGACGCTTGACGGCTCAAGCCCGCTTTCGCGCGCCACTGCCCGGATCGAGCCGAGTTCGATGACCCGAAGAAACGTCCGAAACCCGGCTTGAGGGTCCTGCATTGTCATGCGTTGCCTCTCATGTACTGCGCTTCAAGTGTTGCATTACACGCAACATTATATTGCTCAGTGAGCCAATATTCAACGCGATAAGCAACGCCTAGCTTCCTCTCATCAGGCAGCACTCCCGCTGCCGCGAAAGGAAATCACCATGTCAAACGCACTCAATGGAAAAATCGCACTCGTCACCGGCGGCAGCCGCAGCCTGGGCAAGGATACCGCGCTGAAGCTGGCCAGCGATGGCGCCGACGTCGTCATCACATACCGCTCCAAAGAGGCTGAAGCGCTTGCGGTTGTCGAGCAGATCAAAGCCATGGGGCGCCGTGCGGCCGCCCTGCAGGTCGATCTGGAAGGCACGGCAAGTCTGCCCGGCTTTCTGGATGCGCTGGAAAAAGCGCTTACCGAGATGGCCGGCACATCCAGGATCGACATTCTGGTCAACAACGCGGGCATCGAACGAGGCGGTGTGATCGGACAGGTCAGCGAGGCAGACTATGACGCGATCATGAACACCAATGTGAAGTCGGTGTTCTTTCTGACCCAGGCGCTGTTGCCACACATGAACGACGGTGGTCGTATCATCCTGATCGGCTCGGGTCTGTCGCGCTTTTCCCTGCCGCCCTACATCGTCTATGCGGCATCCAAGGCCGTCCAGACCGTCTTTGCGCAGTACATGGCCAAGACCCTTGGAGAGCGTGGCATCACCGCCAACGTGGTCGCGCCGGGAGCGCTCGACACAGACTTCAACAAGGCCAACTTCGAGGCCAATCCTGCGATCGTGGACTTCATTGCCGCCAACACCGCACTGGGCCGGGTTGGCCTGCCGAGCGATGTCGACGGCGTCATCGCGTTCCTGGCCAGCGAGGATGCGCGCTGGATTACAGGTCAGCGGATCGAGGTCTCCGGTGGCATGTTCCTGTAGGCGTTTCGCCGGTTGTGAACCGGCTTCAGGCTTACCGGACGGCGCCCGTCAGGTTGCCCGCTCCGCCAAAGCGGAGCGGGTTTCGGATGGGTTCGATCTCGCACATGGCAGTTGACGGCTGCTAGACCGGTCACTCTTTCCTGGCGTCCGATCAACCTCAAAGAGCATGATTGCACTTTGGCGTATAGAACTGCACTCATCGCACTTTGTTGTTTGCGACACGTTGCTGCCATGGATCCATGAACGGCGGCGCCGCAAGATCGAGAGCAGGATATCACTCATGCGTTGTTTCCCGCCGCGCCGCATTGTCTGCCTGACCGAAGAGACGGTCGAGACGCTCTATCTGCTGGGCGAACAGGATCGTATTGTCGGCGTGTCGGGCTATGCGGTCCGCCCGCCCGAAGTCCGCAAGGAAAAGCCACGCATTTCCGCCTTCACCTCGGCGAACGTGCCGAAAATTCTCGATCTGAAGCCCGATCTGGTGCTCACCTTTTCCGATCTTCAGGCGGACATCGCTGCCGAACTCATTCGGGCCGGGGTCGCCGTGCACGCATTCAACCAGCGCGATGTGCCCGGCATTTTCGCAATGATCCGCACCCTTGGCGCTCTGGTCGGGGCGTCGGACAAAGCCGGGCAGTTGGCCAGCAATCTGGAGCGGCGCCTGGACAAGGTGGCGTCGTCGGTGCGTGGTCGCGCCAAGCTGAAGGTTTACTTCGAAGAATGGGACGACCCGGCGATCAGCGGCATCGGATGGGTGTCGCAGCTCATCGAGATTGCCGGCGGCACGGACGTCTTTGCGGCGCTCGCGCAACAGGACGCGGCAAAGGACCGGATCGTCGCTTATGAGGATGTCGTGGCCGCAGCTCCTGATGTGATTCTGGCCTCTTGGTGCGGCAAGAAGGTCGTCCACGACCGGATACGCCAGAGGCCGGGCTGGGATGCGATCCCGGCGGTACAAGCGGACAGGATCGTGGAGATAAAATCTCCGCTTATCCTGCAGCCGGGACCAGCGGCCCTGACCGACGGCCTTGATGCGATTGTCGATGCCCTGCATGGGGCGGACCATCGCGCCGACACCGCCGCCTGACACGATGCGGGAACAGGGCTCGGTCTCAACTGGCCATCTAGGGCGTGTAGCGCAGAGCGATATCAAGAAGCGCACGCAGTTGCGCCTCATATTCCGGCGTGTCCGGTGCCGCGATACCGGGCAGACGTAATGTCTTTTCCGCCACGCTCATACCCAGCATAGCCGCACCGAACAGGGCTGCCTTGCCCTCGTCGCCGAGGATCGTCTCCAGCGGCTTGTGCCAATGGGTGGCATAGGCATCGCGTACCAGATCCCCCACCTCCGGGTCGCCCGCGTTCATCAAAATCAATGCCGTTGGCGATGGCATCTCACCACCGCGAGGCGCTGAGACAAAGAGGCTCACAACCGTTTCGACAAGCGCTCGGCTGTCGCCGATCCCGGCAGGATCAAGGGCGGGCAGATCGGCCATCGTGGCCTCGAACAAACCGCGCTTGGAGCCGAAATAGCGCGATATCAGCGCCACATCGATATCCGCCCCGCGCGCGATCTCACGCACCGACACGTTGGAGTAGCCGCGCGACCAGAAGAGCCGCCGCCCCTCGGCAAGAAGTCTGTCTTTGGTGTCCTGAGCTTTTGACATGGCATCAAATCTAGCCATCATGCAGAGAAAGTCAACGCGTGTTGACATTGCTGCTTTAAGGTTCTATTTGAAATGTCAACAACTGTTGACTTCACACCTTCGAAAGGACCCTACCCATGCCCAACACAGCTTTGATCACCGGCGCGTCTTCCGGTCTTGGCAAGGAATTTGCCCGTTACCATGCCGCCAAGGGCGGTGATGTCGTTCTGACCGCACGGCGGGAAGAGGCCCTGGAGGCTTTGAAGGTCGAACTGGAAGCAAAGCATGGGATCGCGGCGCATGTAATCGCTCTCGACCTCAGTGAAGCCGGGGCTGCCGAAACGCTCTATAATGCCGTCAAGACGTTGGGCATGGAGATCGATGTCTTGATCAACAATGCCGGGTTCGGCGGATACGGCCACTTCGTCGAGCGCGACCTGGCCGCCCATCAGGGGATGATCGCCCTGAATGTCAGCGCTCTGGTCGATCTCACCCATCGCATTGCCAAGGATATGGTGGGGCGCGGTCGCGGCAAAATTCTGAATGTCGGGTCGACCGCCGGATTTATCCCCGGACCGGGACAGGCCATCTATTTTGCGACCAAAGCGTTTGTGAACTCGTTCAGCCAGGCGCTCGATCAGGAGTTGCAGGGCACAGGCGTGACCTCGACTGTTCTGGCGCCGGGCTATGTGGAGACGGAGTTCGCACAAACCGCCGATCTTGAAGGAGCCAGAATGCTCAGAGGAGGCGGTGCAACAGCAGCAGACGTGGCCAAGTATGGCTACGATGCGATGATAAGAGGAAAGCTTCTGACCATCAACGACCGGGCGCTCGGCTTCATGCTGAATTGGGTGACACCGCTGTTGCCGCGCCGGATGGTCCTGCGCATGGTCGCCACGAGCCAGTCGAAAACCTGACGGCCAGGAGAAATAGCCGGTCAGGCGGTCCTTCGCCGCACCCTGCGCCAGACGAGACGTGGCAGGCGGCCATCGATAACCGCCAGACCGGCCAGGATGAGAGCCGCACCGAGAAGCTGTTGCAGACCGATCTCTTCGCTGAGCGCGAAGTAACCGATGGCTGTGGCGGATATCGGAGCGATGAAGGTGACCAGGGAGAGGTTGGTCGCGCCCACCTTCGGAAGGATCATGTAAAGCGCCACAAAGGTCACCGTCGTGAGGCCAAAGCCGAGCACGGCAAAGGCGCTGAAGCTGGTGGCGGTGGGAAGCGGCGGCAGCCCATCCAAGCCAAGGGCAAAAGGCAGGATCGCCAACGCTCCCAAAGTCATCGCCCAGGTGGTGAGAACCAGCGGATCGTCGCACAGCACATGGCGCGTCAGATTAAGCGCGATGCCATAGCAAACTGGCGCCATCACGGCGACGATGACGAAGCGCGGGTCCGATCCGACGCCATCGGACGTGGTCACCGTGAGCGCTGCAATGCCGAGGATGCCGAGCGACACACCGGCAATCTTGGCCGCCGTGATCCGCTCGCCACCGGGCCAGAATTGTGAGACCACGACAACGGCCAACGGCGTCATGGCGTTGGCGACGCCCGCTGCGGATGAGGTGATGTGCTGTTGCGCCACCGGCAGAAAAGCAAAGGGCGCGGCGTATTGAAAAATGCCGAGCAGCGCGATGCCGGGCATGGCGCGCAAGGGTATGTGGGAGGCGCAGCCTGAAGCCCGCAGCCATAACCAGCACCCAACGGCTCCCAAGGCGACGCGGACCGCTGAAACCGTCAGCGGACCGTATTGGACAAGCAGAACCTCGTTGAATGCGAAGGACGCGCCGAACGCTGCGCCGAGCACGGCCAGGATGAGCCAGTGATTGAAGGTCATACGCGATGCATCCTTTGTGAAAAAGGTCGGGTTTGGGACAAGTGTGTCGATCCGGCGGTGACCGCCGGATCGCCAATGCGCCAGGCTCGTTGGCCTTATGGGGGGAGCGCGGCTTGGGCGAGCCACACCGCCGTTGGCGGATGCGACATCGCGGGGATGTGTCCGTGGCGGCACCGGTCCGATGCCGCCACGTACCGGTTAGCTTTCCGAAGCAGGCGGCAAGAGAGCGAAAATCTGAATGTGCGCGTTTTCGCCGAAGTCGCCCGGCAGCGAACCGTAGGTATTGCCGTCGCTGTGATAGTTGACGGCAAGGCCCGAGTAGAGGGTTTCACCCGACAGTTGGAGGCAGTCGGCAAACACCTCGTCAAAGATGGCATTGCCGTTGCTGTCAGCGATGAAGACCGACTGGGTCCCATCATTGTTGCCGACCGGCAAGTCGAACGTCCCGATGAACGGATCGGTCGGCTCGATGGCCATGAAGAAATGCCAGAGCGTGTAAACACCGTCTGGAATGAGTCCGGTGAAGGCAAGCTCCAGGTGGCCGCGGCCAGCCTCGCAGGTGTAGCTGCCGGCGCCTTCGGCCGACAACCACTCGCCCAGCGTCATGTCGAGCGCCTGGCCCCGCGGGAATGGACCGACCGCCTCGGTATTTGCCGGGTCGTGCGGAATCGCCACGGCCGAGGTGTAGACGTTGGCATCCATGTCCGCCCGCTCACCGGTGGTGCGAAAAACGTCGGAGCCGCCGGTTGCGCGTTCGACAAAGACATCCTGCTCAACCATGCCGGCTTCCAGATGATCGACGAAAACGATCTCGTGCTGGACCGGCTCGGCGGACAGCGATGTTGCGAGCATCGTGCCCGCGGTTGTCGCCAGAAGTAGTTTGGTCAGTTTCATGGGTGGTTTCCTTTCTGATGGTGCGGCGCGATGGCCGCGTGGGGGGAAGCTTTGAGGGTGATGAGGGCGTGGCAGATGGCGGTTGCGTCAGCGCCGCCACACCGCGCTCTCCTGCAAATGGCAGAGCCTGCGCACCCGGTCGGGGTCCACGCCGATGTCACGCAGCAGGTATGGGTCGAGATCGCAGACCGCGATCTGTCTGGCGGCGAGCAGCCGGTGTCCCAGTCTTGCGATGACCCGAACGAGCCGGGCCGATCCTTGCGCAGCGTGTCGTGGAAGGCGTCCGCTTTGGCCATGGGAGCTGCCGGTCAGGTCCGTTGGTTCTTTGTGATCGATAGTCATGGTTTCGGTCCTCATGCCGCATGCCTGGGCGC
>JANQJE010000294.1 GCA_028281795.1 Cohaesibacteraceae bacterium | reverse complement strand
GGTGATTGAAATGCCTGCCGCCTCACCAACGGTTTTTGCCGCCCTTGCTGCTGCGGCTGCTCTTGCTGCTGCGGCTGCTCTTACTTCCTTTGCTCCCGCTCCGGCCTTTGCTGCCCTTGCTCCCGCTCCTACCTTTACTGCCGCTGCTGCCCCAGTTTCCGCCGTGCCCCTTGCTTCCTGATCCAAAAGAAGAGGATTGATTCCGGCCACCGTCAGAGCGGCTTTCATCGTTGCGTCGACCGGCCTTGGAGCCGGAAGGATTTCCGAAGATACCGTCCAAGAGCGAGCGGGTTCGGTTTTGCGCAGCGGGGCTCAGCTTGTTGTTTGCCCGTTGAACCGGGTTGGTGTTCCCGCGCGATGCGCTGCCCTTGCTTCCGCTCCCCATGCGGCTGCGAGAACCCAGCATATCTGTTGCGGATCTGCCAGTCCTTCGCGTCGAGCCGCCGAGAGGTCCACCACCGAAGCGTTTGACTGCACCAGGTGTCATCGTGGGGGATCCGAATGGTCTCATGAGCGGGCTGCTGAAAAAGCTTCCTCCAAGTGTGCCAAGCGGATATCCCAAAGCACTACCGGTTGTCCCGATCGCGGGGTTTCTCGTCGGCAGGGAACTGCTGGCGGCACGGCCGGCACTTCCAACGTTCCCGGTGATCGGGCGCACCTGACGCCCTAAACCGGAACGGGTCACAGGGTTGGGGACTGACCGGAGGGGCGAACGAGCAGGCGTTTGTGGTGTGTCCGGACGCGCTACCGGATTTGGCACTGACGGTGTGACCTGCCGGTTCAATGTTTCCAGCGCCCGCAAACGATATTGTTCCATCATATCGGCCCTTGATGGTAACTGCGGGACCGAAGGTGCTCGTCTGGGCACCACATAGTCTGCCCCCTCCATTGAGGAGAACACGCTTCGAAGATTGACCGAGCGGGATGGCGCCGGAGGCGCAGCCCTGCGAGCATCGGCTGCCCGGTACTGGAACTGATCGGGCGAGCGTATCGGCCGCGGGTCAGACAAGCGTGGCGTGGTTTCGGATCGCATCGGGGCAGTAGCAAGAGCGGCATAGCGGGTTGTAGGCGACGTAACCATTTCAGACACTCTGGGATTATCACCCGCCCGCAATCGATTGAATATCGCTGACCGGTGCGCATATGCCGGTATGGGGCCAGACACGCTAAATCTGCCACTTGGGCGCGTGCCAAAGTGAACGTGGCCACCCGCGCTTTCCGGGTAAAAAATGATCTCACGTGCGCCGCCAGCCAGCGCAGCATTGAGTAGGTCAAGGTTCTGTTGTTCAGTGCGGTTTCTGCGACGAACGTCTAAAGCGTTGCCACTTTTGTGAAGGCTGTTCGCTGCACCGTAGCTGGCATTCTGCGGCCTGAGTCCTTCGGTAATCGTGAACCCAGCGCCGCGTGAGTTTGCCATAATGTCGAGCATGTTTTGGGCCGCCGGAGAGAGGCCATCAATGGTTGCGCCCGGCTTCATCTCGAAGCCGGGTTGACCGGAGATGTACCCGCCAATGGTGCGCTCGCGTATTGGCGTTCCTGCTGTTGGAGTACGTCGTTGTTCTGTTGCTGATCGAAGTTGCTGCCGTGTAGCCGGTGTTGGAGGCGCCGTACGCGCCACTTCCGATGACACAACCGATTGGGATTGCAGATCTGGTGACTCCCCACGCAGACGGGTGGAGGGCAAATCGGACGGCCTGGGGACCGGGTTCGGGGGCACAGCCGCCGGAGAACGAGCACGCTGCATTTCTTCCGGCGTTGCAGGTAGCGGTGGTGCGATTGCGTCAAGCTCTTGGGCGTTGAAGTCAGTGGCAGGATTAGGCACCGAGGAACGAGGCGGTTGAGCTATACCAAAAGCATCCGCATAGGCAGGTCGCACTTGGCCGATAGGGCGCCGCTGGTGGTTCACATCGGAGTAAAACATGTGCGCACCAACGTCTCCGAGATGATCGAAGTCATCGGACCAAGTCGCGCGCATCCAATTTGCGTGATAGTGAGTTGCGTCGGGAATGGATGCCTCCAACTCACCGGAAAAGAACTGATCGACGACATCGTTCCAGAACTCGGGGTTCTGGGCATAGTTGGCGCGCGTTGTTTGGATGGCGCCTGGATTGAAAGCACTGAACTGTCCATACGGCTCTTCATCGGGCGGTGGGCCTTGCAACGCTACGTCGGCTAAGCTTTGGTACGATGTCATACGCTCCCAAGTTCTCGTGCCATCCTCTCGACGGCGATAATTGTAGCCAAAAGAGCGTGGATTGCTGACAGAATACCGATTGACGATCACCGCAAGGATGTTCGCCATTTCGTCAAGGGTCTCCGGATCATCAAGCGGCGACAGAATTTGGTCGATTTCTCCAGCAAGCGTCATACCCAAGATGCGGCGATCTCGATCCGACAGCTGAAAGGCAGTAGCCATGAATAGAATCCTTTATGCTGTGGCTATCGCGGCCCTCGCGGTGGTGCCGCTACAAGCCTCAACCTTGTTTGCGTTCACATGTGTTGTGGGCGAGGAGTCGGGCGGCGATGCCATCCTGCTTGAGCTTTATGCAGACAGGCCGAGGGGCAACTACTCACGCCCTTCCGAGCCGGATCGTGGACAGGGGGTTGGATGGGTGGAATTGAATCGCACCACCGCCATCTATGACGCTGACACGCGCGCGCTCTTGATGCTGTTCGATGGTGGCAAAGCCATGGTGCCAGATCCGTCCGGCAGCTGGTCGGAGGCCGATTGCTCGCCAGGCGCCCTGCGCTACTTTGAGATCGTGGAAGGGCCTTAGACCGTGGTCGTCAGGCGGCCTCTTTGTCATTGAGCCTCATTCCGCACCCGGCCGTAGCATCATGCCGGATCGCCATAGACGGCGACCATGCCGCGCTCATGCACCTGTGGCTGCAGCGGAAGCGGTGGTAGGCACACCTCGTTGCCGAACACGCGCAGCGCCGCCCATGTCCCGCCGACATGGCGCACCAGAAGAACCCGGATCGCCGGATCGACGCCGGAGTAGCTGGCCTGGAAATAGGCGACGGACTGGGTGTTGCTCAGCAGCAGGACATCATCGAACTGGGCGTTGAGACTGAAGGACTTGACGGTGTTTTCGAGCGGCGCACAGCCGGGGGTTTGAGCCGAAGCCCGCGAGACCGCGCCCTGCTCCAGGACAAGCACCCAAAAGGCGATCGCGATCACAAGGGCGGCACTTGCAAACAGACACATAAAAGCCGCCCAAAGGCGGCTGGACGCAGCAACGGTACGGGGCATGGCGAGCCCTCCTATTTGCCGAAGGATGAGAGAAGTTTGTCGATCCGCTCGGTCAGCCGATCCATGGAAAGAACCAGACGGGTTTCGACTTCTTTGAGGTAGCTGACGGAGGCGTATTTCTGTGCGATCTCTAGCCGGACGGCGTTCACCTGATCGCGGGCCTCGCGCGCCACGCGCAGCGCTTCAGCGGCCTCGCGCGTGTTCTGCGTTGCACGCATCTGAAGGCGTACGAACCCGCCCACAATGCCGATCAACACGGTTGCGATGGCGATGGCCTCGCCGACCGACAGGCCGAAGACCGTCATTGCGATGATCCTCTCAGAGCGGCGTCGCGCGTGCGGTAAAAGTCGGTCAGCGCGCCGTGGCGGTCGCGGCACCGGACCAGCGAGACCCTGTCGCCGGCCCAGAGGCCGGCCACCTCGCCCGCCGTCAGATCGCCCTCGCCCAGATCGGCCGGAGAGGAGCATCGCTCCTCCAGCGAGGCCGGAGGCGGCTCCAGGGCCGGCGGCTGGCTAACGAATTCTGTTGAGGTCGCGCACCCGCTCAGCGCCAAGGCACAGGCGAGCAGACCCGTCGTCCGCAGTGATCGCATCGGCGAGATCCAAAAGCTGTTCGTTGAGTATGTCGGCCTGTTCGGCCAGATCGCGTTCGCGCGCACGCGCCGCCTCAAGCGCTTCGCGGTTGGCCTCGCGCTGGCGGGCGAGTTCGGCCTGATGAGCCTCTTCGACTTCGGCCCGGCATTGTTCGAAGCCTTCCCGCTGGGCGGTGCGTTCGGCAGAGGGAATGGCGACAAGGCTCATCCAGCCCCAGACGAGACCGGCGCCGAGCAGCCCCCCTGCCCCGACAGACAGCAAACCACGTGCGCCGCCCATCAGGCGCCACACGACGCTCACGATCATCATGACGAGCGCCGAGCGGGCAAGGTGTACGGTGTGTTCGGGCCGAGCGACTTGCCGATGAAGCTGATGGTTGGGCCATGCATCGTCGAACGGCCATGCGGCCAGCGGGCAGAGCAAAGACGGGCAGACATGGAGGTGGTCCTTTCAGACACAAAAAACCCGCCTCAGCGGGCGGGTTGCGATGATCGAACTCGAACAGGAACACCAAGGCTCTGGTGGCGGTGACGTCCGCCCCAACCGGTGTCAGTTGATCAGCAGGGCTCTTACGATCTGCGAAGCCAGGCGGGCGTCCGTCGTGTCGTTGCCGACTTGGAAAGGTTTTTCGCCGTGGCACCACTGTGCGGCGAGCGCCTTCACGCGAAGTCCATGCAGCGTGTGGGCATGCACATCTTCAACGGTGTCGACAACCTGGTGGCATTTGGCAAAGGAAACTTCCCAGGCCTCGTTTGCTTCCGGGGTTTTCTTGATCCTGGAGACGACCATAAGGCGGTCGCTTTCCGCCTGAGACGCCTTCAACTGTTCCGCCAGCAGAAGAAGGGCGGCGTCGGGATGGCGCTGCTTGAGCGCCTGCGCGTAAGACGGAACAGGCATTGTCAGACTGATAGCGGTCAAGCCGGAGGTCAAAGTGCGTCGGCGGTCAACTTCAGATGGAGTCTTCCCGTCAACGGCTATCACCATTTCTTTTCTCCCCGTTTCAATCCATAGCTATCTGAATATTTGGACAAGTACGGCGTTTCTATGTTCGGCAAGTCTCCCCGACCGGTTGTTGTGAAGATTGAGACGATCAGCCTACAAGGTGATACTTTCAGACTGTGATCGGGCTGATGGTCGGGGCGGGTTGAGGCGAATCATTTGGCAGTCGGTCGGTTCGTCAGACGCTCTGATCATGGGGCGGCCAATGCGTATCGTTGGTCGCATAGTCGGCTGGGATCGGGTCAATGTCTTTCAAGGTATGCGCGGCTTCACAAATGCTGTTGCGGTAGGCAAAAACCTGTTCACAAAGCTCGTTGATCTGTGCCGGGTTGAGATTGCAGGTGTTGTTCGCGGCGCATAGAAACAACGCCATGGTGTTCTGGCCATGTTTGACCTGTTCTCGTGCCATCTCGTATAGGTCTTGGAGGCTATTACTGTGTTTGCCGAAACACTGAACATGGATCGGCCATGAGTATCCAGTCATGCCGACCATGACACCCTGGCTCAGATGGGCATCGCTGGCACGATCTACATTGGCAAACGTCGCGCCTTCAGAAATGCCCGTCGCTCACCATGCCGATTTCCGGTGTGCCTGAAGCGAGTGTCCAAACAAACGAAGGATGAAAATTACCGGTCGGGTCGGACGTGAAGATCTTGACCACTGTATCGTTTTCTATGCGAACGTCACTAGGCACAGATTAACCTCCGATCATCTCGATGACAGTCACTCGACCAGCAGCTCCGGCTGTGGTGTTGCTGTAGTTGGGTGTAGACGGGTCGCCGGGGCCGTTTGCACCACCCCGGGTCGTGTTAGACGTGTTGAAATCCCCACCGGTGCCTACACCGGGGGTTCCATCAGAGTTGTTGGGGTTTGACGCACCGTAGTAAGAACCTGTGCCCCCACTGGCGGAAGCATATGAACCAAACGAACTTGTTCCGCCTGTGCCCCCCCACCCAACATGCCCAGTCGCATTAGGGGCTCCCCCAGCTCCAACAGTCACCGGAACTGAACTGGCGAGGCCGGCTTCAAGCAGAGTAATCTCGGCTATCCCACCTCCACCTGCTACATTGCCGGGTGCATATCCCGCTGCACCACCACCTCCGCCAATGATGATGATACGGGCGGCGATCAAGCCTGCCGGTTTGGTCCACGTGCCTGAAGAGTTGAAGACCTTCTTGGCTATGGTCGGACCGCCGCCTTCGGCTTCCCAGCCGCTGCCAAGATTGACTTCCCATCCAGGAGAGTCCGTATTGTAACGTCGCCATACGATGCCAGTGGCCGGGTTACCGGATGGACGTTGGGCTGTTGTACCAGAAGGCAGTTCGAAAGCTCCATTAGCCCCAGTCCGGTTGACCTTATTTACGATGTTAGCAGGCACCAGTTTGGTGCTAAGTTCGGCTTGTAGTCCTGTCACTTGGCTGATGGGAAAAGGTGGGCTTGCCGCCTCGGCTGATGCTTGAGCTGTTTGAGCTGCCGTTGCGCTAGTCGCCGCCGCTGCCTGTGCCGCCTGCGCCTGGTCGCGCGCAGTTTCAGCTGCCGTCACGCGTCCGATTAGGTCGGATGCCGAGAGCACTTCCGGCGCGGTCTCATCATATTGCAGGGTGCGCGCCACGCGAGCCGAGAGGCGCTGTACCAGAAGCGTCAGCTTGTCGAGGGCGTGTTCATGGGTTTCAGCGGGAAACTCATCACCGTCCTGATAGTCGACCGTTTGGGTCATCGGCGGGTCGGCGAACAGAACCACCGTCGAACCGGAAACCGGCGCGGTTGTGAACGTCACGGAACCGCCGGATGGATTGCCCGCCCCGGCCACCGTGTAATCCACGTTGAACACAAGCGACGTCTCCAAATCGTTGACGCGCAGTGCCGCCTTTACGTCCGCCGCATCCAGGAAAAACACCGGAAATGCAAACACGGTGGTGCTGCCGTCGCCCGTATACGAGCGCCGGTTGTCAGTTGTGAGAACCGTCATAATCTACCTTTTTGATGATATCAGTCGGCTGGCTACACGCGATCATCCGGGCCGAGTGATGCCCAGTCGATCGCTGTCGATGAAGCCCATGACTGTGCCATCATGGATTGTTCCTCGCGAGCAAAGCACGCAAGTCGGCATGACCCGCGCCCTGATAGATGCCAAGCGCCAGCGCGATCATGGAAACGCTCGCCCCGACCGCGACACCGAACTGATCGGAGGCCAGATAAAGCGCCGCATAGGGCAGCGTGATCGCGTTCAGCACCACAGCGTAGGTGATGCGTTTGGTGGTGGTCCGGCCTGGCTTGGGAGGCAATGGATCGGGTTCTGCACAAACCGGTCGAGCTGAAGGACCGGAGGGCGGCGCAATAGGAGACCGCGTACTCATAGCCGTGCCGCCTGAACGTGCATCCAGTCGAAATCGCGTTCGCGGCCGAGCGATACCCAGCCCTCGTCCTCCCAGATCTCCCAAAAGGCTCTGGCGTCATCGTGCGACAGCCGCGCTTTCGGGTGTTTCCAGCGCAACTGGTTGCGCTGCGGATCCCAGTCGATGGCGATGCCCCACGAATGCATCGAGTAGGCCGACCCGCCGCGCATGCGCCGCACGTTCAGCGAGCCGCCGAAGAGATTGAGACCGAGGCGGTCGATACCGTCGTCACCTAGGACACGATATGTCTTGTCTATCGCCCGGCGCGCGCTGTCGACGACCTTTTCATGCAATGACATGCGCTTGGCGACGCGCCGCTTGTCCCAGGCGAGCACCATGCGCCAGGGGACATCGACGAGCACCTGGTTGCGGCCCACAGGCCCATAGAACGCAGCAACGTCGCGCTGGCGTGGAAAGCGCTGGGCCTGCATGGGTTCGGGTTCATCGTCAGAATCCAGAGGGCGGACAAACCCCGGCACCCGGCTCGCGGTCTGCCGCAACGCCGCCACCGTAAAATCATCGGCACGCGCCGTCTGTGGCAGGCCCCTTGCGCGCTGAAACGCCTCCAACGCGCCTCGCGTGTTCGGCCCGACGATGCCGTCGACCCCGCCGGTGGCAAAGCCGTGCGCGGTCAACCGGCTCTGCAGCCAGTGCTCAAAGCTTGGATGGGTGGACATGGAAAGCGTCCTTCGTTCAGGTACAAAAAAACCGCCTCAAGGGCGGCCGACGGGCGTCGTCAGTGTAGTGGTCGGGCTACAGGCCGCTTGGTGGCCAGTACGATGGGTTCGTCGCGTAGTCGGCGGGGATGGGATTCATTGCCTTCAACGCCCAAGCCGCTTGGTAGACCGCTTGTCTGTGAGCAATGACTTTCAAGTACAGTTTGGAAGTGATCCCAGCAGGCAGGGAGTGCGTGACATTGTTTGCACACCTGAACGGGATCGGTTCATTGTCGCCTGGAATGCGGTTCATATCGCGGAGATAGAGCCCTGTGAGACTGTCCCAGTCTTCGGGGCGTGTCTGGACATCGATGGGGTTTGGATAGCCCACAATTGCCACGGTGAGGCCCAGCGCCAGAACTGCATCCCGCGCGCGGTTGACGTCATCTGCGGTCGGGCTCGGGGGCGGGGGCGGCGCTGGAGGCGCAGGCGGGTGTTCCCACGTGATGCCAAGCGCAGTGCGCTCGGCTTCACTGGCCCGACGCAGCCAGCCACGGGAATGGTGGACGCCGTTCAGCGAAAAAGCTGAATCGGGCGAGACCCGACGATTGTCAGGGAGAACATAAGGCATGATCACCTCGCATTGGCATACTTGAAGGGATGTTCGGCGAAAGCCATGAACACGTAATCGTAGATCGAACTGTTCAGATCAGACGTGGTGTTGCGAATCTTGATGCCGTTCGAGACGAAGTCGAACCAATCGCCATTGACCCAGACAAACTCATCGAAGGCCAGATCAGGATAAAGCGTTTCGCCCACATCGTTGCCAGGCGAACGTGCGGCATCATGGGTGTACCAGACACCAGTTGAGTCTATACGTTTGAAAATCACAAAGGCCGGACGGAAGCCGCACCACAGAAACGGGCCGTCTGCCGATTGATTACCTATGTACGTACCGAACTTGGAAAAGCCGGGCACCTCAGCAAAGAGGTAAGCGATGTAATTCTGTGCATTGGTGTTGGTCCAGCCGCTTGCACCAACTGTAAACTGTGTTGACGTTGGAAGGGTGTCGTTCCAGGGCAAAGTGCTGTCCGCAACAGCATTCAATGTTTCAAGAGTGAGATAAACTTGCTCCGGCACCGACGACGCCTCTTTGTGGTACACAAACCAGTTACCCACAGCATCCCGGTTCTTCAAGATCATCATGGCTGGGACATCGCCAAGACCGTGCGGAATTGTGTGCCCAGAAACGCCATTGCCAGTGTACTCGACAATATCGAAACCTGGCGTGACACCTTCTTTCCAGCACCAGGCAACGAGGTTATCAGCGCTTGTATTCACGTCTGTGTCGGTCCCGATTGAAAACCCATTGGCATCGAAGGATGTCAGACCTTGCGCCTCTGTACTTTCTGCCGAAGTGCTGGGAGTAGTCAGAACATTCGTGGCTCCTCTAGCGGTGTCATAAAACTGGCTGAGGTTGTTTAGTCCGCGTGACTTGATCCAAACCAGATCAGGCTGAAAATCGAGCCCCGTGATAGACTGGGCAGCGCCGGTCCCGGTGTAGAGCAGCGTATTGAAATGCTGTTTCGGATTGCGGATCAAAGGGTCCGGCAGGTTCCTAGTGCTGAGTGCTTGGAAGCCTGTTGGCGGTGGATAAACAAATGGACGCTGGCCAAAGTTGACCGTTACATTGTTGGCAGTCGTTGATGTCCCGAATGCTGGGAAAATCGTATCGCCTGTCCACGCTGAGAAATCGTAGCCGCTGTTGCCAGCCTCCACTTCTGAAACAGCTATAGCGCTCTCTGCGGCTGCGTTGGCCGAGTACCATTGACCGTTTCTGGACCACCAGACCTTCTTGTTGGTGGCGTCAAATGCAACACCAATAACATCGTTGACAGCAATAATCGGCAGACCATCAAGCCCTGTATGGACGTTTGCCGCATAGATGTTGCTATCTTTGTTGACCAACACACTTTCTGCGTCGGGGTTGAAGTTCGTAAAGTCCTGTGCGGCTGATGAACAAACGCCGATGTACGTATTACCCAGCGTGTTAACGGTGACTTCGAAATAACCTTTTCCTTCATCAAGACCGAAACTCGCTTTTGTGCTCTCAGTCGGGCTGATAGCTGCACGCAAGTTACCTTCAGAGTAGGTTACGCCCGATGGCACGAGCGAGTTGAGTACGCAGAAATTGTTTGTTGGCGTGTCTACAACACTGTCGTCTGTCGTGAAGCCATTCAGCGTCCAATTGTTCGCGTTGCCGCTGGAGTCCTGTCCCAGCGTCACCAGCGAAGCGTTGTTGCTGAACGGCAGATAGACGTCGTCAACACCGTAGGCTCCGGTATAGCGCTTTGCCCGCCAAGAACCGGTTTGAGGATCAGCCTCGCCAAAGTCATCGGTAGTCAGTCCGCCCTGCCCAAAGATAAGATATGTCTCTGTTCCATAACCCCGGAAAGCGTTGGCTGTATTTGCTGCTTTTCCAAATAGTCCGTGACTGTGCCCGCTATCGCCTACCCAGGTGTCAAGATTCAACGCTGGATATCCTGCTGCTTCAGAAAAGCTAGTAATTTCAACGCCGTTAACCCATATAGTGAGGCGGTCCACAGCAGTGACTTGTGTTGAGTCCACTAGCACTGCAACATGCATCCAAGCAGCAGTGTCCCGATAAACCGCGTTTGTGATGTGAGCGCCAAAATCTTTATTTAGATTATATACTCCCAGCGTGTTTGTTATTCGAAAGTAAATAGCGACGCCCCCGCCAGTGACACCTGTTCCGGTCGAGAAAATTTCTTGGTTCTCGATGCCAAGAGTTGACCGTTTGACCCAAGTAGAAAAAATCCACGTCTTTCGATTGGCGTTGCTGCTAGGCGTGTAGGTCAGCCGTGATGACCCATCGCACAGCAGCGAGCGCTCGATCTGGTAAGCCTCATCGCCGACCGGTGGTGTAAAAAACGGCGCCATGGCTCAGGCCTCCCCAATGACAGGGCGGAAGCCGACACACTGCATGTGTGTGCCGTCATAGCGGAAGACGAAGTGATCGCGTGTCCCGGCAGTTGCTGTCGGCGTGATCGTCGAGACACCCCGAAAAACCGATCCCCAGGCAAGTGTGTGACTGGTCGTATAGGTCACGGTCAGCGCGTAATAGGCGCCGGAGACAGGCGTTGTCGGGTTCGCCACTGTGAAATTGGAACCATTCACATTGACGGTCAGGTTTTGACTTGTTGTTCCATTCCAGGCGGTGTTGTGCGTCAGCGCCAGTTCATTCGCTTTCTGCGTCGCAGTGAAGGTGTTGTTGCTTGCAAGACCGGCTTTGCTTGCTAGGGCTGCATCCAACCCAGTTACTAAGCTCGTTGGAAAGGGCGGGCTTGCTGCCTCGGCGGCTGCCTGAGCCGTTTGAGCCGCCACCTGCGCCGCCTGCGCCTGGTCGCGCGCGGTCTCTGCATCATCGACCCGCGTCAGCACTTGCGAGGCCGTCAAAACCGTCGGCGCGGTCTCATCATATTGCAGGGTGCGGGCCAATCGGGCGGAGAGGCGCTGAACCAGCAAGGTCAGCTTGTCGAGCGCCCGTTCATGGGTTTCGGCCGGAAACTCGTCATTGTCCTGATAATCGACCGTTTGCGTCAACGCAGGATCGTTGAAGAGAATCACCGTGGCGCCCGAAACCGGCGCGGTCGTGAACGTCACAGAGCCGCCGGACGGATTGCCTGCCCCGCTCACCGTGTAGTCAGTGTTGAAAACCGGCGTGCTTTCAACATCGTTCACACGCAGCGCCACCTTCACATCGGCTTCTTCCAGGAAGAACACTGGGAAGGCGAACACGGTTGTGCTGCCGTCGCCCGTGTACGAGCGCCGGTTGTCGGTTGTGAGAACCGTCATGGTGTTACCTCTTGCATTGGAAGATGGATGCGCTGGCGCGCGTGTCTCAGAAACCCTGTTGTCGGATTCCGCGGACGACGATTCAGGGCGCGAATCCCTTACGCATCGTCACGCGCAGCGATATCGAGGCCAGGACGCGCGGGACAAAGCGCCCTTTTTGATCCGATCTGGGACCCGAGACCGCATGTCTGAACCTCGGCTTCGCCGGGTGCGTTAAGATTTGAGACAGGCTCAACGGTGGAAAGGCTGCCTTGCACTCGTCCCGCTCGCTGTGGCCAGACCCGAAACTGCATAGAAATCAACGCGTTGATCCAGCATGCCACCTACCTGGCATGATACAGCGCGCCAAGCACAGTATTCATACTTTATTCATAGTTATTAAGGAGTTAGCTCATGCCGAAAGTTAGGCATTGTTAACTATAAAACGCTTTTATAGGGGCGTGTAGTTTGCCGTCAAAGTCAGTCTTTTTCACGGGTCGGACCCCAGTTTATGGTTTCGCAGTTGCTTCTGTCCGTAACGCGTTTTGCGTGCTCTTGTGACGACAGTTGGCGTCTGTTATGGGGCTCTTTACGTAACGTAAAAAGCAGTGCTTTTGACGGGTTGGGCCTTCGGTTTATGATTTCGCAGTTCCCCCTGTTCGCAGCGCGCTTTGCGTGCTCTGGTGACGGTGGTTGGCGCCTTCGCAGGCTGTCGGGAGCTGTTGCCCTAGGGTGTCTGCTGAACCTGGCTGGCGCCCTGCCGATCGCACCATTCTCTGCCAGCCCAGCCCATGCCGTAACGGCATGCACCGGCCCGATGGTTGTCACGGCAGGATCGACCCTACGTATCCTTGCTGATCAGGTGGCCGAGACATGCATCCTGGGCTCTGCGCCCCTGCCCGACAACGGCGTTCTTTTGGAATTCCAGAACACAACGGGAACCAGCTTTGAGTTTTTCTATTTTGAAAGGACGGGAGGCGTCGGCACCAAACGAGCGTTGACATACGGCATCACCAACTATTCTGGCGGACACGCCTCTTCTGGTTCGCCGGCAACGATCATTCTTGAGGACACGATCCCGACATCCGGATCATCCTCAACCTTGACCATCGACGTCAACGCCAATGGCGTTGATCACGAAATAATTGTTCAAGGCCTTCAATGGGTCGATAACTCTGGCCTCGACGCAGTTTTCACAAGTACCTCGATCTCGGGCGGCGTTTTCGGTGCGGCAGCGCCGCCGCCGAGCTCACCACCGACTTCGACACCGGATGCATCGTCGCCCCAAGCCCGCGCAACGTCCCAACAGTCTTCCTCAACGTCCATCCTCTCCAGCCAGTCGGCGAACCTGTTCTCTTCAGGTGTCTCCAGCGCGGTTGCCCAGCGTTTTCGCGGCGGATCGGGCGGCGATTTTGGCCTGGGCGGAACCGGCCAGTTCGGCTCGGCCTATGTCAGCACCCTGGGGCTGTCGCAGTGGATGCGCGATCGTCGTGCTGAGCGGATGCGTGACGATGACATCGTCTCCATCTACGATCCGCTTCAGCCTGGTCAGCGAATGCCTCACATCCACGAGGACCCCAGCACAGCGCAGGAGGCGATCGACGCAACCTTCGGCAGTGCCGAGCCGATTGAGGCCGACGCCGGCTATCCGGCCCTCGGCTTTGCCGCCCACGACCCGGCGGCGCCCGTCGGGCCGGTCGAGGAAGCGCCATCGAGCCTGAATGTCTGGGCGCGCGGCACCTTCACGCACTTTGACGGCAACACATTCGACGGTGATGCCTTCTCCGGGGTGGTCGGCATCGACTATCTGATCGCCGACCATATCCTGATTGGCGCGATGGGCGGCTATGAGAGCGGTGATTTCACCTTCCCGATCGATTCCGGTGCCTTCCAGGGCGACGGGATTACGGTCGGCGGCTACACCGCGATCGAACTCGCCGCCGGACTGGTGGCCGAAGCCTATGTGACCCGCACGCAGCTTGAGTACGAGAACCAGACCGCGACGGGTATCGGCACCACGCAAGCAAAGCGCACCCTTGCGGCGTTCAACCTGTCCGGGTCCTATGCGCTGTCGGAGCGCATGATGTTCGAGCCGAACGTTAGGGTAACCTATGCCCATGAGCGCCAGGACGCCTACATCATGTCCGACGGAACAAGTATCGGCGAAGAAGTGATCGATTCCGGCACGCTCTCGGCTGGATCGCGCGTCTCCTACCTCCTGCCGTTCGACGCCTATGGCCGCTTCCGCGTGTTCGCCAGCGGCCACGGCGAGTTCATGTATTCGTCCGACGACCCGTCAAGCACGACCCTGCCAGACTTCAGCGATATTACCTCGGCCCGCATCGGTCTTGGCTTCGACGCGCTGTTCCTGAATGGCTGGTTTCTGGCGGTCGATGGCAATGTCGGCGGCGTCGGTTCGGACAGCTTCCTCAGCTACACCGGCACCGGGCGCCTGAGGATTCCGTTGAATTAGATGAATGCTTTATTCACCGGCGAATGCTCCGAGGGCACCCACAATAGCGTCTTCAATGAGATCATCGGTGATTTGAACCTCAGGTCTGGACGTCACACCGTGCATGAGAAACTGGTCTGGATTGTAAGTTTCACGAACGATGTAGTTTTGAACAAGAGGTTGTAACAAACGTCTATCCCAACCGCGCAGTGGTTCAGGAAGAACATCGCTCAAGTCGGGTGAGTTTGCAGTCACTTCAACCAATCCGGCCAGGACCGCCAACGTTGCAACCTCTCGAATCTGGTCCTCGTTCGCTCCGTAGTGACGAGCTCTTGCTGTGGCTTCGCCAATGTTGACGAGAACCGTTACCGCAACACCGGAGTCCCAGTATCGTTTCGTCACCCAGTCCAACGGCCCAGACTCCGGCCGCCCCGGAACAGCTTCAATAACAGACCTAGCGGCCGTTATCAGCATTCCACGAGGCAAATCAATGAGTTCACTGGCAACTTCGCCTGTTACCTCAGCGGTTCGCGAAGCTAGAGTATCGTTCCACCCCGGTCGCACCTGCATGATCTCTTGTTCTGAACGATAGAGAGATTCGGCCAAATTAATTTGGCCATCGTCAAGGTAAGAGAACGATGCCAGTCCTTCACCGTCCGGTCGAACCCTAATCTGATTATCTTCGTCGACCAGTTCGCTGTTAAGGTTCTGTGCAAGTGAAGGAACCTGATCGAGGTCCCAAATGCTGTTGCCGTCGAAGAAGATCGTTATACCTGTCAATCCATTGGCGATTGACGTCATGTCCTCACCAAAAAAGCCTCGCGCGCCTGCAGCTACAGCGCTGCCAACAGCTTCAGTGGCGTAAAGAGCTCTCGATCCGATTCCTATGGACTCCAGCTCGGCGGCACCACGGACTTGATTGAACATGTGGTCAATCTCGTCGTTGAGGTCGGCTGCATCATCCTGGTCATTGAGCCCTTCGAAAGTGTTGCGCGGATTAGCAGTAGAGCTGTCTCCGCCTCGCCCAATACTGTCCCTCGTCTCGTCGAGCATCTGGTCCGCGATCCCGGACAACAGTTGACGATCTCGAGTATCGTGAATTTGCGACATCACCAGCATCATAGCGTGGCGTGGATTGTTGTTTGTTAAAAGGGATGAAACGCCTTCAATCGCGACGCGCATGACATCCTCCGGCATCTTGTTGTCTGAACCTCCCAAGCGCACGAATTCTTGAATCCGAGATGCAATCAGGCGCGCAGCGTGGTTACTCAACGGGGCGCGTCGCCATTCAGGAATACCAACATGCTCTTGCCATCGCATCGAGTCGCGAAGGCGATATCGTCCCAAAACGCTGCTTCTTGGCCCCCACGGGCTTGATAGAGCCAGAACCTCGGTTTCGAATGCTAATGCGGGATTTTCGATCCGCCAACGGAGAATTCTTGGGATTGCCTGACGCGCCCAAATTAAAACGTCGGTGTTCGAACCAACTCCGGAAGCTTCGAACCGGTCGAGTTCAGCAAGCATCTCTGTTTCAGTTAGGCCGGCAAAACTGGTGACAATTTGGGAAAAGAGACGAGAACTTGATCTCGGCGCAAGAGGACTGTCCATGTCCCCTAACTCCTCACTCGGCGGCAACAAAACCGTTGGGTTAGTTAGCCATCCACCTGGTAAGTAGAGTGCACGCTCCGGGCTTTGGTCGTCCATGGCCTCCACATCAAAAGGAGGCCAAGCATCTTCCGAGCCATAGGCCAAACCATTAGCCCTTGGCATTTGATCCAGCTCTCCCACCGCCAGTCGAAACGTGCGTCGCACGCGCTCGCCAAAGGATGCATCGTAGCCGTTGCGCAATGCCGACTCTAAGCCCGGGAAACGTCCAAACAGACCATCTGGAGTAATAAGCGCACCCGGCGCCAGATTCGCGTCGAAAGGCTCCGCGTTCGCGATCACTCGTTGCGCGCGCGCCAACCGATTTGGCGGCGCGTCGGCCGATTGGAGAGCTGACAAGAAAACCCGGCCCGCTTCCTGTTGCCCGACCACATCGCGAAACACGTCAAAGGACAGACGCATTGCGTCGTAGGGGTCCACACCGCGGCTCTCGGCAACACCCAAAAAGCCTGCCAGGCCATTCGAGAGATGCCACATCCAGCGTTCGCTGATTGGCCTTCGGTCTGCCTGTGCGATGCCTGCGTTCTGCTGCGCCGATTCCAAGGACGTGATCAATGCCGAAACCGACGCGCGATCGCTGACATCCAGCCCTTCTTGCGCTGCTTGCACCTCCGGATCATACATCACAAATCGCACAGGATCATCTTGCCATGGTCGCTCGCCCAGGGCCGACAGTTCGCTGTCGCTCATTGACGCGACATCAAACGGAGGCCAAGCCATCCTCGGCATGTCCTCCAGTAGACTTTCAACTTGCCAGTAGTCTGCGTTGAGGTATCGCATGGCCGTCGATATGTGCGCATTGAGTTGCGCGCGTTGAGGTCCGGTTCGGCTGGCAAAGTCTTGAACGAAGGGCTCGTCTCTTAAGACCAGCGACCCTGCAGCCGGCATGGGTGCCACGCCCCCTGCAGCAAGCTGCGCCGTCGAGAACACGGTGTGCGCAAGAGCCGGGAGGTCTCCTGGGTCTCGCAAAGTGGCTATGGCAGCAGCAGTCACTTGTTCGGCGTACCGTTCGCCGAACCTGCCGCGGATGCTGTCGACAGCGACATGCATCGCGTCCAACTCGGCAATACCCTCCCGCCGCGCGTAACCCAATATGGCGTTCAGATTGCGGCCCAATATCTCTGTCCACGCATCAGGAATAGGTTGGGCCGCGCCCTCAGCAATCTCTGGAGTGCTCTGCGCTGTTAGTGACGCATCAATGAACCGCTCCATGTCTTCGGGATTGGTCCATATGTCTGCGCTCAACTCATCCTGCACATTCGGATGACGCATAGCCCATTGCGCACGATCCTCCTCTTGGAGACGTTGCTGCATCTGCTGCTGTTGGAGGGCCTCGACGGTCACCGCCTCAGCGCTGCTGGGATCCACGCCTGATCTGCGAACGATGTTTTCTATTTCCGGCCGCACCTCCTCTTCCGGCAATCCGGCGGTGGCCTGGACGGCGCGATAGACGGTGCGCGCAACAGTACGGCCAGTTTCGTACTTCTCAGCTTCTTCTTCGCCGAGGAGGCTTTTCACATCGAGGGCGTCGATCTCCTGAGCGGGCCAGCCTGTGTCGCGGATGGACTTCAGGTTCTCGTCCAGCGTCCGACGCAGGGCGGCGGCATTGTAGTCGGCGCGGCGTTTTTCTCCGAAGCGCGCATCCTCAAGCTCGAAACGCAGATCATCAATCTGTGAAGGTTCCAGATGCTGGAGGATCGAATCGTAGGGACTGCCGGAATCCTCCCGTCCTTCTTCGCCCTGCTCTGCATCCTCAAAGGCACCGCCGACGCCCGACCTCATGGTACCGGGCGTGGCGATGGGTCGTTCGGGGTTCTGCCCATCAGCCTGGCGCTGGTCGCCAGGCTGCATGTCAACGGCAGCATCGGTCTCACCACCCCCAACTGCCTCGAAGGCAGCGTCGATCCTGCGCGCGCCATACCGGCCTTGATGATCATCCAGCGCCTGGCCGAACCCATCCGGGTCCCGCTCCATCTCGGCACGCGCCGCGATCATGGCCAATTGCTGTTCCGAAGCCTGCAGAAGCTCGACGGCCTGGCTGACCGGAAGGCCGGACTCCACCACCAGAGCCGTGACGTCCTCAAGCTGATCTTCGAACGTGCCCGGGTTTCGGTTGATCGCCGCGACCGAGACCTCCATCTGTTGCGTGATCACGCTGTTGGAAAAGCTCTGGCTGATCTCCAGCTGGTCACGCGCCAACTGATCGTCATACCCGTCGCGCATCTGTTCAACACGCGCCATGTACTCGCCGCGCAGAGACTCCGGCAGAGCGGCAATGAACCCAAGTGCCCGCTGGTCGAAAACGCCCGGCTCGTCTTCCGTGCCGACGATCCAGCTCTCGTGCAGCCCTGCCCCGTTTTCAGGCGCATTTTCGAGCGCCGCCTCATAGTCGGCGCGAACATCGCTCTGGAAATCGAGGAAGCTCTTGCGCGCACGCATGACCTGATCGGCATCCTGCTGTCGTTGATAGCGCTCGGCCAATTGGGTAACCGCTCCACCCGGGGACCGCAGGCTGGGCCCCACTGCATCCTGCTGTCGCTGATAGCGCTCGGCCAACTGGGTAACCGCCCCGCCCAGCGATCGCAGGCTCGGGCCAACGGCGTCGGTGAGGCGCGGTGTGCTCAGCGCGCCTGCGCCGGTGTCGAGACCGCGGCGCGACTCGGTCGTCGGGATACGCATCAGAAGCTGGCCAGTTTGGTGGTTTTGAGGCTCTGTTTGGGTGCGGTGCCGCCGCCATTTACCGGGGCGTCGAAGGCGCCGATCAGCGGCGTCAACGAACCGATGACGCCTCCGACCAGAGACTGGCTGGCGTTGCGCCGCGCCGTTTGTGCAGAGAACCGGTAATTGTCCTCGCGCAGGCGCGCGCCGTATTTGATGGCTTCGATGTCAATCTGGTTTTCCAGCGCTGAGTCCACCACAACGTCGACTGGCGACCCTTCGAGTGCGACACCCGAGGCGAGAAACGACGCGCGCTGCAGGCCGGCAATCCGGCGATGGCGTTCGCGCTCGCGCTGGCTTTCAAAGAGCCCGCGATCGCGCTCGATCTGTGCCTGGCGTTCGAACTGCGCAGCCTGCGCACGCGCTGCCTGGGCCTGCGAAATGCCGGAGTAAAGCGTGCCGGCTGCGGAGACGAAGGCACCGATAAACGGAAGAGCTTGTGGGCACATCAGGGGGATGTCTCCAGGTTGAGGGTGATGGAGCGAATGATGGAGGGCAACGGTACGCTGCTCTTGAACGTGATCTCGCCCAGCTCCTGCCAGGAGCTGTCGACTGCAATCTCGCTGAACCCGGTCTTCAGGGGCGGTGGCTTGCCCATCGGGTCGCTGGCCGACCTGCGATGGGTCGGCACGAAATCTCCCCCCGGTCCTTTGACCTGGAGCGGACTGGAATCCAGCAGATCGATCAAACAGGCCGCGATGCGCTTTGGGCGGCCGAGCCCGGATCCGTCGCCCCGGCTGATGGCGACAGGCAGGGTCTTGCCCTCGGCTTCAAAGCCAAGACCGACCTGTATCTTCGAGGCCGTGCGCCCGTCGGGCAGTGTGATGCTCCCGCCGCTGACCACCTGCGGCGGGATCACGGCCCCATCGGCCAGGATGGTCACTGTCTCACCTTCCAGATGGCCGAGGCCCGACACCGTGCCGGTCGGCGAACCCTGATAGATCGAGCCGCAATCGATGAAGTGGCTGTCCTCGATAGGATCGCCAGGCTGATGCGGCGGAGCAAGATATTCGACGTAGCGCTTGGTCTGGCCGTTGATCGTCCGGCGTACCACGAACCAGACTTCATCGGCTTTGTCGCCCGGGATGACAACAACGCTTTCGGCGATGCCGTTGCCGCCAAGCTTGTGCCGTGTCAAGCCGACGATCTGCTGTTCGCGGTCATAGGTAAGCGCCGCGATTTCACCGTCGGAGAGCACCATCCAGATGATGGATTCCGGATCCTGGGCATAGGCCATATCGACCACGCCCCGGCGCAGAATGTGTTCAGACAGAACCGTCAGCTCTGGCGCCACGTACCCATCGGCCTCGAACGAATAGAGATACTCGTGAAGCTGGTCCCTGTATCGCGAGACGAAAAGCGCAACGTTACCCACCTGTGCTGGTTGAATGTTGGCTGAGCCACGCCGCGAGTGGCGCCGCTGCACCAGATTCGCTGCTGAAAACACCGTGCCGCTGTCCGACGGTCCAAGCGTACGGGCTGCACCGTTTGTGCCGATCAGAAGGTTTTGCCCTTCGGCCAACCACTGGATAGCGTTCACTTCTTCGGCAAGGATTGTGACTTCAATGGCATCATCTGCCGCCAAGGGGGCTGAAACGCCGTGATCGTTGAGAATGCCCGCTTTGGAGAGCCATAAGGTTTGCGGTTCGTTCGGGGTCGCGGCAAAGCAAAGCCGTTCGTTGAAAAACGCCACGGTGGTTGGGTAGTTGCCAGTCGCCCATTCGCTCGGCGGTGAGGTGAAGGTCATAGGCGCATAAGTGAAAGTCAACGCGCCGGTGCGTGTCAGCGTCGCCTGAACGTGCGATCCGTGCACCAGATAGGCCGTGTCCGCCGACTGGGCATGCTGGACATCGAAAAGCTGCGCTTCTGTGTAAGGCAGCACGGTTTCGACCGGCACGCCTGTATCGAGAACCGGACCGCCGTTGGCGTAATACCGGGCATAAAGATCGCCCATCTCGACTACATAGGCCTGTTCGATGGAGAACACGAACGGGATCAGACGGGTCTTTTTGGAGGAGTCTTTCACCTCGGCGGCGAAGATCGTGCCGGTGCGCTTCTGCAGCCCGCCCTGGCGCATGACGAAGTAGTTGACGCACTGTTTGAGCGACATGGCCCAGTGATCGATGTCGGCGCGCGAATGCAGCCGCGGTGAAATCTCACCACGGGCGAAGGTGGCCTGCCGCGTGTGATGAATGTAGC
>JANQJE010000275.1 GCA_028281795.1 Cohaesibacteraceae bacterium | reverse complement strand
GCGCCCATGATCAGGGTTTTGACTGCGTTTTCCTGACCGGCGGCATTCATGCCGGTGAGTTCGGCCCAACCACGATGCCCAATGGCAAACGCGTGGCGGCTTTCCTGGACGCGTCGCCCTATCCGGCCATAGGCTGGATGGCGCGGCTAAGCTGGTAGCCTGGTTCTGTTGGCTTCATATGAAAAAGCCTCAGGCGCTTGCCTGAGGCTTTTTCATTGGGTTGCGTTTCTGAAGATCAGTCGAACAAAGCGTCGATATCGTCCTGATCGACCTGAGGTCCATTGACCTGCGGCCCATTGAGAATCTGTTCTTGCTTGCGGGCGTCGCGCGCTTTCTCATCGTCGGTTGATCCATCCGCATCCGCTTCGCTTTTTGGCAGAGTGGCAAGCAGGCGATCAAACCGGGTCTCAAGGCGTTGCAGTGTTTCCACCACTTTGGCGATACGCTGACCGGTGATGTCCTGAAACGTGCAGGCCTCGAAAATGTCGATCATCTGAGCATCGACCATCTCCTGAAACGCAGCCGGATCAGAGCGGTCCGCGCCCATGATCATTTCAGCTGATTCCATGATGCGGTTGGTGGCCTTCTCGGTTTCTTCAACCACAGCATCCAGTTCCTGGCCGGCTTCCGGCAGCTGTTCCTCGCGCATTTTATCAACACCCAAGGAACCGAGTTCTTCACGCAGATCATGGATATCGGTAGCCGCATCGCGCACTGCATCGGCGAATCCGTGGTCAAGTGTGCGCAAAGTCTCGCCCAGCGAATCGGTCATGCTGCGCGCCAGATCCAGGGCCCGCGCCATATCCAAGCGCTCGGAGACGGCACCCTTGTTGACGCAGGCAACGATTGCTTCTGCTTGCTTCTCAGCAAATTCGCTCAAATCGAGCACTTGTGATTTTGCCATTGCTCTGATCTCCCCAAAATGCCCTTCGCCAAGACAAAGGATCGCCGTGACGAAAAAAGCGGCCCTGGTAAGAGGCCGCTTTGGTGTTCCGATATATCGCCGTTTGGCGTCTTACTCGCCGAAAACGGCGTCGATTTTCGATTTCAGCGTCGCCGCATTGAACGGTTTCACGATGTAGTTGTTCACGCCTGCCTTCTTGGCGGCCACAACGTTTTCCGTCTTGGATTCAGCTGTCACCATGATGAACGGCGTGCGCTGTAGAGTTTCCGAAGAGCGAACGGATTTCAAAAGTTCGTAACCAGTCATCGGTTCCATGTTCCAGTCAGAGATCACGAGGCCGTATTTGCGCACTTGCATCTTTTCAAGCGCTTCCTGGCCGTCCTTGGCATCGTCGATATCGGAGAAACCAAGTTGCTTCAGGAGGTTACGGATGATCCGAACCATGGTCTTGTAATCATCGACGACAAGAACCGGAATGGACGTGTCTACTGCCATACTCACTACTCCACTGCTGCGACGAGTTTCGCGCCGCACGCGTCCCACAGAAAATTTTGTTCCGGCCCCCGTCCGCAAGTGGAAGAGACCAAGCCCGGGAGAGAAAGTACCTATCGGCTTTGAAGCATTCGTTAATAACGCAGCTTTTTTGGTGTTTTTTCCAGTTACGCTAGGGCATTCGACGTTTGATCTTGGCAGATCGGCTCATAGCGAAAGGGCCGGTTGCGATCTAGAAACAATGCTGCACTGCAATGAGACAGCGGGAGTGAGCGCGATGGGTTCGACGTTCTTGGATTTGCAGGGTCATGTGTTCGAAGATCTCTATCTTGGACAAAGCGAAAGCTACCGCCGCACGGTGTCGGCATCCGACGTGGTTGGCTTTGCCGAACTGTCCGGCGACCGGAACCCGATCCATCTGTCGGAGCATTTCGCGGCCCGCACGCCTTTCAAATCGCGCATCGCCCATGGCCTTTACACCGCAAGCCTCATCTCGGCCGTTCTCGGCACGCGGCTTCCAGGTCCTGGCGCCGTCTACCTGTCTCAAACGCTGACATTCAGAGCGCCTGTGCACATCGACGACGTGGTGGATGTGGTTGTGGAAGTGAGCGAACTGATACCCGAAAAGAACCGCGCACGCCTGTCCTGTACCTGTCAGGTCGGCGAGAAGATCGTGCTGGAAGGCGAAGCACTCGTCATGGTCCCAACGCGGGAAGCGTTGAAGCTCGCTTGACCCGTCGCCTGTGACATCAGTAAAGCGTGCAGGCAATTTCAGCCAAAGGCCAATCCGTGCTTCGTCTGCGTCAACCAGCAACACCACCCGACCCGATCTGCTTTCGCGCCGTGATGATCGGCAATTTCGACGGCTTCCACCGCGGGCATCAATCGGTGGCCGAAGCCGCTCTCGAGGTTGCAGGTCTCAACCATGGTGAAGTGTGGCTGCTGACCTTCGATCCGCATCCGCGCGCTTTCTTCTCCCCGGCCGGATCGCACAATCTCCTGGCAAGTCCGGACGTTGAAGCGCGGTTGGCCGAAGCGCTCGGTCTTTCGGGCATCTTCACCCTCGATTTCAACAAGGCACTGTCAGGCCAGTCGCCGGAGACCTTCATCGCCGACAACATCGTTGCCCGCATGCAGGCAAGCTGTGTTGTCGTGGGCCATGATTTCCGGTTTGGAAAAGGCCGGGCAGGGGATGTGGATGTCTTGCGCGCCCATGGCGGTTTCCGGGTGGTCGAAGTGCCGGCCTTTGCCGACGAGGGCGGTCAGACCGTCTCCTCAACCCGCATTCGCGCATTGCTCGGCAAGGGACATCTTGCCGAGGCCAATGCTCTCCTGGGCCATCGCTATTTTGTCATCGGGACCGTTGAGCATGGCGAAAAGCGTGGCCGTGAGCTCGGCTATCCGACAGCCAATATCCCGCTCGACACAGGTCATGCACTGGCGCACGGCATCTACGCCACCACAATCAAGGTAGGCGATCTGATCTATCCTTCGGTCTCCAGTTACGGCCGGCGCCCGACATTTGGGGACAAACCGCCGTTGCTGGAAGTTCATCTGTTCGACTATGCCGGCGATCTTTATGGCCAGCAGGTTGAGGTCGCATTTCATGCCTATCTGCGGCCGGAACTGAAGTTCGACGGCGTCGATCCGCTCATTGCTCAGATGGGCAAGGACAGCCAGGAAGCCCGCGCGGCATTGTCGGCCGCCCGACCTCTCTCGCCTCTCGATCTCTCTCTTGGACTGGTCCACGCGACGGTTGTGCCGGCTTGACGCTTTATTTGTGCAACGCGCCTTGGTAAGAGCGGCGCATGGTTTGTGAGACGGTTTTTGGCCACGCGATACGAATTATCGGCCCGGCTGCCCGCTGAGCGCGCGCAGAGCCGGGATATCTCCGCCTTTTTGTTCTTCAGTACGATGATTTGAGATCATGACCGAACCGTTCGACTATTCGAAAACCCTTTTTCTGCCTCAGACAGACTTTCCCATGCGCGCCGGCCTGCCCAAGAAGGAACCGGAAATCCTCAAAAGCTGGGACGAGCAGAATCTTTACAGGAAGCTCCGCGACGATGCCGCCGGCCGGCCGCGCTACATCCTGCATGACGGCCCTCCTTATGCGAATGGTCACCTGCACATCGGCCATGCGCTGAACAAGACTCTCAAAGACATGGTCACCCGTTCCAAGCAGATGGCGGGTTATGACAGCAACTATGTCCCAGGGTGGGACTGTCACGGCCTGCCGATCGAGTGGAAGGTCGAGGAGGAGCTACGCAAGAAAGGTCGGAAAAAAGACGACCTGGACACCGTCTCATTGAGGGCCATGTGCCGCGCTTTTGCTGACGAGTGGATCGGCGTTCAGGCCGAAGAGTTCCGCCGCCTGGGCGTTGAGGGCGATTTCGAGAATTATTACACGACGATGAGTTTCGATGCCGAAGCAACCATCGCTGAGGAACTGATGAAGTTCGCGATGGACCGCCAACTCTATCGTGGGTCCAAGCCGGTCATGTGGTCGGTGGTGGAACGCACGGCGCTGGCCGAGGCTGAGGTCGAGTATCAGGACTATGAGTCCGATATGATCTGGGTGAAATTTGCGGTCAAACGCCCTGACAAGCCCGCTGAACCGGATGCAGCCGCTGACGAGCGAACTGTCGGATACACTTTCTATCCCGACATTGAAGATGCCTACGTTCTTATCTGGACGACAACGCCCTGGACAATGCCCGGCAACCGCGCTGTCTCCTATTCCTCGCGCATTGCCTATGGCCTCTATGAGGTGACGTCAGCCGAGAATGACTTCGGCCCCCAGCCGGGAGAGAAGTTCATCGTGGCGGATGCCTTGGTCGATGACGTGACCGCGCAGGCCAAAGTCGACGCCAGGAAGCTGAGACATCTTGAAGCGACGGAAATGGCCGCCCTTACCCTGAGCCATCCGCTGAAGGGTCTCGGCGGCGGCTACGGGTTCGACGTGCCGCTTATCGAAGGCGACCATGTTACCGATGATGCCGGAACCGGCTTCGTGCACACCGCGCCGGGCCATGGCCGGGAAGACTTTGAAGCATGGATGGACGGCGCAACGGATTTGCGCGCACGCGGAATCTCGACCGACATCCCCTTCACCGTCGGTGATGATGGTTTCTACACCAAGGACGCGCCGGGCTTCGGCCCCGATGCGGATGGCGGTGCAGCACGGGTGATCGACGACAAGGGCAAGAAGGGTGACGCCAACAAGCGTGTCATCGCCACACTCATCGAAAAAGACATGCTGTTCGCGCGCGGGCGCCTGAAACACACCTATCCGCATTCCTGGCGCTCAAAGAAACCGGTGATCTTCCGCAATACGCCGCAATGGTTCGTCTACATGGACGAGGCGATCGAGGGAAAACAAGGCGACACGCTGCGCAAGCGCGCCTTGGATGCCATCGATGCGACCACATTTTATCCGCCCGCCGGACAGAACCGTTTGCGCGGCATGATCACAGGGCGGCCGGACTGGGTATTGTCCCGCCAGCGCGCATGGGGTGTGCCGATCACAGTCTTCACCCACAAGGAAACGGGGGAAGTACTGCGCGACCCTGATGTGAATGCGCGCATCGTAGAAGCGTTTCATACCGAAGGTGCTGATGCCTGGTTTGTCGACGGTGCGAAGGCTCGGTTTCTCGGCGGTGGCTACAACCCGGATGAGTATGATCAGGTCACCGACATTCTGGATGTCTGGTTCGACTCCGGCTCGACACATTCCTATGTGCTCGACAAACGCGATGATCTGAAAGCCCACCGAGAAGTCGACGGCGGTCGCGACCGGGTGATGTATCTGGAAGGTTCCGACCAGCATCGCGGCTGGTTCCATTCCTCTTTGTTGCAGAGCTGTGGGACACGTGGCCGTGCTCCATACGACGACGTTCTGACCCATGGCTTCACGATGGCCGAAGACGGGCGGAAAATGTCGAAATCGCTCGGCAATGTGGTCGCGCCGCAGGACATCATCAATCAGTATGGCGCCGATATCCTGCGTGCCTGGGTGGCCTCTGTGGACTACTCCGATGACCAGCGTCTGGGTCAGGAGATCATCAAGACGGTCGTCGACAGTTACCGCAAGCTGCGCAACACGCTGCGCTGGTCGCTCGGCTCGCTTGCCCATCACAATGCTGACCGGGACTATATGCCGGCTTATGAGATGCCGGAACTCGAGCGCTACATGCTGCATCGTCTGGCCGAGTTGAACGAGATCGTGCGGGGCGCATACGACCGGTTCGACTTCCAGAGAGTGTTTCAGACGCTCTTTACTTTCGCCACGGTCGACCTGTCGGCGTTTTACTTTGATATCCGCAAGGACGCGCTTTACTGCGATGCACCTTCGAGTGCGCGCCGCAGGGCATGTCTGACGGTGCTCGATGTCACACTGGATGCGTTGACCAAATGGCTCGCGCCTCTGTTGCCGTTCACGATGGAAGAGGTCTGGCAGTCGCGTCATGGCGAGGGAACAGCCTCGGTTCATCTGCAGCAGTATCCCGATATCCCGGCGGACTGGAAGGATGATGGGCTGGCCGCACGCTGGCAGACCATCCGCACGGTCCGCAGGGTAGTGACCGGAGCTTTGGAGATCGAGCGCCGCGAAAAGCGTATCGGCTCGTCACTGGAAGCCGCTCCGGCGATCCACATCGCCGACGCCGATCTGTTCGACGCGGTGAAAGATGTGGACTGGGCCGAGGTCGCCATCGCCAGCCAGGCCAGCCTGCATCATGGCACGGCCCCCGATGGCGCATTCCATCTGGACGACGTACATGGCGTGGGCGTCGTTCCGGGTAAGGCTGAAGGTCAGAAATGTGCCCGCTCATGGAAGATTCTGCCCGAAGTGGGCACCGATCCGGAGTTTCCCGATGTCACGCTGCGCGATGCAGATGCTCTGCGGGAACTCGGCGTCTCGAAGGCAGCCTAGGATAACCGTGTGAGCCGACCACTTGTCTTGGGCGGTGTGATTGCGCTGATCGGCCTGATCGTCGATCAGGCCGTGAAGACATGGCTGCTTTTCGGCTTCGATCTTGGGGAGAGGGGCCGTGTCGTCGTTACGCCGTTCTTCGATCTGGTGCTGGTCTGGAATCGTGGCATTTCCTATGGCCTGTTCGCCGCCGACAGTCAGGCCCAGGTCTGGTTTCTGGTTGCGGTGAAGACCGTCATTACTCTGGCGCTTATCGTCTGGCTTGTGCGCAACACGGACAGGCTGACGGCCATCGCCCTTGGCATGCTCATTGGCGGGGCTATCGGCAACACCGTCGACCGGGCCATCTATGGCGCGGTGGTCGACTTTGTGTCCCTGCATGCCGCCGGCTACTACTGGTACGTCTTTAACCTCGCCGACGTCTGGGTCGTTGCCGGTGTTGCGCTTCTCCTGTATGACGCATTTTTGTTGGGGCGAAACAGCAAGGTTTCCGGCGAACCCCAATAGCTGCTTCGCGATAGACCTGCTTGGCTTGGTCTTGCCCCAATTGGGTCGTAAGGCCGCGCGATGCGTGAGACGACAAAAGGCTTGTGATGCGTATCTTCTCTTTCCCTTCATCCGTTCTGCCGGTCGCACCATTGGTGATGGCATCCGTCATGTTGGCCGGCTGCGCGACCTATGGCTCATTCGATGAGAATGAGCCTGGAATAGAAGAAAGCATCTTTGGTGATATCGTTGGCGTTGTAGGCAGCCCGGCTGACGCGGAACCCATCGACTACTCCGCGCGCGCTCCGCTGGTGGCGCCGCCATCCACCACGGCGCTTCCTTCACCCCAGACTGAGACGGCAGCCACCGACGATCCGCAATGGCCGACCGGGTCACGCGAGCGCATGGCGCAGGTTTTGGCCAGCGAAGACCAAACGCTTGTCTTCACGCCCGGTGTCGATGGCGTTGATATCGCCGCGACACAGGCCCTTGCCGATCGCCAGAGGCAGACTCCGGAGCGCAATGAGGATGTTGGCCGCCGGCTGACACCCGCTGAAATGCGGCTCGAACAGGACATTCATCGTGCGCGCGAGCAGGCCGCGGCTCAGCGCGATGCCGATGGCGCTATAAGGGGCCGCAGGTTTCTCACCGATCCGCCCGTTTCGGCGCGGGCACCGTCGCCGGAAGCACCCTACAATGTCGACGCCGAAGAGGTTGCCGAAGCCGAGGAAGGTGGCTTCGACTGGTGGCCGTTCTAGAGCATATCTTGTTGAGATTGAATCGTTTGAGCGCCGGAGTTTTTCGGTCCGGCAAGGAGCGTGAAGCGATGCGGTGCGGGCACCGTTAGCTTCGCGCGACGCTGTCCGGGGCGGAAAAGACCAAGCTCAGACGATTGCGAGAAACTGCTTAGTTCCAATGTGTTATGACCTGCGGCTTGGCGATCTTTTGCGCGCCCACTTCGTCAAAATCCTCGCACGATGCGCGGCATCGCGCTGCGGTCTTTTCCTTGTGGGACACACAAAACCTAGTCCATCAAATCGCTCCAATCTCAACAAGACATGCTCCAAGGCCCGAACCTTACGGTCTGTCCACAATTCTCACCAAGCTGTGACCCTGCGTGGCAAGATGCGCCCCTTTTCAAGGGCACAGGCGAAGCCTACCTCACTGATCAATTGCGGTGCGGCTGCATATCTCTGCAGTCTGCCTTTTTGTTTGATGATGAGGTAGGCTTTGATGGCATATCCTTGGCGTGACCGAATTCAGCCGGACACCACGCATCGACACGTCTCTGAAGCGACCGTCGCCCGTTTTCTCTCATCCTTCTTGTTCCTGGGGGCTTTCCTGATGACCATGTTCGCGCAACCCTTTGCCACAGGCTTCGGTCTAAACCCCAGCCATGCCGCCGAGGGCGACTTCAGATTCGCTCCCAACGCCAGCCAGTTCACGCTCGAAAACGGCATGCAGGTGGTGGTGATCCCCGATCGCCGCGCCCCGGTGGTCACTCATATGGTCTGGTACAAGGTGGGTGCCGCTGACGAGCCGCCGGGCCAATCGGGAATCGCACACTTTCTTGAACATCTCATGTTCAAGGGCACGACAAACTTTCCCGATGATACTTTCTCACAAACGATCTCGCGTCTTGGCGGCACGGAGAATGCCTTCACGTCCTATGACTACACGGCCTACTTTCAGCGCATCGCGGTCGAACATCTGCCCCTGATGATGGGGATGGAGGCCGACCGCATGAAGAACCTCGTCCTGTCCGAAGAAGTGGTTGCGTCAGAACGCAATGTCATTCTGGAAGAACGCGCTTCGCGCGTTGACAACGACCCGTCCGCGCTTTTGCGCGAGAGCTTTTCCGCAACGCTTTACCAGAACCATCCCTATGGTGTGCCGATCATCGGCTGGCGGCATGAAATGGAAGATCTCTCACGTGAGATGGCGCTTGATTTCTATGCCCGCTATTACACGCCGGAAAATGCCATTCTGGTTGTCGCCGGCGATGTGGACGAGGCAATGGTTCGCCCGCTCGCAGAACAGTATTACGGCGTGCTGCCACCGCGTGACGGCGCTGTCACCGAGCGGCGCCGTCCTCTGGAGCCGGAACCGGTGGCGCAGCGCCGCGTCGACATGCGTGATGCCCGCATCGGTCAGCCGGTCGTGCAGGTTGCCTATCTCGCTCCGTCTTACACGTTCAACGACAATGAACGCATGGCCCCGGCGCTGGATGTTCTCTCCCACTATCTTGGCGACGGCACCACGAGCCGCCTTTACCGCCATTTCGTGATCGAAGAGCGTACGGCGGCCGCTATGGGTGCCCATTATCAGGGGTCTGCCTTTGACCACGGCACATTCTATTTGTTTGGCTATCCAGCCGAAGGCGTGTCGCTGGAAAGCCTGGAAGCTGATCTCAACGCGGAAATTGAGGCTTTCCTGGAAGAGGGGATAACCGAGGACGAACTCGCCCGGGCCAAGCGCAACCTGGTTGCTCAAACCATATTCGCCCAGGACAGCCAGTCGTCACTTGCGCGCATCTTTGGTTCGTCACTGGCTGTGGGCGAAGAGTTGGCCGACGTGCAGGAATGGCCGGTGCGTATCGGAGCCGTGACAGTGGACGATGTCATGGAAGCCGCCCGTGCGGTTCTTCAGCCTCACCGTGCGGTGGTTGGCCTTCAGCGTCCGGCCGAAACGTCCTCGGCTGGCGGCTGACCGGCGATTCTGGCAAGAAAGAGTGAGGCATTGACCATGGCCGGTAAGACCGAGCACCCTGCCTCTGAGAAAAACAAAAAGACCAGCTTTCTGCTGGCCCTGACAATGGTGATCACCATGGCCCTTAGCCTGACCGAGCCCGAACGCGTTGAAGCCGCCGTCAATGTGCAGGAGCGCACCAGTCCCTGTGGCATTGCCTATTGGCTGGTCGAAGACGACACCATCCCTCTCGTTGCCGTTCGATTTGCCTTTGAAGGCGCGGGCGCAGTGCAGGACCCGGAGGGCCGTGGCGGTACGGCAAACCTGCTTTCCGGCGTGCTGGACGAAGGTGCCGGCGAACATGATCACATTGCGTTCCAGACGCTTCTGGAAGACAACGCCATTCGCCTGTCCTTCGATGCAAGCCAGGACAATCTGTCCGGTGAGTTGACGGTTCTCTCCGATACCATCGAACTGGGGACCGAGCTTCTGGCTCTGGCACTGACCGAGCCGCATTTGAGCGTGGACGCGATTGAGCGTGCGCGCGGCCAGATCATGGCGGGACTGCGCCGTGAACTGAACGATCCGGAAAGCATCGCTTCACGGCTGTCGTCGGCGACTTTCTTTCCCGACCATCCCTATGCCCGTTCCTCGAACGGCACGCTGGACTCGCTGCCTGCCGTTACGCGCGACGATCTTGCTGCGCATCTGGCTGCCACGGTGGCGCAGAACAATGTGCGCATAGCCATTGTCGGCGATCTGTCGGGTGAGGCAGCGGACGTTTTCGTGGACAATGCGTTCGGCCGTCTTCGTGCCGAAGCCGAACTTGCCGCTGTTCCTGATGTTGTCATTCCCGCCGGGGTTCAGGCACTGGACGCGCAGGATGTTGCTCAGACTGTGATCCGGTTCGCCATACCCGGCATTGGCCGCCACGACCCGGACTTTCTCACCGCTTTTGTCATGAATCATATTCTTGGCGGCGGAACGTTTTCGTCGCGCATGTTCAAGGAGGTGCGGCAGGAACGCGGGCTGACCTACTCGGTCTTCACCTATCTCGCCACGCGGGACCACACCACCATGTTCGCCGGTGGCGCATCGACGCGCCCGGAACGCGCTCAGGAAACGCTTGATGTCATGCGCGACGTCATTGCCCGTTTTATGGACGACGGCCCAACAGAAGAAGAACTCGCGGCAGCAAAAGACTTCCTGATCGGTTCCTATCCCCTGCGCTTTGATTCGTCGCAGAAAATTGCCCAGCAACTGGTTGGCATGCAGCTTGAGGATATCCCGGTCAGCTATATGGTCGAGCGGGCGGAGCTTATACGTGCCATTTCAGTGGACGATATCCGCCGCGTGTCCGACCGCATCTTGAAGGCGCCGCTTTCGCTTGTCATCGTAGGTCAACCGTTGAGCTGACCCCTAAGGAAGGCACGTGCAGACCGTTCTTGCCCATCCGTCTTCGGGCATCCGTGCCCTCCCGGACAGTGTCGTCAACCGCATCGCGGCAGGCGAGGTGGTTGAGCGCCCGGCCAGCGTGGTGAAGGAACTGGTCGAAAACGCGCTTGATGCCGGTGCGCACCAGGTGACCATCACGCTGCAGGGCGGTGGAAAGGCGGCGATCCGGGTCGCCGACGATGGTATCGGCATGAGCCCGGACGATCTGGCGCTCGCTGTCCAGCGTCACGCGACGTCGAAACTGGCCGATGACGACCTGATTGATATTCGTACATTGGGCTTTCGCGGCGAGGCTTTGCCGTCCATCGGAGCCGTGGCGAAATTGAACATCACATCACGGGCAAGGGGATCATCCGAGGCGTATCGTATTGTTGTCTCCGGTGGGCAGGAGAAAGGCCCCGCGCCCGCGGCGCTGTCATCCGGAACCGCCGTTGATGTCGAAGAACTGTTCTATGCCGTTCCTGCACGACTGAAGTTCCTGAAATCCGATCAGGCCGAAACCGCCGCTGTGGCCGATACCATTCGCCGCCTGGCTCTGGCCGCGCCCAAAGTCGGCTTTCGCCTGCAATCGGAAAAGCGGACAATTCTCGATCTGACACCTGCCGACGAAAGCCTGGCCTTCACGTCCGCCCTTGAACATCGCGTTGCCGACCTCTTTGGACCAGATGCGCGCACCAATATGCGCCCGCTGCATGCGACCAGAGAAGGGCTGGCAATGGAAGGAATGGTCGGCCTTCCCACGTGGCACCGCGCAACGACACGCGACATCTATCTGATGGTCAACGACAGGCCCGTGCGCGATCGTCTTCTTACCAGTGCCATTCGCGCTGCCTACGCGGACCTTATGCCGCGCGATCGTTTTCCGGCGGTGGTGATCGCTATCGCGATTGATCCTGCCCGCGTCGATGTGAACGTTCATCCGCAGAAATCCGATGTCCGGTTCCAGAATCCCGGCCATATGCGCGGACTGATCATCACCGCAATTCGCGATGCGCTGGGCGAGGCAGGACTGGCCGCGTCGACAAGCCTGGCGGATCAGGCAGCGGAAGCCTTTGCCCCGCAAACATCATCTTCGTCCTCTCGTCAGCCGGCAGCGCACAGCTACCGGCCTTCAACATCCGGATGGCAAGAGGCCGCCAGCCATTATGATCCGGGCCCGGCGCGCGGCAGAACCATACCGCTGGACGGGATGGATGTCCCGTCGAGCCCGGCCGTCGATACATCTCAGCCTGAGAGCGAAGAGCCCGACTATCCTTTGGGGACTGCGCGCGCGCAGCTTCATGAAACGTACATTCTTTCGGAAAGCCGCGACGGTATTGTCCTGGTCGATGCGCATGCAGCCCATGAGCGGCTCGTTTATGAGAAGCTCAAAGCCGGCCTTGAGCGCGATGGCATCGCGACCCAGCCGCTGCTGATCCCGGATGTGGTGGACCTGCCCGCGGGCAATGCCAGTGCCTTGCTGGCCGAAGCTGAAAATCTTGCCAAGCTAGGTCTCGTGGTGGAGGCCTTTGGCGCCAACGCCGTGCTGGTACGCGAGACACCGGCCATGCTTGGTGTGTGCAACGCCGCCGCTCTCGTCCGGGATCTGGCCGAGGAGTTCGCTGAATCCGGTGCATCCAACCGGTTGGAAAACCGGCTGCACGCGGTCGCCTCCACCATGGCCTGCCATGGCTCGGTACGCGCCGGCCGGCGCTTGAAGCAGGATGAGATGAATGCACTCCTGCGCGAGATGGAGCAGGTACCGGCGGCTGCGCAATGCAACCATGGCCGCCCCACCTTCATCACGCTCGACAAGGCGCGTCCCGACAAACTGTTTGACCGCTAGCCTTTTGCAGGTCTGCGCCCACGCAGCATTTTGCCGGTTGCTTTCATGGTCGTGCCGGTCCCGCGACCGAGAAGCCAGCCGACACATGCTCCGATAAACGCCATGATTCCTCCGGCAATTGTCAAAGGAACAGCCGGTTCAAAACGGTCCCGTGCGCCTTCGACCACACGCATGTCCGGCGCGCGGAACACCAGCCAGATACGTTCAAAAGGCCCAGCCGTTTCCAGTGCCTCGGCTTGGCCTTTCAGGCGCTCATAGCGGTCAAGGGTGCTGGTGATCTGCGCACCGCGCTCGCCGAGGAACTCGTTGTCCGTGCCGCGATACTGCGCCAGAGCCTGATCGCGCGACAGACCGGCCCGCTCGCTTGCGGTATCGAAATCCTCGACGATAACATGCAATTCATCGACGGCACCGCCAAGCGCTTGGCGATATTGCTGGGCGAATTCAGGTGCCTGGCTCAGTGTACCAGCGCCTGCCAAAGCCAGAACCATGGTGAAAAGGCGCGCGATCATGGGGTGGGAGAATAGCGCAGGAACGTAAGCTGTGTCTCCCCCATCGCGCGGGTCTGCAGTTCCCTGAACGCCGGCGGTGCCGCAATGTTCGTTTTCGCGCTCTCCTCGACAATCACCAACGCGCCGGGCGCCAGCCAGTCCCCGTCGTCCAACGCCTTGAGCGCTCTGTCCCCGAGTCCTTTGCCATAGGGCGGGTCGAGAAAGGCCAACGTGAATGGCTCCATCTTGCCGCGTTCTCCTATTTTGGTGGCGTCTCTCTTGAAAAGCCGCGCTCGCGCGGCAACGCCGGTGGCGAGCATATTCTCGCGGATGAGACCACGCCCTTCGATGGATGAATCGACAAACAATGCGAAGTCTGCACCGCGTGATAGCGCTTCAAGGCCCAGGGCACCGGTGCCCGCGAACATATCGATAACGCTCGCACCCTCTAATCCCTGACCTTCGGAAAAGAGATCCTCATTGTGGGTAAGGATGTTGAAAAGGCTTTCGCGTGCCCGGTCGGTAGTCGGGCGTACGGTCTGGCCCGATGGGGCCTTCAGCGCCCGGCCTTTCATGGTGCCGCCGACAATCCTCATAACAGTCTTACCGGCCTCGCGTCTTTTGCGGCCCACGGCCTTTGCCGTTAGGTTTTCCGGCTGGTTTCTTTCCGGGTTTGCCATGCGCCTTAGGTCTGGCGACAAAGCCTGGCCTGCCGTGCTTGGCCGCTTCGGCAGCTGACAGCGTCCGCCCCTTTTCCGTCCGGCTCTTGCCGGATTGTCCTTTTCGCAGCGGCGCATTGCCGGATGCGCCACGCCCTGTCTTCTCGATTTTCTTACTTACAGGAGCCGGTGTATCGCGGCCGACCACGGGCGTGCGCATGGGGCCGTCAAAATCAAGGCCGGCCTCTTGAAAGGCTTTGCCGGAAAGCTGGTCCCGCAGCACGCGGCTGCGGACTTCCTGCACCGCGCCGGGTTCCAGTTCGCCGAGCTGAAAAGGTCCGTAGGAGACGCGGATCAACCGGTTCACTTGAAGTCCCAATGCGCCGAGCACCACTTTGACCTCGCGGTTCTTGCCTTCCCGCAAGCCCACCGTCAGCCACTGATTGTCGCCCTGCTGACGCTCAGCTACGATCTCCATTGGTCCATACCGGACGCCATCGATCTCCATACCCTTGCGGGCTTTGGCCAGCACGGTTTCGGGCGCCTCGCCGAAGGCGCGCACGCGGTAGCGGCGCAACCAGCCGGTAGAGGGCAGTTCCAACAGGCGCTTCAGCGCGCCATCATTGGTGAGCAGCAGCAGACCTTCGGTGTTGAAGTCGAGCCGCCCGACCGGATGGACGGTCTTCAGGTCTTTTGGCAATTGGTCGCGCAGCACGGGTCGCCCTTCCGGATCGCGGGCAGCCGTGATGACGCCACGGGCCTTGTGATACATCCAAAGCCGCGTGCGCTCGCGTTCCGGCAGCGGCATGCCGTCCACTTCAATCCGATCGTCCTCACTGACGGTGATAGCCGGCGTTTTCAGCAGCTTGCCGTTGAGCTTCACCCGGCCGTCGGCAATCCACACCTCCGCGTCGCGGCGCGAGCAAAGGCCGGACCGGGCGATGACCTTGGCGACCCTCTCGCCTTTGAGCGGAGTGGGTTTGTTGCGATCACCTTCGGCGCTTTGGGTACCGGATGGCGGTTTGGTCATACGTGCCCCTCTGGAGCGCTCTAGCCTATCGAAGGCATCTTTTGACGGTGCGGGCTTCACTATGGCAAGCCCTATTCATGACAATCGACCTGTCCGCCAATGTCTCGGCCATGGATGCCGCCCTGAAGGAGGCGCTAGAGGCCGCCCGCCGTGATGAAGTCCCCGTTGGCGCCGTATTGGTGCTGGATGGAAAGATCATTGCATCCGATGGCAACCGCACCCGGCAATTGCTGGACCCGACGGCGCATGCCGAGATGCTGGTG
>JANQJE010000268.1 GCA_028281795.1 Cohaesibacteraceae bacterium | reverse complement strand
TCTTTGCCGACGGAAAGCGCTGTCGGGTGGAACTGCACGAACTCAGCGTCGGCGATCAGGGCGCCGGATCGTGCCGCCATCGCCATGCCTTGGCCGCGCGCTTCGATGGGATTGGTGGTGACGGAATAGAGCCCGCCGATACCGCCGGAGGTCAACACCACACCGCGCGTTCGGAAAGTCGTGGCGGCCTCCGACTGACCGCCATCGGCACGCGCCTGCAGTCCGACGACTTTGCGGCCTTGGGTCAGAAGGGCCTCGACCACATGGTTCTCGATGACCCGGATCGACGGTGTCTTGGAAACAGCATCGATCAGCGCTGCCATGATGGCCTTGCCGGCGCGGTCGCCTTGCACGTGAACGATGCGGTCGGCGGAATGTGCCGCTTCCCGCCCGAAGGTCAAGCGGCCCTGGAGATCGGTGTCGAACGGCACGCCATAGCTCAGAAGGTCCTGAATACGGGTATTGGCTTCCTTGACCAGAAGCGTTGCCATCGCTTCGTCGACCAGGCCGGCACCGGCAGCGATGGTGTCGGCAAGATGGGCTTCCCAGGTATCGCCCTCGGCAATGGCGGCGGCGATACCGCCCTGTGCCCAGGCCGAGGATGCGCCCATGCCAAGCGGCGAAGAGGTGATGACCGTCACCGGGCGCGGTGCCATTTTCAAGGCGCAGAACAGGCCTGCGAGCCCGCCGCCAACGACGACGACATCATCAACAAGAACGCTCATCGATTCGGGCCTTCTAGTTGTTCAGGTTGACCATGGCTTCAACGGAGGCACGCGCACGCCTGGCCATCTCCGGCGCGATCAGGACTTCGCCGTCCATGGTCAGCAGCGTGTCGAGGATCTTCGGCAGCGTGATGCGCTTCATGTGCGGACACAGGTTGCAGGGGCGCACGAACTCGATGTCCGGCGCTGCGCTGGCGACGTTGTCGGCCATCGAACATTCGGTGACCATCAGCACCTTGCCTTCACCCTGATTGACCACCCAGTCGATGATGCCGGCGGTCGAACCGGTATAGTCCGCCTCGGCAATCACATCGGGCGGACACTCGGGGTGTGCGATCACCTTGATCGACGGATCACTTTCCTTGTAGGCGCGCAGTTCTTCGCCTGTGAAACGCTCATGCACCTCGCACGCCCCTTTCCACGCGATGATATCAACGTCGGTCTGCGAGGCGACCCAGCGTGCAAGATACTGGTCCGGCAGGAAGATCACGCGGTCGGTGCCTAGGCTCTCGACGATCTGAACCGCGTTGGACGAGGTGCAACAGATATCGACTTCCGCTTTCACATCGGCAGACGTGTTGACGTAGGCCACGACCGGTACGCCCGGGTAAGCTGCTTTCAATGCGCGTACATCAGCGCCCGTAATGGACGACGCCAGCGAACAGCCTGCCCTGAAGTCGGGAATCAGGACGGTCTTATCGGGGTTCAGCAGCTTCGACGTTTCGGCCATGAAGTGCACACCGCATTGAATGATAACATCCGCATCGACCGCGGTCGCTTCCTTGGCCAGTTGCAGGGAATCGCCCACAATGTCGGCAACACCGTGGAAGATTTCAGGCGTCTGATAGTTGTGTGCCAGGATTGCTGCGCCGCGCACTTTCTTCAGGTCGTTGATCGCCTTGATGTAAGGCGCGTGCAGCGGCCATTCGATGCGCGGGATCGCATGCGCCATTTTTTCGTAAAGATGGCCCACCGCTGCCTCAACCTCAGGTGTGTAGGTGAGGTCCGGCATCGGCAGTGGCTCGAAGGTGCGGCGCGCCGCGGGTGTTGGCGTGCTCTCCCAGTCGGGAGCCACGCCTGCGGAGATTGTGCGCGGACTTTCAAGATGAAATTCACGTTCAGCTATCGCTGCGCTTTGAGCCGTCATGGATATGCCTCCTCCAGGCAAACACCCGGCCATCATCTCAACGGATGGCTGGATGCGCATTATTTCTCATTGTGAGCATAACCGTGCAACACGCACTTTTGCTCAAGTTGAGGTTTAGTATAGGGACTGATCGCTCATCGCGCAAGGCCGGGGTGGCATCCTTGTCTCAAAAGGCGTAGGCATCGCATTCAAACATCGTTTCAGGATACTGCCCCGCATGACCACGGTCCGCTCTTCCCCGTCACCACAAATGACAGCTCTTTGGCTGGTCATTGTCTGTGGCTGCCTGATTTCCCTGCTCTCTTTCGGGCCGCGTTCCGTGCTTGGCCTTTTCCTAGTGCCGATGACCGAAGCGCAGGGCTGGAGCCGTGAAATCTTCGCGTTGTCGCTGGCAATCCAGAACATCATGTGGGGTATCGGCCAACCATTGGCCGGTGCGGTCGCCGACCGTTACGGGACCGGGCGCGTATTGGCGCTCGGTGGGGTAGTGTATGCGGCAGGTCTGGTGCTAATGGCCTGGGCACCGACGCCGATGTGGCTGCACATATCGGCAGGCGTGATGATCGGGCTGGGCATGGCGGCTGCCTCCTTTGCCATCGTGCTGGCCGCATTCGGGCGTCGTGTGCCGGAGGAAAAACGTTCTCTGGTCTTCGGCATCGGCACGGCAGCAGGCTCCATGGGCCAGTTTCTCTTTGCACCTCTGGGCCGTGCGTTCATCGCGGACTATGGCTGGGAGCAAGCGCTTATCCTGCTCGGTATCATCATGCTGGCGATCCCGTTGCTCGCCCTGGCGCTGCGCGGGCGCTCCGACCAGTCCGCGGCAGCGGACTATATCAAAGATCAGACACTCACCCAGGCGGTGCGTCAGGCATTTGCCCACCGGTCCTACGTGCTCCTGGTGATCGGCTTCTTCGTCTGCGGTTTCCATGTCGCGTTCATCACAGCGCATCTTCCAGCCTATCTTGACGACCTTGGCATGGACCCAAGCCTTGGCGCCTGGTCTCTGGCACTCATCGGGCTGTTCAATGTGATCGGTTCGCTGGCATCGGGTGTCATTGGTGGGCGTTATTCCAAGCCGATATTCCTGTCCCTCATTTACATCGCGCGTGCTGTCCTGATCGCACTGTTTCTGATCCTGCCGATCTCACCGCTGACCGTTCTGGTGTTCTCCGCGACGATGGGCCTGCTATGGCTGTCCACCGTGCCGCCGACATCGGCGCTGGTTGCGATCATGTTCGGACCAAAATACATGGCCACATTGATGGGGATCGTTTTCCTGAACCACCAGATCGGTGCTTTTCTCGGCGTTTGGCTCGGCGGACGCCTCTACGACACGACAGGTTCCTACGACGTCGTGTGGTATCTGGGCATCGCCCTTGGCATCCTCGCCGCGATCGTGCATCTGCCAATCCGAGAGGCGCGCGCCGACACGCCCCTCGCAACACCTGCCGAATAGTCAACCTCCCGATTGAAGGACCGTCATCCATGGACACATTCAAGGCCATCTGGATAACCCGTGACGAAGGCGCAAAACATGCCAATCCGGCCGTCGTGCAGGAGATCGGCATCGACGATCTCATGCCCGGCGATGTGACAGTCAAGGTCACGCACACGACGGTGAACTACAAGGACGGGCTGGCGATGACGGCCTCTGCGCCGATCGCGCGCGCCTTTCCGATGATCCCCGGTGTCGATTTTGCCGGCACGGTGGTGGCCTCCGACCGTGATGATTTTGCGGTTGGGGATGAGGTTATCCTGAACGGCTTTGGCGTTGGCGAGGGGCATATGGGCGCCTATGCGGCGTATGCGCGGGTGTCCGGCGACTGGCTGATTCATCGCCCTGCAGGGCTCACCGGCGCCCAGGCCATGGCGATCGGAACGGCAGGCTACACAGCCATGCTTTGCGTGATGGCGCTCGACAGAGCGGGCGTAAAACCGGACGATGGCCCGGTTCTTGTGACAGGCGCAGCAGGCGGTGTCGGGTCCGTCGCCATCGCAGTGCTGGCCAAACGCGGATATCACGTCGTAGCGTCCACAGGACGCCCCGAAGAGGAAGACTATCTCAAAGGGCTCGGTGCAGCGGAGATTATCGACCGGAACGACTTCAACGGCGATGTCCGCCCGCTCTCCAAAGAGCGTTGGGCCGGTGCGGTAGACGCCGTCGGCTCCAAGACGCTTGCAAATGTGCTTTCTCAGGTGAAGTACGGCGGCGCGGTCGCGGCCTGTGGGCTCGCACAGGGAGGCGACCTGCCTTCCTTCGTTCATCCCTTCATCTTGCGGGCTGTCCAACTGATCGGCGTGGAGTCGGTGATGACGCCGATCCCGGTACGCAAAGCGGCCTATGATCAGTTGGCCAAAGATCTCGACATGGCCAAGCTCGATGCCATGACCACGCATATCGGATTTGACGATCTGCTCGACGCAGGCCGACAGATCATGGATGGCAAGGTCCGCGGGCGGCTGGTCGCCACGTTTTAGGGCGCTTTGGTCCTAGAGCGTTCTAGCGAGCCACCGACCGGTCGACCTCATTCAGGTCGGCGACGGGCGTGTGCACGGCGCTCGTCTGCACCGGCGTCATATCCAGAGCTGCCGGCGTGACGATTTTCGACTGGGCATGACGCAACATGTCCGCGCGCTGAACGAGATCAAGCGCTGGCACAGATTTTTTGTCGCCGCCGGACATGATGAACCCGGCGATCAAACCGGCCATCAACGCCGGGATCGCCACAGCCGCCATTGTCTGCCCATAGCGTTTGTGAAGACGCCTGGATGTATGTGCGGACCGGTACTTCTGGTACACGTGTTCCGCGCCTGTCTCTGTCAGCCCCTGCATTCGGTTCACCGTTGTTTGTTGGTCTCGGTGTTATCCTTTGGGTACCATGAGGCGCCGGAGAAACCGTTACCGAATGCGGCGAGAATGCGACAAACCGGAGGCATCCCAAACGAGTGGTAAACCCGGAAGCGAAGCTTTTTCAGGTATTTAGAGCATATCTTGTTTAGATTGAATCGTTTGAGCACCGGAGTTTTCCGTTCCGGCAAGGAGCGTGAGGCGACACGGTGCGGGCACCGTTAGCTTCGCGCGACACCGTCCGGGGCGGAAAAGACCAAGCTCAGACGATTGCAAGAAACTTTCTTATTCCAATATTTTATAGTCTCCGGCTTGGCGATCTTTTGCGCACCCACCTGCGTCAAAATCCTCGCACGATGCGCAGCACCGCGCTGCGGTCTTTTCCTTGTGGGACACACAAAAGCTCATCCATCAAATCGCTCCAAGCCAAACAAGACATGCTCTAATGCAAGTACTCTGGGGTTATCGCACGACCGGCTGGCCGAAACGCAGGCCGGCTGAAGGCCGTTCGGCGACGACATCGTAGCGGAACCTGTAGAGCGCCGCCGGTCGTCCGCCGGTGGCCTGCGTGGTCGAACCTGTCGGCTCCACAAGGCCGGCTTTGTCGACAAGGCGGCGGAAGTTCTGTTTATGCAGACGCCGTCCTGCAATCGCCTCAACAGCCGACTGCAAACCGGTCAGTGTAAAGCTCTGCGGCATCAGCTCGAACACAACGGGGCGATATTTCATTTTTCCGCGCAACCGGGCGATGGCGGTGGCGAGAATCCGGCGATGATCGAGAACCATCGGCTGACCGATGCTTGCTTCAACCAGACCTTTGTGGGCGCTGCGACCATCGCGTGAAGCTTCCTGGGCCAAACCGGCCTCATAGATCAGTTCGTAGCGCTCCAGAACACGCTCCTCATCCCAGGCCGAACCACCCTCATCGCTGCCATCGCCAAAGGCAAGAGCAACGCGGCTGGCACGACTGAGCGACCGGCCCGGTGGTTCGTCACCCGCATCGCTGTCGAGCCAGGCATTCAAGGCTGGCATGATGGCCTCGTCGAGGATGGCCGGTCTGCCGCTGCGCCAGTCTTCCCAAGGGAAAAACCGGTACCAGTTCTGCCAGGACCAGGGTGCTTCATCGTCCGTCTTGTCGCTCTCATCATCATCGCGCGTCAGGGCCAGGTAACCGATGGACATGACATGCGGCGCAGAGGACGGCGCTGTTGCGTGGCGACCACGATCACCAAACGTGTAGAGCTGTTCGATATAGCCCAAGCGGAACCCCGTCTGATCTTCGACAAAGCCCCGCAAGCCGAGCTCCAGCGTGCGATGACGCAGCGGAGCAAACGGTCCCGACGGAAGGGCACAGGCTTCGAAGGACAGATCACGTGCCGGAACGGTGAGGATAGCGGGAGAACCGTCAACCAAAGCCGTTACTGCGGCGGTCAAATCAATCCCGATGGGCTGGCTGACGGCCTTATGCATCGGCAGCCTTCGCGGTTTGGCCCTCGCCTACAGGCAGTGTAAACGGCTTGCCTTCATAGGCCATGGCGCCACGGCCAATGGCAGAAATCGCATCTTTCATGGCCCCACCGGCACCCATCAGATCGTCCGCAAAGCCGATCATGCGGCCGTTTGGTGTTGCCCAGGGTGCGCGTGCGCGCAGCAGGCGCGCCAGATCGTAAGGATCGCTGCCTGGTGTCAACGCATGAGAGAGAATGTAACCGGCGGCGGTGGACCGGCTCACCCCTGCCCAACAATGCACGACCATGGGTGCTTTACGATCCCAGGCCCTGCCAAAGGCCAGAATCTTTTCAACATGCGCCGAGCTTGGCGGAACAAGGCCCTGTGCCGGGGCCGTGATATCGTTGAATTCCAGATAGAGATGGTTGTCCGGCGCAATCCCGCTGGGCCGCTCCACCGTTGTTCCACCGCTGATGACGGTCAGCAGGTGGCTTGCGCCGGTATGGGCAACAACATCCTTTATGGCCGAAAGCGAGCAGATGTAGAGCATCATGATGCAAGGACTATCATGGATGGACGCGGCCTGCGCCTGCATTCGACCCGATGCTGGTCAGATAAGCGCGAAAAAGCGTCTGATGCCGATCGATAAAAGCACGCTCGGCTTCCAAGGCGGAAACGGGCTGAATGGTCATATGTGCCAGTGTATCCGGCGGTGTGCCGAAAAGTCTGGACGCCTCGTCCCTGGCAAAGCCTGCGAGTTGCGATGCTTCCAGATAGGCTGAAACCCTGTCGGCTTGCTTGATCGCCTTGCGCGTCGCCTCCGGCAGTGTTGCGGGCAGTTGATGACGCAGATGGATGGCCGCGCCGAGCCGCGCCTCAATGCTCCGGTAGCCATCGCCCAGCAGCGCTTTGAAGGGCGATATCATGTCGCCGATTACATATTCTGGCCCATCGTGCAGCAGGGCGGCCAAGCGCAAATCGGCAGGCGCTTCCCCGCCTGCCATCCTGTCAAGAAGATCGACCACCAGAAGGCTGTGCTGCGCAACAGAAAAA
>JANQJE010000156.1 GCA_028281795.1 Cohaesibacteraceae bacterium | reverse complement strand
TAGAGGCAGACCCGCTCGTCGCCTGCGCGCACATAAAAGGAGGCGCTTTCGCCGGTTGCTTTGGCCAGCCGCCGGAGAACCGGCGTCACCACTTGGCGGCTGAGATAGGGTTTGCGGAAGAGCAGCCCCAGACGCCAGACGCTTGAACCAATACTGAAATACCCTTTGTCGTCACGCTGGATGAATCCATAAATCGACATGGAATTGGTCAGCCGCAGGACCGTGCTCTTGTGCAGTCCCGTTTCGTTGGCAAGTTCCGTTAGGGTCAGCTTTGGTGTGTCGTTGGAGAATGCTGTGAGAATCGACATGGCACGCTCAACCGACTCCGTTCGCTTGGCCGCCAATGTGTTCTCCCAGATGAAACTTTAAAACAGTACGTTGCACTTCGTGCAACAAAGAGTCTAGCTTGCAGGCGACCTGCGCCTCCGCCCGCGCCTTATGCCGGTTTCATTGGCATAGAAACGCGGTGATGGCGGGGTCCAAAAAGCCGGCCAGGTTGAAACATGGCCGGCAGACAGACGTTAAGTCGAGCTCAGACTGGGAGGACTATAATGAGCACATTCACCCTCACACGACGCTTGTGTGTCGCGGCGGCAGCCGGGCTGCTGTCATTCTCCACGCCGGCACTTGCTGATGATCAGGTGGTTGAGAGTATCCACTTCCTGATTCCAGGCGGCGCTGGCGGCGGCTGGGATGGCACGGCACGCGGTACCGGTGAGGCACTCACCGAGGCTGGTCTCGTCGGCTCAGCCAGCTACGAAAACATGTCGGGCGGCGGTGGCGGCCGGGCTATCGGCCATCTGATCGAGAACGCCGAGTCGAACCACGGTACGCTCATGGTGAATTCCACGCCTATCGTGATCCGCTCGCTGACAGGTGTATTCCCGCAGAGTTTCCGCGATCTGACGCTCGTGGCCGGCACCATCGGTGACTATGCTGCGATTGTGGTGGCAGCCGACAGCAACATCATGAGCCTGGACGACATGGTTTCTGCTGTCAGCGACGACCCAAGCGGTTTCGCCGTCGGCGGTGGTTCCGTGCCTGGCGGTATGGATCATCTGGTGGCTGCAATGGTCTTCCAGGAAGCCGGCCTCGACCCAATCGAAATGAGCTACGTGCCGTTCGATGGTGGCGGGCCGACCATGGCCGCGCTTCTCTCGGGCGAGGTGCAGGCCGTCTCCACCGGTTTCTCTGAAGTGGTTGAGTTGGTCAACGCCGGTGAAATCCGCGTAATCGGTGTTACGGCCGAAGAGCGCGTGGACACGTTACCTGATGCCATGACCTTCACTGAACAGGGCAACGACACTGTCTTCGTCAACTGGCGTGGTTTCTTCGCAGCACCAGGTCTGCCGGACGAGCAGTTGGCCGCTTACCAGACAGCCCTGGAAGAGATGTACGACACCGATGCCTGGGAGGAGGTCCGCTCGCGCAACGGTTGGGTCAACATCCACAACTCAGGCGATGATTTCCGGGTGTTCCTGGAAGCCCAGGAACAGGTGCTGGGCGATCTGATGCGGCAACTCGGTTTTCTCTGAGGCCGGCTGGCATCGATAAAAGCACAGGATGGATATGTCCGGTCCACCGCCGGCCATGTCCATTCTGGACGCTCGGGAGGCCTGAACAGTGGCATTGGATCGCTGGATCGCATTTTGCGTCTTGCTGCTCTTTGTAGCCTACGGCTATGGCGCGTTCTTCACGATGGACGGTCAGTTGCCGCCCATCATGCGGCGAAGCCCAATCTGGCCTTCGACCTTCCCCAAGGTTCTGGCCATTGGCGGGATACTGGTGTCGCTTTGGATCGTCCTCGGGTTTGAAAAGGCGCCTGAAACCGAGAAGGTGACAGAGACGAACCTGTCCCGGCTGAGCAGACACGGTGTCGGCCAGGCCGTCGCACTTCTGGTGTTGATGGTCGCTTATGCCTTTCTTTTGCGTCCGCTTGGTTTTCTGGGGTCAACCTTCCTGTTCCTGACGGTTGGAAGCTACATATTGGGCGAACGGCGCTATGTCATGATGACGGTGGTAGCCGCCGTCGCGGCGGGGGTCGTCTGGTATCTGGTCGACCAGGTTCTGGGCGTGTTTCTCCTTCCATTGCCTTTTTTCATGATGGGTGGCTGACATGCTCGAAGGACTGCTCACAGGCCTCTCCACCGCTTTCACACTGACCAACATAACGGTCGTCATTGCCGGATGTATCATCGGTACGCTTATCGGCATGCTGCCGGGCCTCGGGCCGATGTCGATCATCGCGATCATGATCCCGATCGCGATCACGATGGGCGATCCATCAACCGCTCTGATTCTTCTGGCCGGGGTCTATTACGGGGCGGTCTTTGGCGGCTCGACATCATCGATCCTGATCAACGCCCCGGGAGTCGCTTCTACGGTTGCGACCAGTTTTGACGGATATCCGCTGACCCGCCAGGGCAAGGCGGGCAAAGCGCTCACCGTGGCAGCGATCTCCTCTTTCGCAGGCGGAACCATCGGCGCGGTGCTGTTGATGGTGTTTGCACCGGCTCTGGCCTCCGTAGCGCTTCTGTTTCACTCCTCTGAATACTTTGCGCTGATGGTCGTTGGCCTTTCGGCAATTGCAGCGTTTGCTGGCACAGGGCAGATCGGCAAAGCTGTGCTGATGACTCTGTTGGGCCTGATACTGGCCACTGTGGGCGAAGGCGTCCTGTTCAACGCGCCACGCTTCACCATGGGGGTCATGGACCTTCAGTCCGGCTTCGGCTTCATCACGATTGCCATGGCGATGTTTGCGCTGCCCGAAGCGATCCACCTGGTCCTCGACCCCGCGCGTTCAAAAACCGAGGGCGGCGAGGACAGCAGCAAGATCACCGGCCTTCGCCTGACCCGGAATGAAGCCACGAGCATAGCGCCTGTTGTCGGGCGGCAATCCATTCAAGGGTTTTTCATCGGCGTTCTGCCAGGGGCCGGCGCGACCATTGCGTCTTTTCTGGGGTATGCAGTCGAGCGCAACATTGCATCCCCGGAAGAGCGTGAGAAGTTCGGCAAAGGCTCGGTCAAAGGTGTCGCAGCTCCGGAGAGTGCAAACAATGCCGCGGCGACGGGCTCCTTTGTCCCGCTGCTGACGCTTGGCATCCCGGGTTCGGGCACAACAGCGATCCTCCTGGGTGCTTTGATCGCCCTGAACGTATCGCCCGGTCCACGTCTGATTGTCGATGAACCTCAAGTGTTCTGGGCCGTCATCATCTCCATGTATCTGGGCAATCTGGTTCTGCTGGTTCTGAACCTGCCGCTCATTCCATACATCGCCCGGATACTGGCGGTTCCGCGGAACTATCTGATCCCCTTCATTCTCTTCTTCACGCTGATGGGCGCCTACATCGGGCAGAACAACGCAACGGAGCTTTTGATTCTGGTCGGCTTCGGCATCTGCGCCACAATCCTGCGGTTCGCTGATTACCCGCTGGCGCCTTTGCTGATCGGGTTCATTCTCGGGCCGATGCTAGAGAACAACTTCGCCCGCGCGATGCAGCTTTACGATGGTTTCGGCTTCATTTGGGAGCGCCCCATGACGCTGGCGCTACTCTGCGTGGCGGTGCTCCTGATCGTGCTTCCCAGCTATCGTGCTCGCCGTGCCCGGAACCGGGCTGAAGGCGTGGCCGACGGCGACTGAACGCAACCAGATGGGCCGCGCCAGTGTGGCGCAGCCAACTGTTAGGCAATGACATGACGAAAGTTCTCATTCCCTCCGGGGCGCTTGGTTTGGGCTATGATCGCGACGCTCTTGCCAGGGGTATTGCCGAAAAGCCCGATCTCATCGCCATCGACGGTGGTTCGACAGATAGCGGGCCACACTACCTAGGCACCGGCACCTCCAAATATTCACGCGGGGCCACCAAGGCCGAATGGCGCGAGATTATGGCTGCGCGTTCCAAAGCCGGCGTGCCGCTGGTGGTTGGAACTGCCGGCACCTGCGGCGCTGACAGTGCCGTTGATTGGCTGGTTGATATCACCAGGGAAATCGTTTCCGAAACGGGTGAAACCT
>JANQJE010000207.1 GCA_028281795.1 Cohaesibacteraceae bacterium | reverse complement strand
CGACGGCTTCAGCGCCGTTTCCATCACGGGACCTAACGGTATCCAGGCGATCTACAGCGACAGGGGGGTTGCGACCGCTGAACAACTCGTCTTCCAAGGTTCGACAGATCCAATCACCGGTGCCGAGACGCTGACCGCCAACGGCGCCACCAGCGCTGGCATCGTATTCACACTCGTCACCAACAATGACGGCTCTTACACCTTCACCCAGTTTCGGCCTCTGGCGCATCCGACCGCCAACAGCGAGGACGACCTCAATCTGGTCTTCGGCTTCACCGTCACCGACGGCGACAACGACACGGCCACAGGGTCTCTGACCGTCACGGTCAACGACGATACGCCGGTGGCCAGCACGGTCACCGCCACCGGTCAGACCGACGATGAGGGCAAGGCGCCGTTTGCCAATCTGTCCAACGATGGCGTTGGTGGCGGCGCTGCGGGTGCCGATGCAACCAACCAACCGGCGACCATCACGGGTGCAGCAGGTGACCTGTTCCGGGCCGGTGCTGACGGCTTCGGCTCGGTCGCCATTGCCGATCCGACCGGACCGGGCGGTGCCGTCATCCGGGCGATCCATGACAACAATACCAACAATGTCGCCGATACGGAGACGCTCAACTACGCAAGCACGACCGATCCCGACACCGGCGCTGTAACGCTGACCGCCACCGGTGCCACCAGCGGCCAGACCGTGTTCACGCTGACGATCAACAATGACGGCTCCTACACCTTCACCCAGGTGGCGGCACTGGTGCATCCGACGGCCGATGACGAAGACGACCTTTCTTTCACCTTCAACTTCACCGTCACGGACGGCGATGGCGACACCGCCACAGGCACTCTGACGGTCACGGTCGACGACGACACGCCGGTGGCCAATACGGTCACGGGCCCCGGTCAGACCGACGATGAAGGCAAGGCGCCTTTTGCCAATCTGTCCAATGATGACGTCGGTGCGGGCACTGCAGGCACGGATGTTGCCGGCAGCCCGTCCACAGTGACGGGCGCGGCTGGTGCCCTGTTCCAGGCCGGCGCCGACGGCTTCGGCTCAGTCGCCATCACCGGTCCGGCCGGTATCCAGGCCATCCACGACACCAACGGCAACAACGTCGCCGATACGGAGACGCTGAACTATTCCAGCTCGACCGATACCAACACCGGCGCCACGACTCTGACCGCCACCGGTGCGACCAGCGGCCAGACAGTGTTCACGCTGACGATCAATGCCGACGGGTCTTACACCTTCACCCAGTCCCGCGCACTGGTGCATCCGACGGCAGATAACGAGGACGATCTGGCCCCCACCTTCAGCTTCACCGTCACCGACGGCGACGGCGACACGGCTGCGGGATCTCTGACGGTATCGGTCGACGACGACACGCCGGTGGTGGTTGGTGACACGACGTCCACAAATGAAGACACGAACGTCATCATCAATGTTCTGGGCAATGACCAAGCCGGTGCCGATGGTCTGGCGACCGTTACTGCCGCAAACCCGTCGAACGGCACCGTGCAGGTCAATCCCGACAACACCATCACCTATACACCGAATGCCAACTACAGCGGTGCGGATTCCTTCACCTACACCATTACCGATGGTGACGGAGACACCGCGACAGCGACGGTCAACGTCACCGTCAATGCGGTGAATGATGGTGCTGCGTCAGTTTCCCTGCCGAACACCTTCAAGGTCGGCGTCGAGGTGACACCGACGATCGGTGCCGACCCTGACGGCGGCAGCACCGGGGTCACCTACCAGTGGCTTCGTAACGGCGTGGCCATTCTGGGGGCAACGGGATCGACCTATACACCGGTCGCCGCCGACCTCGGGACTACACTGTCGCTGCAATACAGCTACACGGATGCTGAAGGGAACAATGAGAGCGTTCTGACCGTGGCCACGGCACAGGTTCAAAGCGCCAACGACCCCATCATCCTCGACCTGGATGGCGATGGCGTGGATCTGATCGCTGCTGTGAACGGTGTTGCCTTCGACCTCAATGCCGATGGCGTGGCCCAACAGATCGGCTGGGCCGGTCCGCGCGACGGCATGCTGGTTGTCGACAGCGACGGCTCCGGCGCCATCGAGGATGGCTCGGAGATGTTCTCCGAGTTCTTCGAGGGCGGCTCCTACACCGACTCGCTTGAGGCCCTGCGCTCGTTCGACAGCAATGGCGATGGCGTTCTGGATGCCTCCGACGACCGGTTTAACGAAATCCGTGTTTGGCAGGATGCCGACAGCGATGGCATCACCGATGAAGGCGAACTGACGACGCTTGCCGAGCAAGGGATCACCCAGATTGATCTCAATGCCCTCGCGGTCAACAAGGACGTGTCCGGCAACGAGGTCTTCGCCGAAGGCAACTTCCAGCGTGAGGACGGATCGACCGGCAGCTATGTGGGCGTCAACTTTGGAGTGGCCGACCGGACACAACAGCGGATCGCGACCTTCAATCAGATGGCGCTTGTCGCCGGTGTCGCCATAGTGCTCATCGAGTTCGATGAGGCGATCGCCGCATCGGTCGCTGCGGTCGAACCGCTTGCCCAACCCGTCAACGGCGTTTTGGTTGTCGGTGAGGATCTGAGCGTAACGTTCACCCCCTATGAGGGTTTCGAAGGCACCGAAACGATCGAACTGAGCCTCACGCTTCTTGATGGCACGGTTGAGGCCGCGACGTTCGATCTCAACGTGAGCGCCGAGCCCCTCGATGCCGGCGGCAGCACACCGGTTGCGAGCGATCCCTCGGTGGCCGATGAAACGGATGACACTATGGTGTCGTCGACCTCCAATGATGACACGGATGCGACCAATGCTTCTGTCACGTCGAAAACGGAAGCCGAAGGCAAAGTCATCTACGGCGGCGATGGCGACGATGTCATCTTCGGTGGGTCCGGCGATGATGTCATCTTTGGCGGTGCAGGCAACGACACGCTTGTCGGCAGCGACGGCGATGATGTGCTGATCGGCGGAGCCGGGCAGAACACGCTGACCGGTGGCGCGGGTGCCGACACGTTCGTGATCGATCCCTCGGCCTTTGCAAAAGGCGCGGCGGATATCATCACCGACTACAACAAGGGTGAAGGCGATGCGATCGACCTGTCCGAGTTGCTGAAGTCAGCGTTGAACGACGCCGATGTCAGCCAGGCAGAGGCCGAAGGTGCCGTGAAACTGCAGGCCAACGGTGCCAACACGGACGTTGTGATCACCAACGGCACCGCGACGGAGACCGTGGCAACGCTTCATGGGAACCACATGGCGGTGGACATCCTGCACGACGATGCCAGCGTCGAACTGTCGATAGCAGCCTAACACATCACAACCGGTCATGCCTTAGCTCAGAGCACGTTCTGTGTCGGTTCGTGTGTCTTTTACCCTCATGAGTCATGCCACCTTTTGACCACGAAGGTGCGGCAATGGCGCTTTCTCCCCCACGATCAAGGTCATTCACCGTGCGTCTCCCCCTTTTGCTCGCCATCTTGTGCGGCCTCCTGACCCCCGCATTCGCCGAAGACACAAGCGCCATCGTGCTGCCGCCGGACCCATCAGCGCGACCGGACATGCAGGCCATGGCACCTACATCATCTCGGGATGCCAACCGGCCCTGCCTCGCTGCGCTTGCTGCCGCCGGTGTGGTTTTCGAAACACGGGGCCGCCACGAAGGATCAGGGCAGTGCGGGATCGACGATGCCGTCGAGGTCAGCGCCATTCGCGGCACCGCACTCCAGCCAAGTGCTCTTCTGTCCTGCCAGACAGCGCTCGCCTGGTCGGATTTCATGACCCGGACCATCACATCGCAAGCACGCACCCATCTTGGCAGCACGCCATCGACGCTCTTTGTGGCGGCATCCTACGCCTGTCGCGGGCGCAACAATGTGCCCGGTGCGCGCCTCAGCGAGCACAGCTTTGGCCGCGCCATCGATGTGCGTGGTATGGAACTCGCCGACGGCACGACATGGTCGGTACGGCCGCACGCAAGCGGATCAAGCGACCCGGCCGCCCGCTTCCAGACGGCGCTTCGCCAGGCGGCTTGCGGTCCATTCAAGACGGTTCTTGGCCCCGGTTCGGATGGACACCATGAGCGCCATATCCATTTCGATATGGCCCTTCGGTCCAGCACCTATTGTCGTTAGGTGAATAAGGTTCATTGCACCGGTCAAATTAACACATTGAAAACACTGAAACTTGGCTGGATTTTAAAGAAACTGCCCTAACGTCGTTGTCATCGCGCCATTTCCGCTGACGAGGGTTTCTGGATGAGCATCGACACCGATCTTTCGACCGCTGTTCCGAAAGCTGTGTCATTCATGGCGCCGACGCCCAAAGACAGTGTATTTTCCCGCGGTATGACCGGCTACACAACCGTCAACCTCACGACCCGGGAGGCTATTCTGTCTGTCCAGGGAGACTGGCAGGCGCTCGAGCACGCCTCGCAGGGTTCGGCGGTGTTTCAGGCGTTCGATCTCTGCCTGCCCTGGCTCGAAGCCTATGTTTTCAATGAAGAGCCAACCTATCGGGCCCGTATCCTTGCGTTCTACGATGAGGCCGGCGCGATGATCGCGCTTGCGCCGTTCGCGGAGAGGATCGCCGGGTTTGTAACCATGGTGGAGTGGGTTGGCGAACCTCTGGTTCAGTACGGCGACATTCTCATGGATCCGGCCTGCGACCCGCTGGCGTTGCGCAAAGCCCTTTCCAATGCACTGGATGAATGGCCCGTCCACGGCCTTCATTTGCGCAGCGTGCGCGCCGACAGCCGGATCAGACGAGTTCTCGATCTGGATCATGCCCAGGTCGGGGACGCCCGTGACGCGGCTGTGGCCGACCTCACGACCTTTGATAATCCAGAAGGCTATTTCTCAACATTTTCCAAACGCTCGCAAAAGACACGCCGGAAGAAAAGGCGGGCTTTGGGCGAGCGGGGTACGTTGACCTTCGAGGCGATCGAGGCCGGTCGTGAGGCGGAGAAGCTTTGCGGTCTGGCTCTGGAGTGGAAAGTCGCCTGGCTTGCCGAGCGCGGGCTCTCAAGCAGAGCGTTCATGGATCCACGTGCTCTTGCAACCCTGAAAGCCGTCGCTGCCCGCAAGAGTGAAGACAACCCGTTTCATCTGTTCGTGCAGAAACTGGACGGGTGCCCCATCGCCATCGAGATGGGCTTTGTCGGCCCCTTGGGCAATGCAGCGTTCATGGGCACCTATGATCCGGAGTTCGAGGCTTCCAGCCCGGGCAAGGTTCAGATGGAATCGGCCATCATCCATGGTTTCGACGAAGGCTGGCCAGCCTATGACATGCTTGCCCCGATGAGCGACTACAAGCAAAGCTGGTCGAACCGAACGGTCGGCGTTGCGGATTACATGCTTCCGTCAAGCCTGGTCGGTGTCGTCTATCGGAACGGTTTCCTGCGCTATCTGCGTCCGGCCATCAAAGCTGTTTGGAACGCATTGCCGCCGTCGATACGGATGCGCGTTTTGCGCAAGGGCGGTGGACTGGCGTCGCAATAATCCGACTCCATCCTAAACGCTCACATTGTAGGCCGACAAAACCGCCATGTTCACGATCTCGGTATCGCGGGCGCCAAGGCGCGCGATTTGGATCGGCTTGTCGAGACCGACCAGCAACGGCCCGATAACGGTCGATCCGCCCAGTTCTTCCAGCATTTTCGTAGCGATGGAGGCGGAGTGGAAAGCCGGCATGACAAGCACGTTGGCGGGACCGGTGAGACGGCAGAACGGGTATTGCTCCATGACATCCATGTTGAGCGCCACATCGGCGTTCATCTCGCCGTCATATTCGAAATCCACCCGGCGCTTGTCGAGAATGCGCACCGCTTCCTGAACACGCTCGGAACGCTCCCCCTGGGGATGGCCGAACGTGGAGTAGGCCAGCATGGCCACGCGCGGTTCATAGCCCAGGCGGCGCGCGACGCCTGCCGCCTCTTCGGCAATATCGGCCAGTTCTTCAGACGTCGGCATATCGTGAACCGCCGTGTCGGCGATCAGAACGGTGCGGCCTTTGCAGAGCGCCAGTGAAGCTCCGATGACGCGATGGCCGGGCTTGGCATCAACGACGCGGCGGACCGCCTGAAGGGCGACGGAGTAGTTGCGTGTCGTCCCGGTGATCATCGAATCCGCTTCGCCCATCGCCACGATGCATGCGCCGAAATAGTTGCGGTCGGTGTTCACCATGCGCTGGCAGTCGCGGTAGAGGAAGCCTTTGCGCTGAAGCCGCTGGTAGAGGAACTCGGCATAGTCTTCCTGACGCCTGGAGGTTCGTGCGTTGGCGATGGTGAGCTGAGAGAGGTCGATGCCGGCTTCGCTCGCCGTGGACCGGATTTCGTCTTCCCGTCCGACCAGAATCGCGTGACCAAGGCCCTGATTGGTGAAGGAAACGGCCGCACGCATCACCTGTTCCTCCTCGCCTTCGGCAAAAACGACGCGCTTCTGAAGGCGTTTCACGCGCTCATAGATGCGGTTGAGAACCCCCGCCACAGGATCGCGCCGGGCGGAGAGCTGCGCGCGATAGGCGCCTTCATCGATAACGGGCCGTCGGGCCACGCCGGTATCGACGGCAGCCTTGGCCACGGCGGCTGGAATGGCAGAGATCAAACGCGGATCGAACGGCACCGGAATGATGTAATTGGGTCCGAACCGCGGACGCGCGCCCTGATAGGCACTGGCGACCTCGTCCGGCACATCCTCGCGCGCCAGAGCCGCCAGCGCCTTGGCGGCTGCGATCTTCATGTCATCGTTGATCGTCGTGGCGCGCACATCGAGGGCACCACGGAAAATGTACGGGAAGCCAAGGACGTTGTTCACCTGGTTGGGATAGTCCGAGCGGCCCGTCGCAACGATCGCGTCCTCGCGCACATCGGCGACCTGCTCCGGCGTGATTTCCGGATCGGGGTTGGCCATGGCGAAGATGATCGGATTGTCCGCCATGGTGGCAACCATGTCTTTGGTCAGTGCGTCTTTGACCGAAAGGCCGAAGAAAACGTCCGCGCCCTTCACCGCCTCTTCCAGCGTCCGGTCGTCGGTTTTGACGGCATGAGCTGCTTTCCACTGATTCATGCCCTGCTCGCGACCCTGATAGATCACGCCCCGCGTGTCGCACAACGTGATGTTTTCCGCTGGCATTCCAAGAGCCTTGATCAGTTCCACGCAGGCAATCGCCGCCGAACCGGCACCATTGCAGACGAGCTTGGTTTCCTTGATGTCGCGGTTCGTCAGATCGAGCGCGTTGATGAGGCCGGCCAGAGCGATGATCGCCGTTCCGTGCTGATCATCGTGAAACACGGGAATGTCCATCTCTTCCCGCAGACGGCTCTCGATGATGAAGCAGTCCGGAGCCTTGATGTCTTCCAGGTTGATGCCGCCAAACGAGGGGCCGAGATGCTTGACGGCGTCGATGAACGCTTCGACATCATCGGTGTCGACTTCCAGATCGATGGAATCGACATCGGCAAAACGCTTGAAGAGCACGGCCTTGCCCTCCATGACGGGCTTGGACGCCAGAGCCCCGAGATTGCCAAGACCCAAAATCGCGGTGCCGTTGGAAATGACGGCCACCAGATTGCCGCGTGCGGTGTAGTCAAAGGCCGAGTCAGGATTGGCAGCAATGGCTTCCACCGGAACGGCAACGCCCGGTGAATAGGCGAGCGACAGGTCGCGCTGGGTCGACATTGGCTTGGTCGGAACCACTTCCAGCTTGCCGGCACGGCCCTGGCTGTGGAAATCCAAGGCGTCCTGATCGGTGATGGCCGGACGCTTGCTGCCAAACATATCCCGCGACATGTGCGGATCTTTGATCGGGTCTTTGGCCATCTGCGCTGTGTTCCTGTTGTTTTTCTTCGATTTTGTGGGAGCGGACCATAGGGGCGCTTGCGGTGAAGATGAAGCGCGTTTTGGCAAAAAGCAGCCTTCCTTGGTCGAAAGCGGTATGCACCGCTTTGGCCGTCTGCGTTCTGGCCTTTACCTGCCCGTTTGTTAGAGCAGGCGTTGCTTGGATTGAATCGTTTGAGCGCCGGAGTTTTTTGCTCCGGCAAGGAGCGTGAAGCGACGGGGTGTGGGCACCGTTAGCGTCGCGCGACGCCGTCCGGGGCGGAAAAGACCAAGTTCAGACGGTTGCGAAAAGCTGCTCTCCATGACTTTAAAACAGTTTCAGGCTTGGCGATTTTTTGCGTGGCCACTTCGTCAAAATCCTCACACGATGCGCGGCATCGCGCTGCGGTCTTTTCCTTGTGGGACACACAAAATCTCGTCCATCAAATCGCTTCAATCTAAACAAGGTATGCTCCAGGCATGAACGGAGCTGG
>JANQJE010000205.1 GCA_028281795.1 Cohaesibacteraceae bacterium | reverse complement strand
TCCGGTGCCAGCTTGCGCAGACGCGCCAGTCCCAGCGCAAGAAGGTCGCCGCGCTTGGATGTGACCAGCGCATGCAATTCATCGAAGATGACGCGCTTCACACCACCGAACATCCGGTCAGCATCGACATGAGACAGAAGCAGCGCCAGCTGTTCGGGCGTTGTCAGCAGAATGTCCGGTGGATTGCGCTTCTGCCGCTGGCGCCGTGCCGCCGGCGTGTCGCCGGTGCGTGTTTCGATGCGGACCGGCAGCCCCATCTCTTCGGCCGGGGTCGTCAGGTTCCGCGCCACATCCACAGCAAGGGCTTTCAACGGCGAGATGTAGAGTGTGTGCAGGCCGCCGGGTCGATTCCGGCGTTGTGCCGGGTTTTTGCCGGCAAGATCGACCAGGGATGGCAGGAAACCGGCCAGTGTTTTCCCTGCTCCGGTCGGGGCGATCAGCAGACAGTTCCGCTTGGCTTCGGCGCGGGCGAGTAAGGCCAGCTGGTGTGCGCGCGGCGTCCAGCCTTTGCCTTCAAACCAATGGATGAAGGCGGGCGGAAGGTCGGGAACCGGCAGGGAAGCGTGAACGTTCAAAACATATCCGCATGGCGTCAGGAATGGTCATACCTTTGCCGTCGCGCTATGAAAGTAAAGACGTCAAGCCCTTTGAGCCTTCGAGATACTGACAGGACCCACTGACATGCGTCTTTCCGCTCTGGCATTTTTGGCCGGTCTATCGTTGTTGGCGACAACGGCCTCGGCCCAGCTCGTTACCGAGCCGCATGACGAGGACCAGTACCACGTCGTGGAGATAGAGGACGGCCTGGTGCGCATCGATCGGCGCACTGGTGAAATCACGGAATGCCAGAATTCGGCCAACGGATGGGTCTGCCGCCTGTCGGCGGACGACCGGCTGGCTTATGAGGCGGAAATCAATCGGCTGGATGCGGAAGTCGAGCGGCTGGAAAACGAGTTGGCGTTGGCGCGTGAGGCGGGCGAAGGCGCGGACCAGGATGTCGCACCGATGCCCGTGCCCGAAAACGGGACCGGCCCGGACGGCACCCTACGCGATCGGTTGGACCTGCCGAGCGATGAGGAACTCGACGCCGTGATGGAAACGGCCGAAGAGGTCATGCGCCGTTTCTTCGGCATGGTGCAGGACCTGCGCGAGGACCTTGAGACCGAACGCGCTCAATAGGCCGCTTCGAACCGGGCGATGTGCGCGTCCAGATGCGCAAGCTTGTCGTCAGGCCAGCGCATCGCACGGCGTGTTTCCAGGTTGAGCATCAAAGAGGTGATGTCTGCCACCGCGATGAGTTCATCCGTCATGCCATTCATAATGTGATGACGATAGCTGATGGTCTTGTCGGACCGGGCACGCAGACCCGTTCGAATGGACACCACATCGCCAGCGTTTGGCCGCGTTCCATAGGTGAGTTGCAGTTGCACCGCCGCACGGCCCCAATTGCGCTCGCGTAACCAGGGATCATCGACGCCAGCCAAAGCCCAGGCGTGGGTGGCCGCATCGGAGATCATGCCGACGAGATAACCGTCGGCGAGGGCTGGTCCATTGACGCTTTCCAAAGCCGGACCGAAAGCATCCGGTTGAATAACGCCACGATAGGTCACCGCCAGATCGTTGAGAGCATCGGCGTCCGGCAGTTTTGCCGGAGTCAGCGGGCCGGTTTTCGGCAATGTGTCGGCCTGGGCGTCGGGGAGATCGAACGCGGACAGATCATCCCGCGAAACATCGGGCAGTATATCGAGCGCCGTGGCCGTCAATGCGCTTTCGCCACGTTGGCTGGCATAAAGGCGGTGCTCCAGCCCGACGGTGCCATCCGGCAGTGCGATCATCCCGCTTGTCCCATGCACCGGTTCGCCACCATCCAGTTCGGCATGGTAGCGGATCAACCTGCCGATACGGTGTGGTACCTGCCAGCCCGCCTGGACCAGAAAACTGCGCACCGCTACGTCGAAACGCGCCGCGTACGATTTCACATTGATGTGGTCGTTCTCATCGCATTCCCAGCTGTTGACGGTGTCGCGAATGGTCTCGATCGGGCCGATCATAGGTCGCTCTCCAGGACAGCGTTGAGAAAGGCATGCGTTGCGGTTTCGGCTTCGCGGGCAATTTGAAGGTCGAACACGTGAAAGACATGACAGCCACCCGGCGCAACGGCGAGCTCGCTTTTCACACCGGCAGCAAGCAACCGCTGATGCAGGAAAAGACTGTCATCTAAAAGCGGATCGGACGTGCCCACGCTCAAAAGGCAGGGCGGCAGGCCATCCAGATGCGCGTAGAGCGGCGACAGGGCAGGGGCACGGGCATCCATGAAGTCCGGTACGCATTGGCGCACGAAATTCTGCACATCGCGCGTGTTGAGGATCAGTTTCTCCGCCCCCCAACTGCGCACCGACGGCGTGAGCGTCAGGTCGAAGCAACCGGCATTGAGCACCAGGCCCGCCGTTTCGATACCCGCATCGCGCAGCGACAGAGCTATCATCAGGGAGAGATGCGCGCCGGCCGACTCGCCACCCAGAAACAGCGGTCCGCCGTGTGCATAAGCCCAGCTGGCGGCCGTCAAACAATCGCTCGGTCCTGCGGGGAACGGATGTTCAGGTGCGAGGGCGTAGGCCACACTGACCGCCGCAAGGCCCGTCGCTTCGGCGATCCGGGCCAACATCGGATCGTGAAAGTCGGCCTGTCCAAAGCTCCAGCCGCCGCCATGGCTGTGCAGATATACACCACGCGTGTCACGCGTCTGCGGCTCCAGAATGCGCAGGCGCACACCTTCATACTCTTCCCACCGGGCGTGATCGAGCTTCGGCTCCAAAGGGAAGGGGCCCTGCCCTTCGGCGCGGGCCTTGCGAATGTCATGCGCCGGAACCGACCAGCTGTCAGGCAACGCTGATAGCTTCTGAAGAATGTCGGCATTGAGCTCCGCCGTCTCCGGAAGAACCAGGTTCGGGTCAAAGGGGTTGATCGCCGCTTCCGCGCCATGAGCCGCGCTGTACGGGGTGAGAGAGATAAAGGGCATAAAAACCTGCGCCAGCGGTTCAGTCTGTGGCGAACTACGTTTGTTGCAAACCAATGATGGGTTCACCCGTAGACAATGCAGTCCAACTTCGGAACCGAAAAAGGCCATGCACCTATGGAAGACACATCACAAGCCCCATCTTCGGCTGGAACGTTCTGGCGTGTTGTCTTTTCCATCTTGGGCCTGGGTCTTGCAGCGCTGATCCTTTGGGCATCGATGACGGCGGACCTCTTTGAAAGCTTCGCCGCGATCGCGGCAGATCCTTGGGGTATCGTGGCGCTGGCCGATCTCTATATCGGCTTCTTTATCTTTGCCGCATTTGTCTTTCTGGTGGACGGCCCACGCCCGTTGAGCTTCGTCTGGGTCATTGCGCTTATGGCACTGGGTAATGTGCTGTCAGTTATCTGGCTGGTCTTGCGCTTTCCCAGGTTGATAACGCTCCTGAGCCAAAAGACTGCCTGATATTCGAGCTTTGCGGAACATATACCGGCTCATCTTTGCTCCATTCCGGGTACGGAATACACCGACCAACGGCGTATATGGCTTGAAAAAACTGTCACAATCCTGAGAATGCCGATACCGGTTTCGTAGAGGGAGCCGCTGATCGCACAACAAATGTGCAAGATCACAAAAAGAGGGCACGGCTTTCATGGCATCCACGCACCACTTTATCATCGCAGACGACCATCCACTCTTTCGCGACGCACTTAAGACCATTGTTGGAACGCGCTTCGAACACGCGCGCGTTTCCGAAGCGGGCGACATCGACGCGGTTACCGCACAATTGCAGGAAGATGCCGATGTTGATCTTGTCCTGCTCGATTTGAACATGCCGGGCGTGCGCGGTTTTTCCGGCCTCATGTATTTGCGCGCGCAGTATCCCGGCGTACCTGTCTGCATCGTTTCGGCCACCGAGGATCAGGCGATCATTCGCCGGGCGCTTGACTTCGGCGCAGCCGGTTTCATGCCGAAATCGTTGGGTGTCGATGAAATCACCGCCGGGATCGAAGCGATTTTGAACGGCGACATATGGACCCCGGCGGATATGGACATCGCCAACGCGCCGGATGATGACGAAGCAGCGGCTCTTGCCAAACGCCTGTCGTCTCTCACACCACAACAGGTGCGCGTTCTGATGATGCTGAGCCAGGGGCTGCTTAACAAGCAGATCGCCTATGAGCTCGGTGTTTCCGAAGCAACGGTGAAGGCTCACGTGTCGGCGATCTTGCAGAAGCTGAATGTGGAAAGCCGTACGCAGGCCGTCATTGCGGCCTCACGCATCGAGATGGGCAACTGGCAGGAAGCGGTCGCCGAACTGGCGCACTAGGCACTGCAGATCCCGCTTCCGTCCCCGGTATAAAGGTGGACGGACTCTCGATTGTTTCATTTTTAGGATCCCGGATTGGCTGTGCTGTCCGGGCTCTTTTTTTGGCCCCGTTCTATTCCGCGGCTTCGGGAACGCGCCGATGTTGCGCAATCATCGCCCGCAAGGCGGCCGGTTTGACGGGTTTGTTGAGAATGGCGATTCCGCTGGCCTTTGCGCGCTCCTGCATTTCCGGAGACCGGTCAGCGGTCACCAGAACGGCTGGCAATTGTGCGCCAAACCTCCAGCGCAACTCTTTGACGGCTTCGATGCCTGTTCCCTCATCGAGGTGATAATCCGCGAGCACCATCTCAGGCAGCAGGTTTTGTGCGTGAAGCGCTTTGCCGATATCGGCTGCCGTCGCGCCGGTGACGGCGATCGCGCCCCAGCGTGAAAGCAGACCGTGCATGCCATCCAGAATCGTTGCTTCGTTGTCGATGCAACAGACGACGAAGCCCGTGAGGTCGGTCTGATGTGCCCGGCCTGGGCGGGCTGCCATCATCTCCCGCTCCAGAATGGCAGCATCGCCAGCAGAGCGCGCGACATGGGGGACGGTGATACTGAAGCATGAGCCTGTTCCAGGTTCCGACACGATGCCAACCGAAAGATCCAAAACACCTGCGATACGTTCTACGATGGAAAGGCCTAGACCGAGGCCACCCGCTGTGCGCGCGCCATCGTCCAGTCGCTTGAACTCGTCGAACACCTGGCGCTGCTCACGCCGCGCCATACCGATCCCGGTATCGTAAACCGCAACGCGGTAGCCCTTTCCATTCTTGCGGACACCGACGGCGACTCCGCCGGACCGGGTGTACTTCACCGCGTTGGACACAAGGTTTTGCAGCAGTCGTTTCAGGAGCTTCCTGTCGGAGCGCACCATCAGCCCGCTCTTGATGATGCGCAGACGCAAACCCTTCTCGTCGGCTGCTGGCCCAAACTCAACCTGAAGCTGTTCGAACAAATCCTGCAGGGCAAAGACGCTGGGCTCAGCCTTCATCGCTCCGGCATCCAGACGCGAAATGTCCAACAGCGCACCCAGAATGTCTTCCACCGCCTCCAGCGACCGGTCAATGTTGCGGGCGAACGTGGTGGTCTCCGGTGCCATCTCGGTTTCGTTCAGCGTTGAAGCGTAAAGACGCGCTGCATTGAGCGGCTGCAAAATGTCATGGCTGGCGGCCGCCAGGAAACGGGTCTTGGAGAGATTGGCGCTTTCGGCGACCTGCCGGGCAAGCTCCAGTTCCTGGTTCACGCGCGTCAGCTCTTCGGTGCGTTCGCGCACGCGCTGTTCCAGTTCCTCGTTGATCTGGGCCAGCTCTTCAGCCGCGCGTTCCCGATCGGTGATATCGGTATAGGTCGTCACGATACCGCCATCGGGCATTGGATTGGAGCGTACTTCGAGCACCAGACCGGAGGGATGCAGTGTCTCGGTGAAAGTGGACATATCGACCACCATGCGTTCCACACGCTCGGCCACCTGGCCGCTGGGGCTGCCCTTGCCGAAAGCACCGCGCTCGGCATTGTGGCGCAGGATGGTATGAAGAGATGTACCCACCTGGCCGAACTCGGCCGGCAAATCGAGCAAGTCACGGAACTGGCGGTTCCAGCAAATCAGATTGAGGTCGCGGTCGAACACGCTGATGCCCTGGCGCACCTGATCGAGCGCCGTTTGAAGCAGATCCCGGTTGTACTGGATGGCCGTGCTCGCCTCATCAAGAAGCTTCATGGCCTCGCGTGATGATGTCTGATGACGGCGTAGCATCAGAGTCATCACAAGGCGGGAGGATGCCGCGCCGATCGCGCTTGCCAGAAGCTGTTCGGCAAAACGCAGGGCGTGGATATCGGCTTCCTCGTGATTTTCGATGGGCTGGCCGCGCTCGCGTGCATAGCGCTGGAAAGACCGGTCGGTGCGTTGCTCACCCAGATAACGTGCTACTGTGCCCTGCAGTTCTGCAAACGTCACCCGTGTGCGCGACATACGCAGGGCGGGTGTCGGCGTGAGGTCGGTGGGTACGAACACCTGCGCTTGTAGGCGCTCGATGGCTTCCGGCTGGCGGGCTATGGAAACCACGAAATAGGCAACGATGTTCGCCAGAAGGCTCCAGAACACGCCGTGCGTCAGAGAGTCGAACTCCAGACCGAAAAGGCGTTCCGGATGCAGAAGCGCGAAGCTGAATGGGCTATCGTTCAGAAGGTCGGCTGACAGGGCTCCGGCCTTGATCAGGTTCGGCACCAGCAGCGTGTAAGCCCAAACGGTGATACCGGCGAGCATGCCCGCCACAGCGCCACGGGCTGTGCCGCGCTTCCAGATCAATCCGATGAAGAAGGCCGGCGCCATCTGTGCAATGGCCGCGAATGAGAGAAGTCCGATCTCGGCGAGCGCCGCGGTTCCGGCCGCTGCCCGGTAGTAAGCGTAGGACAATAGCAGGATTGCGAAGATCGCGACCCGGCGGACATAAAGCACGAGACGGCCAAGCTCTTCGGGTGCACCTTCGGCTGATCGCCGGCGCACGATAAAGGGCATGATCAGATCGTTGGAGATCATGATCGACAGGGCTACGCAGGCCACGATAACCATGGCTGTCGCTGCCGACAGCCCGCCGATGAACGCAATGAGCGTGATCAGCCCGGCATCCACACTGATCGGCAGGTTGAGGACATAGGTATCCGGCTCGACCTGACCGCCAAGGAGCACTTGCCCGGCGAGTGCTATGGGCACGACAAAGACGTTGATCGCCAGCAGGTAGGCAGGGAAGAGCCAGCGTGCGCGCTGCAGTTCGCGCGGGTGGTTGTTCTCCACAACCATGATGTGGAACTGCCTTGGCAGGAGGATGACCGCGAATGCGCTGAGCAGCGTCATCGCGATAAAGGTGCCGCCATTGATCGAACCGGTGATCGCGTCGAGCGCGCCGACTTCTGCAGCTTGTCTGAAAAGATCGCCGAACCCGTCGAACATGACGAAGGTAACGAAACCGCCGACAATCAGGAATGCAGCCAGTTTGACGACCGATTCGGTGGCAATGGCCAGCATCAACCCGTCCTGGTGTTCGCTCGTATCGACGGTGCGCGTTCCAAACAGAACGGTGAACGCTGCCATGGCCATGGCCACAAGAAAGGCGATGTCGGCCACAAAGGTCGGGTTCATGGCCACGGCCGGTGTTTCCAGGAACAGTTCGACCGAACTTGAAACCGCCTTCAATTGAAGCGCGATGTAGGGCACCACGCCGATGACGGCGATCAGCGCTGCCAGAGCCGCAACGCGTTCGCTTTTGCCGTACCGGGCGGAAAGAAAATCGGCCACCGATGTGATCCGCTCAGCCTTGGAAAGCGCGATGATATGGCGCAGCAAGGGCGAGCCGAGCATCAGAACGAGGATCGGCCCGATATAGATCGTCAGAAAGTCCAGCCCGCTGACGGTCGCCAGGCCCACAGAGCCGAAGAACGTCCAGCTGGTGCAGTAGATCGCCAGTGACAGCGCATACAGCGTCGGTCTGGGCTGGCGCACCGGTGCTGCCAGCGCCCGGCGGTCGCCATAGCTGGCGATCAAGAACAGTCCGCTGATGTAGACGAGGGCCACGCCAAGCGCGAGCCAACTGGGAACCACGCTGTCGCCTCCTGTGCGGACCCGGCTTCGAACAGGCGCGAACACTAGCCCCGACAGCGGTTTGGGCGCAAGCGGACCGGCCTGAGCAGGTTTTACAAGGGTTCTTGCACGTCTTGAGGTTGCAGGGCAGGCTCGCTTTCGGAGGGTCCTGACGTTCTACTTTCCAACAGGTCTGCCGGCTGGCCAGACAACATCGCCTGAGGAGGGCATCGTTTCGTGCTTAAGGAATTCAAAGAATTTGCCATGAAGGGCAGTGTGCTTGATCTCGCCATTGGCGTGATCATTGGTGGCGCATTCGGCACCATTGTCTCATCCATGGTGGACGACGTTATCATGCCGATCATCGGCGCGATTTTTGGTGGTCTCGATTTCTCCAACTATTTTCTGGGTCTGTCCGCAGCGATCGATGCGTCCACATTGGATACAGCACGCGAACAGGGTGCAGTCCTGGCCTATGGATCGTTCATCACGGCGGTGGTGAACTTTACCATCATAGCCTTCATTCTTTTTCTCGTCGTCAAGGGCATCAATCAGATGAAACGCAAAGAAGAAGAAAAGCCGGCTCCTGTTGCCGAAGTTCCACGTGAGCAAGTGCTTCTTGAAGAGATTCGCGACCTCTTGAAAAAGTAGGGATTCTGTCTGACAGATGAGGGTGTTGCCGTTTGGCGGCAACGCCCCTTAATGCGAGGGCGAGCCCGGATCTGTTTGTCTGGTGGCTCGCCTTCTTCACGTCGGTGGCCGGTTTTTGCCGTCGACCGTGCTAACCGAGGTTGCCTGCCATGACGATGCCGACACCAACGCCCTCCACTATCGCTTTGGGTGTGCCTGACAGCGGCATCGTCGACATCATGAATTATGGCCGTCGCCGGGGCAATGTGATGCCGCTATGGGCTGGTGAAGGAGATTTGACGACACCTGCTTTCATTCGCGAGGCGGCCAGCAAGAGTTTGGTCGACGGCGAAACCTTTTACACATGGCAGCGCGGCCTTCCGGAGTTGCGCCAGGCGCTTGCCGACTACACCAACCGGTTGACCGGTCAGGCTCTCGACGCAGAGCGGTTTTGTGTCACCGGTTCGGGCATGCAGGCCATCCAGATCGCTCTGCAACTCGTCCTCGATCCAGGTGACAACATCATCATACCGTCTCCCGCCTGGCCAAATATCGTGGCGGCCTCAGGTGTGCGTCAGGCCAACGTGATTGACAGTGCCATGCCGTTCGTCGATGGGCGTTTCGTTCTGGACATGCAGGCAATCGAAGACGCAGCGCGCGATCCCAAAACCCGCGCGATTTTCATCAACTCGCCATCCAACCCGACCGGGTGGGTCGCCGATCTTGAAACGCTCCAGGCCGTTCACGCGCTTGCCGAGCAACATAACTTGTGGATCATCGCCGACGAAATCTATTCTCGCTTCGTTTTCGGTGATGCGGCCTTGCCAGGGACAGACCCAAAGCGCGCGCCGTCTTTCAAAGATGTCGCTCCGCTGTCCCCGCGCATCATCTACGTCAACACCATGTCGAAGAACTGGGCTATGACAGGCTGGCGTGTTGGTTGGATCGAGGCGCCGGTCGAACTGGCGCAGAGAGTCGAGAACTTCATCCAGTACTCCACCTCCGGCGTGGCTGCTTTCATGCAGCGTGCCGCCATTGCAGCGCTCAATGAAGGAGATTGGTTCATCGGTGAGCAGGTCGCCCGGGCCACGGCCAACCGCGATCTCCTTGTGGAAACCTTCGCGCCGCTGAACCGTTTGCAGGTCAGTGCGCCGGACGGCGCTTTCTACCTGTTCTTCAAGGTGGTCGGTGAAACCGATACCAGGAGCCTTGCGCGCCGTTTGGTGGATGAGGTCGGGGTCGGCCTTGCACCAGGGACCGCATTTGGACCAGGCGGTGAACAGTTTTTGCGCATGTGTTTTGCCCGTGACCCGGAACATATCGCCGATGTTGCGAATCGCATTGCTAGGTGGATGAGCATAAATCCTTAACGGTTTATCCCTAGTTCCGTGTTTTCAAACCGGTTTGAGTATGCCAATTTCTACGTATTAGAGCGTGGAAAGGGCAAAAATGCCCAAGACAGTTTCGGAAGTCAGGCTGGACAGCCTTCTGAACACCGCGGTCGATGGGATTATCCTTATCGACGATGCGATGCGCATCCTCGTGTTCAATTCCGCCTGTGAACAGCTGTTTGGCTATGAGGCGGAAGAGGTCATCGGCGAAAACGTTTCCATGCTCATGCCGCATGAATACGCCCATGAGCACGATGACTACGTCAATCACTACATGGAAACCGGTGAACGGCGAATCATCGGCATTGGCCGCGAGGTTCGCGGCAAGCATCGTGATGGGACCGATTTCCCCATTGAACTGTCGGTGGGTGAAGCGCTCACGCCGGCAGGACGGCAGTTTGTCGGAATCGTCCGGGACCTGCGTCCACGCAAGGCGGTTGAGCGGCGCCTGAACCAGTTGCAGGCTGAACTTGTGCACCTGGCGCGTGTGTCGGCGATGGATGAAATGGGATCGGCCGTTGCGCATGAGCTCAATCAGCCGCTGACCGCTGTCATGCTCTATCTGCAGGCCGTTACCCGCCGCATCGCCGGTTTGAATGGCGATGGTCCGCAGGATCCGATGATCACCGAAACCATTGACAAGGCAAAGCGCGAGGCGGAGCGGGCCGGCAACATCATTCAGCGGATGCGTCATTTTGTAGAAAAACGCGAACCGGACCGCCGCTCGGTTGCCTTGCACACTCTGGTGGACGACACGCTGGAGTTGACCAGCGTTGGAACAAACTCCGAAGGTATTCAAACCCATGTGGAGTTGCCTGATGATTTGGCGCCCATAGAGGCCGATCCGGTGCAGATTCAGCAGATTCTTGTCAATCTTCTGCGCAACGCGTTTGAGGCCGTACGCGGCAGCACCGACCCGAAGGTTTTCATTCGGGCGCGGCAGATGCCCGAGACGGTGATGATCAGCATTGAGGATTCAGGGCCGGGGATTCCTCAAGAGGTGCATGAGCGCCTGTTTAAGGCGTTTTCCACGTCCAAGCGCACGGGCATGGGCCTTGGCCTGTCGATCAGCCGTTCCATCGCGCAGAACCACGGCGGCGACCTCAGCGTCGATCCGGGGGGCAATGGCAAAGGTGCCACGTTCCAACTGACACTGCCCCACAATGCGAACAAGCAGAGCAAACAGCTCTATCCTGGCGCGGGTGCCATCGCTGGCAGTCAACCGATGACACCTCACCCCATAACCGTTGAAGACCATGACGAAGGAGGCCGCCAATGATGGCTCGATCGATGAATCCCGAACAGGCCTTGTTTATTATCGACGACGATCCCGCGGTGCGCGATGCGCTGTCTGTGGTGTTTTCGCTCGAAGGTTTTGATGTCGAGACGTTTGAAAGCGGTGACGATTTCATCCGTGCGCTGCCCAACCTGCCGCGGGCTTGCGTGCTGCTCGATGTACACATGCCGGGGCGTTCTGGGATGGACGTGCTCAAAGTGCTCAATCCAGACGATTATCCGGCGCCGATCTTCATCATTTCCGGCCAGGGTGACATCCCGATGGCCGTTGCGGCCGTCAAGGAAGGGGCTTTCGATTTCATCGAGAAGCCGTTCGACGCAGAAACCGTTGTGGCGCGCGTGCGCGAAGGCATAGCGGTCGTCAACCGCCGTGGAACCGGCGACGCAAATCAGCCCGAACATCCCGATCTTCAGTTGCTTACGCCACGGGAGCGGGAAGTGCTCGAGCAGATCACCGCTGGTGCATCCAACAAGGAAGCAGGCCGTTCATTGGGTATCTCGCCGCGTACCATCGAGGTGCACCGGGCTCGCATCATGGAGAAGCTGGGCGCCAAGAATGCTGCCGATTTGGTGCGTATCGTCTTGTCCGGCTCTGGACAAATGGATGCGCGCTAGCGCGCATCCATTGAGTTTTCTTTGAAAAACAAGAAATTAAGATCATATACGGGCTAGCGATTACGCGCTCGTGCTTATTTCAGTCTTGTCGCTTCTTCCCCATACTCTAGCTGACCATTGAAACATCACGCTCGCCATGGGGCGATGGCGGGTGGATTCGAAAGCAAACCCATTGACCGTTTTTATTCTGGAAGATGATACGGCCGTTCGTGATGCGCTCACGCTGTTTGTCAGCCAGCTCGGCCATGAGACGCTGAGTTTCGGCGACGCAGAGAGTTTCTTTGCCGCCGGCGTGCCGAAGGGCAGCGACGTCGTGATCGTTGATATCGGACTGCCGGGTATCGATGGCACCCAGGTCATAAGCTGGGTCAATGCCCTTGCCGAGCCACCGAGGGTTCTGGCGATCACTGGCCAGTCGCAGACCATCATTCGTGACTTCCTCAATGGCATGCCGGCAACCGAGTTGCTGCGCAAACCGCTCTCAGCAACCGAACTTGCTCTTCACCTCTAGGGTCAGGACCCATTCATCTGGTTGAAATGGTCGAGGCGGGTTTGTGCGGATGCTAGGCGCAAGCCCGCAGGACGTCTTTCGACGTTCAAGGGGTTGCGACACAGCAGCCGTGCAAACCCGCCCGATCCGAAGGACGGTCGATTGGCGACGCCCTACGACGTCAAAGCCCTTGACCGGGGGATAAACCCCGCTCTTCGGTCTTTTCCTTGTATCGCTTGCCATATCGAACGCCATTTCAATCACATGAATGGGTCCTGACCCTAAGGTCCACACGCGACTGTCTTGAGTCCGGGGGCATTCCTCTGGAGATCGCAGAGGCTCGGCCATGGCTCGTTGCGATCGCCATCCGGCATGGGCGGCGTTTTGATAACTTTCCAGCTTAGACTAAGTGATCATCCGAAGCGGAAAGGGGCGAGGATGATTTATACCGTTTGTGCAAATAGGCTGTGCTAAACCGGTTTGAAGTGGTTTGACCGCTGACATACAGCGCACAGACCAACGGCAAGACGGAGAAGCAAGTGTCGGTTCGAAGGCACAGCATCGTTGGAGGGAAACGTATGGCATATACCAGCTTCCGAGACGATCGTGGGGGCGGGCAGAGCAGCCAGCATCGTGTCACGTCTCGACCCTCGCCGGACAATGAGGCCTGGGAGACCCTTCGCAACGCGCAGGGCACGCGCCGCCAGTCTTATGCCGCTCACGATGTGATCTACTTTGAAGGCGACGACGCCAACTGCCTGTATGAGATCGTGTCTGGCGCCGCGATGCTTTACAAACTCCTCCCTGATGGCCGCCGTCAGGTCGTAGAGGTTCTCGGACCGGGCGATCTGTTCGGCTTTGACATGGACGCCTATCACGACTGTTCGGCCGAAACGCTGGTTGCCACAACAGCACTCGTGTTCAATCGCCGTGATATCGAGGCGTCGTCTGCCGCGCAGTCTCATCTGACCCGGTGTGCGCTTCAACAGGTTTGCGCCATGCACGATCATGCCGTTCTGCTGGGACGCAAGTCGGCATATGAGCGCGTCGCCAGCTTCCTGATGCGTTTTGTTCCTGACCGCGGGACACCGACCTGCAAAGGGCCGGACGATGAAGAGCATGATGAAGGTACAGTCACACTCAACATGACCCGTCAGGAGATGGCAGACTATCTTGGCCTGACCATCGAGACTGTCAGCCGTGTGATTTCCGATATGAAGCGCAAGGGCGTCATCCGGCTGGAGAAGCATGACAAGGTGGTTATCAACCGCATCTGCTCGCTCTGCCAACTGACGGGTGCGCATGCAGACTAGGGTCAGGACCCATTGATAGGATTGGAATGGCGTTCGATATGGCAAGCCATACAAGGAAAAGTCCGAAGAGCGGGGTTTAGCCCCCGGTCAAGGGCTTTGACGCCGTAGGGCGCCGGCAGATCGAGCGTCCTTCGGATCGGACGCGTTTGCACGGGCTGCTGTGTCGCAACCCCTTGAAAGTCGGAAGACGTCCCGCGGGCTTGCTCCTTGCATCCGCACAAACACGCCACGACCATTTCAACCAGATGAATGAGTCCTGACCCTAGCTAACGTGCTGGAGAAACCAAGCGGCTTATCAGGCTCGCGGTGTAATCGACCACCGGCACGATGCGCTGATAGTTGAGCCGTGTCGGGCCGATCACGCCGACCGCGCCCACAATCGTCCCGGCCTCGTCATGGTAGGGGGCGACAATCATCGAGGAGCCGGACAGCGAAAAGAGCTTGTTCTCCGAGCCGATGAAAATGCGCACACCTTCGGCTGTTTCGGCTGCCGACAGCAGCCGGGCGAGTTCCTTCTTGGAGTCCAGGTCTTCAAAAAGAAGCCGGATGCGTTCCAGATCTTCCAGTGCGGAAACGTCTTCCAGCAGGTTGGCGCGGCCACGCACAATCAACTGTCGTGGCTTGCCCTCTTCAGCCCCTGCCCAACTGGCAATGCCCGCATCCACAACCTGCCGCGTGAGACGATCCAGTTCTTCGGCAACGGCACGCTCGCGCTCGTTCAGAGCTTTCTGCGCTTCGCCAAGCGTCTTGCCGCGCAAATGGGCATTAAGAAAGTTGGCTGCTTCGGTCAGCGCTGAAGCAGGCAAGCCTTCGGGCAAATCGATCAAACGGTTTTCCACCTGGCCGTCCTCGCCGACCAGCACAACCAGACCTTTTGTCGGCTCCAGGCGAATAAACTCGATGTGCTTGAGCCGTGTGTCGCTTTTTGACGCGAGCACGAGGCCCGCACCGGATGTGAGACCGGACAGAAGCGAGGAAGTCTCGGTGAGCGTGTCTTCCACCGAACCTTTCTGACGCGCCGGGTCCAGACTGTCGTCAAGCGCCGCCCGCGCTTCGGGCGGAATCGACCCCACTTCCATGAACGCATCGACAAAGAAACGAAGGCCAAGTTCGGTCGGAAGGCGGCCTGCTGATACGTGGGGCGCGAAGACCAATCCCAACGCTTCCAGATCGCTCATCACGTTGCGAACAGTGGCCGGAGACAGCGTTTGCTGCGTGTTCGACTGCGTCAGATCGCGCGACAGGCTGCGCGAGCCCAGCGGCTCACCGGATGTGAAATAGTGATCGACCACCCGACGAAAAATGTCGCGGGAGCGGGCATCGAGATCGTCCAGATGCGGCGGGTTGGAACCGGAGCTTGGTGGAACGGCGTTCATGGTCCCTATCTAAAATCAGATCGACTGCGTTTCTAGTCTCTTGCATGCTCAAGATGGCCAGCGTAACCAAGGCCAACTTTGCAACAAGAAAGACCTGAAAGCCGATGCGCCCATCCAATCGCGCCAATGATGAACTACGCCCTGTAACACTGGAACGCGGTTTTGCGCGCCATGCGGAGGGTTCCTGCCTCGTTTCCTTCGGCAACACCAAAGTGCTGTGTGCCGCGAGTGTGGAAGACCGCGTGCCCGGCTGGATGCGGGGCAGGGGGTCCGGATGGGTAACGGCTGAATATGCCATGCTGCCGCGTTCCACGCATGAACGCATGCGCCGCGAAGTCACGCAGGGCAAACAGTCGGGCCGGACACTGGAAATTCAGCGTCTCATTGCCCGTTCTTTGCGCGCCGTGGTCGATCTCAAAGCGCTCGGTGAGGTCATGATCACGGTCGACTGCGACGTGCTCCAGGCCGATGGCGGCACGCGAACGGCGTCCATCACCGGCGCGTGGGTCGCGCTTTATGATGCGCTGAAATGGATGGAAAGCCGTTCGATGCTGAAAGACAAAGCGCTGAAAGACAAAGTGGCGGCTGTCTCCTGCGGCATCTATAAGGGTCAGGCGGTGCTCGATCTTGACTATCTGGAGGATTCCGCCGCCGAGACGGACGCCAATTTCGTGCTGACCGGCGCCGGCGGCATGGTCGAAATTCAAGGCACCGCCGAGGGCGTGCCCTTCAGCGAAGATGAGCTTTCGTCCATGATGGGTCTGGCAAAAAAAGGAATCGGCGAGCTTCTTGCCCTTCAGGATCACGCGGTAGGAGCTTAGGTGCATGGCAGGGTCTGTTGCCTTGAAGGGCTTTGGCGATCGCCTTCTGATTGCCAGTCACAATCGCGGCAAAATCGATGAGCTGCGCGCCCTGCTTGAACCGGTGGGCCTGCCGATCACGTCATCGGCCGATCTGGAGCTGGCCGATCCGGAAGAAACAGGCTCCACGTTCGAAGACAATGCGCTTCTGAAGGCGCGCGCCGGGCACGAGGCAACTGGCCTTGCCAGCCTGTCGGATGATTCCGGCCTTTGTGTCGACGCATTGAACGGCGACCCGGGTATCTACACTGCGCGTTGGGCAGGACCGGACAAGGATTTCATGATGGCCATGCGCACGGTGGAAGAAAAGCTTCAGGCGGCTGGCGCGACCGAGCCTGACCAGCGCTGTGCCAGATTTGTGGCCGTGCTCGGACTTGTTCGCATAGACGGTTCTGAAGAGACCTTCCGCGGCGAGGTGGAAGGCACCCTTGTCTGGCCGCCACGCGGCGACAAGGGCTTCGGCTATGATCCCATTTTTCAGCCCGATGGCTATGACACCACGTTCGGCGAGATGGTGGCCGATGAAAAACACGGCTGGATCCATGGGGAAAGCAGCGGCCTGTCTCACCGTGCACGGGCGTTCGAAAAACTGTTCAATGCCATTGTGACGGCAGGGCCGGCTTGACGGGCGTCATGAGGGATCATGCCTTCGCACCGGTTGCGTCCGATGCCGAAGCCGGTTTCGGCATCTATGTGCACTGGCCGTTCTGCGCCTCGAAGTGCCCCTATTGCGA
>JANQJE010000193.1 GCA_028281795.1 Cohaesibacteraceae bacterium | reverse complement strand
GTTGGCGCCGTATTGGTGCTGGATGGAAAGATCATTGCATCCGATGGCAACCGCACCCGGCAATTGCTGGACCCGACGGCGCATGCCGAGATGCTGGTGATCCGTGAAGCCGCGCAGGTTCTGGGGCAGGAGCGGCTGATCGGTGCCGACCTCTACGTCACATTGGAGCCTTGTGCCATGTGTGCGGCTGCCATCAGCCATGCCCGTATCCGCCGACTTTATTTTGGCGCCAGCGATCCGAAAATGGGCGCCGTCATCCATGGTCCGCACTTCTATGATCAGCCGACATGCCATCACGCGCCGGACGTCTATGACGGAATCGCAGCGCGTGAATCCGAGGTCTTGCTGAAGCGTTTCTTTGCAGGCAAGAGAGAGCATCAATCAAAGGACTGATCCCATGGTCTTCTCCAACAACGACCGCGAAGCGCTGATCCGCTACGATACGCCGGAATATCATGTGCTGCGTCCCGGCGATTATGTGGTGTGCGCGGTGACGTTCGAGCGCGTACCCCTGACCGAGCTTAAATACTGGTCTGTTTCGCGCCAGGAAGCCTACAAGGATGCCGCAGCATCCCTGGAAGCGGAGCGTCGCTCGACAAAGGCCGGTTGAACCGGTCGGGGAAAATCTGCTCTAGCCGATTTGGACAAGCGCCAGTTCGCGCTTCCAGCGATCGATTGCCTGGCGCAGAAGCGAGCGGAGATAGCTGGAATCCTCAAAAACCAGTTTGGCCGGGATCTGGGTGGTAGCCGCATCGAGCTCGCCAAGCGCACCGTCATGTCCGACAAAGCGCATTCCGTCCTTTTCAGTGGTGACCAAAAGCGCTTTGCGGTCCTTGGCCGTCTTCATGAGCGCGTGCGCGTCATCCACTGAGAAAGGGTGATGATCGGGGTAAGCCGTTTCTTCGACCACATCGAGGCCGGCAGCCTTCAGCCGATTGAAGAACTTCGGCGGATGACCAAGGCCGCAGAACGCATGAATTGGCTGGCCGAACAAATGCTCCGGGATTGTCATCTCCAGCGTTGAGGCAAGCACAGGAACGCCGCGCCGGGCAGCTTGACGAACCACGCTGTGCGACCTCGGCCCCTTGCCGATCATCACCACGACGTCGACATGCCGCAGCTGCGAGGTTACCGGTGCCCGCAGCGGACCGGCCGGATGGCACATCCCGTTGCCGACGCTCATCTCGGCATCGACCACAGCGATCGAGAGGTTCTTGTGGATGGCCGGGTTTTGCAGTCCATCGTCAAAGATAGTGCACGTGGCACCAAACTCAGCGGCGCTTTCGATGGATTTCAATCGTTCCGGACCCACGAAGGTCGGTCCCTTGCGGGCAAGCAGCAAAGGCTCATCGCCGACTTCGTCGGCCTGGTGCCGTTCGTGATCCACTCGGAAACTTGTCGTGGCGAGTGTTCCGCCATAGCCGCGTGTGACGAATGCGGGCGTCATACCCACATCTTCCAGCGCATCATACACAGCCATTGCTGTCGGCGTCTTGCCTGCGCCGCCCGCAACAAAGTTTCCTACGCAGACAACAGGAACCATGCCGGAGGTGCCCGGCTGTCTCATGCGGCGAGCGACAATCTGTCCGTAGACAAGCGACGCCGGGTAGAGCGCAAATTTCTTCAGGGCAACGCTAAGACCTTGCGGCTTGCCCGGGTCAGGCCACCAGTAGGATGGAGTCGCCAGACTCATCGGCGCGCCTGCTCCAAAGCAGCCGAGACCGAAAAGGCCGTCAGAAGCGGTTCAATCGCGTTCATGGTGGCCGCCAGCGCGCCTTCAAACTCTTGGATCGCGCTGCGTGCGGACTTGCACAGGCGCTGACGCTCATCCTCCTTCACCAGCAGCCGTCCCACGCTGCGCGCCAGCATCTCCGCACCATCCACCTCGATGGATGCATTGCTGGCATTGAGCGCGGTGTAGATTTCCGGAAAGTTGTGCACATCAGGGCCGTGCAATATGGCGGTTCCGAGCTTGGCCGGTTCGATTGGGTTCTGTCCGCCATGCCGCACCAGCGATCCGCCGATGAAGGACACGGGGGCAATGCGGTAGTGCAAGCCCATCTCACCGATCGTGTCGGCGATATAGACCTCTGTATCGGCCTTGGGAAGATTGCCGGCGCTACGCTGCATCCAGCTGACACCTTCCGCCGTGGCGAGTTGCGCAATCTCGCCGCCACGCTCCGGATGCCTGGGCACAATGATCGTTATCAGATTCGGCAGATGCTGCTTCAGGGCCTTGTGAACACGTAGAACAATGGCCTCCTCTCCCGGATGGGTGGATGAAGCGAGCCAGATCTTCCGGCCTTGCAGCGTTTGTTCAAGCAGCGTTTGCTGGGCCGGAATCTCCGGTGGGGCGGGCGTATCGAATTTCAGGTTGCCTGTTACCCGCACGCGTGGCGCACCCAGCACACGAAACCGTTCGGCATCGTCGACCGTCTGCGCCAGGCAAAGGGTCACGTTGGAGAGCATCGCACCGATCACGCTGCTCGCACGGCGCCAGCGGAAAAAGGACCGTTCGGACATGCGCGCATTGACCAGCACATGGGGAATGTTGCGCGTTGCCAGCGCGTGGAATGTGGCCGGCCACAACTCCGACTCCACGAAGATGGCCAGTTGCGGCCTCCAGGCGTTCAGAAACCGGCGAACGAACGGCATCAGATCAAGCGGTGCATATTGGTGCAGCGTGCGTGGACCGACCTTCTGCGCGGCAAGCTGGGCTGAGGTCACGGTGCCCGTGGTGAGCACAACGTAGGCTCCCATGGCCTCTATCCGTTTCACCAGCGGCAGGATCGCGATTGTCTCGCCAACGCTTGCGGCATGCACCCAGACCAGTGCACCGTTGGGCCGGCGTGCCCCGGCGTAGCCGAACCGCTCCTTGCGCCGGTTCAGATCCTCTTTGCCTCTGCGGGCCCGCGAACGGATCAGTGTTCCGGCGAGGGGAGACGCCATCGTGCCCGCCATACGATAGCTGGCCAGAAAACTGTCGGCAAAGAGACTAGCCATGGGCTGCGCCTGTGCCGCTGACTTTGGCCTTGGCGAACGCCGACGCACCGCCAATCCGGGCATAGCTGTTGGCTTCAAGAGTATCGAGACGATCTTTCACGCGTGCGCACCACACAGCATCGTCAGGCTCGCTCTCATCAACATAGATCGGCTGGCCTGTGCCCACGGCCCCCTTGGTCCAGGGCAGCGCTAACGCCGCCCGGTCCCAGCTGCGCAACGTGATGCGAGGATGGGTCAGGTAAACCGAGGGGACGATGGGCCGACCGGTTTTGCGCGCCAGCCTGATCAGCCCCGGCGAAACCTGCCGGGCAACCTTCGGTACATCGGCCGTCATCGCAACGCTTTTGCCTTCTTCAAGCAGGTGCACAAACTGCAGAAATGCGCGCGCGCCGCCTTTTTGCTTGCCGCGTTTCTTGGGATCGCCAGCACCGCGGATGGTGCGGATACCGAACCTTTCAACAGCAATGGCATTGATCGTGCCGTCGGTACTGCGGGAAATCATCACATGCATGTTCCAATCTGGCGAAACAGCTGGAGCAACCATGAAGTGCTCGCCATGCCAGAACGTAAAGATCGCCGGAAGATGGTCGGCCAACGCGGCACGATCAATCTCATCCGTGGCGATTTTACGGGTGGTTCGATCGACAAGCCAGATATAGCCGGCCAATGCATTGCCCGCCACGCGTTGCACCAGGGTGCTGCGGCCAAGCCGCTTGTGCCAAGGAAGGCTCATCTGGTTCTCAACACGGCCTGACTCTGACCGCGCCTATGCATCCGGATCGGTGTCGCCCGGCTCCAACAGACGGTGCATATGCACGACAAAGTAGCGCATGTTTGCATTGTCGACTGTTGCTTGCGCCTTGCCGCGCCAGGCTGCTTCGGCTTCGGCATTGTTTGGATAAATGCCAACGATATCCAGATTGTCGACGTCGATGAAGGTGTGAGAATCGGGCGATTCCACCTCTCCGCCGAAGACCAGGTGCAACAATTGGGGCTTGGTTTCCTTGGGCAGGTCGCTCATCGCACGCAATCCTTGTGTTGCATTCAGGGGGATGCCGCCTTCTGAACCGACAACTTGCCCGCGTCAAGAATGCCGATCGTCAAGCATGCTGGTTGCTCATCCACTGGCGCAGTGCGTCGCAGAGACCCGGTGTTCCACACACCAGAGCCGGATGTCTGATGGAGTCGGTATCATAACGCGGTGTCCTGCCGTCAGCATGCAGAAGATGCACGCCCGCCTCGCGCACGATGAGATCGGCCGCCGCAATGTCCCAGTGTTTGGCGTTCGGAACGGCGACGCATCCGTCCAGCGAGCCTGCCGCCACCCGCGCGATACGCAATGCCAGCGATGCGATTTTCGGATGCTTGCGAAACGTGTGCGATGGCTTGCTCGACCCGGGAAACGCCAGAAGCGCGTCTTGCAGTGTGTCTTTTCCGCTCGGGACCAGTGCGCTGACCTCGCCCGTCGAACGCTCCAGATGCGCCCCTTTTCCCGCTTCGGCAAACATCAGGTCGCCGATGACCGGACTGAAGAGCACGCCAAGTCTTGGCGTGCCCTCATATGCCAGGGCGATCGAAACCGCCCAATCGTCCGAGCCAGCCATGAAGCCGCGTGTACCGTCGATCGGATCAACAATGAAAGTCGGCGTCGCCGAATGGCGTGAGCCGTCATCTTCGATCTCCTCGGATATCCAGCCAAAGGACGGGAAGGCGCGCCGCAACTCCGAGTGCAGCATCGAGTCGATGGCAAGATCGGCTTCGGTGACCGGCGAGTTGCCGGGCTTCGTCCACACTTTCGGGCTATTGCCAAAATAGCGCAACGCCAGTTCACCGGCCTCGCGCGCAGCATCACATAGAACGCTCAACGGCGGAAGGACATCCGGGGCGGAAGGCTCGGTCATAAGGCAGCGCAGGCTCGCATCAACAAGAGATACACAGGGTGTAGAGGATCGCACCGCGCATTCAAGGCGAATTGCTGAGCGGCCGTTTTCCTTTCGATAACCCTCTCCGAACGCACACTTTTTTTACCCCGTTGCTTAAGCTGCCTCCAACGTAGCGTCAGTATAAGGGATGCCCTAGCCAAAGGCGGGCCAACCGTCTGCAACAGTTTTTTGGTCCGAAAAACGGGCCGAACAGGAAGGCGAGAGGCATCATCATGACGGCAGGCACCAAACGCTCGGCCAAAGAACAGCCCATCCATCGTGATGGCGGCATCCATGCATCTGCTTTCGAGGGTTTTACGGGCGATCTGATTGATGGTTGCCGTGATGCGGTCGCGATGAAAGCATCCATGCCGCAACGTGGCCGGATCGACGTGGAGGCTCGCAGCGTTGTGGTCACCGCGCGTCTTGGCGGCGCGATGATCCTGCAGCGCATTCCGCTCAATGCCTACAATGGCGTGGCAGCCGAACTCGTCGCGCAGGCCGGCGAAGATCCAACCGTTCAGGTTGTCCTGCGGCACAACGACCCGGCTTACTCTATCGCCTTGGACAATGATCTGCCATTGCATGAGGCGGTTGCTGTATGGCGGAGCTGGGCAGATCGTTTGAGCGCGCCGCTCTTGCTGCAGGAAGGCACCGGTCAGGACAGCGTCGTGCGTGCCATGTTGGGGCCTGTTGTCCTGCGCGCCTCGCAGCCTCGCCGTCACAGACCGACGGCTGGCCGCCGCCCGCGTTTTTCGAAACGTCTGGGTCTGCGTCGTTAAATCAAAACATCGGCAAGCAGTCCGCAGGCAATTAGCGCACCGGCAAGCGAGTTGGACTTGAACCGCGCAAGACAGCCTTCCTTGTCGTTGAGATCGAGCGTGGCGACCTGCCACAGCATGTGCGCTGCCGCCAGTCCGAGACCTGCAAAGGACGC
>JANQJE010000164.1 GCA_028281795.1 Cohaesibacteraceae bacterium | reverse complement strand
GGCTCCGACGGAGCCCTCCTCCAGCCGATCGCAAGGCAAACGAAACCCGTGGGGCGCTTGAAGCGCGTCCGGCGCGGGTAACCCTAAAACAAGCAGCATGCCCTGATTCGGCCCGCATCGCTTGCCGCATGCCAAGCAAAATGGTAGCCACCGCCCAGTTTTTGAAAGGCGCCGCCTCACCAAAGCGCGCCAACACTCCCCTATCATGCAAGGAACGATAGCGCCCATGGCAAGCAAGAAGGCATCTAAAACGTCTGAAGCCGATACGAACAAGGACGACGAAGCCAAGGCCGATGCCCCCTCGACAAATGGTGGGGGTGCCGCGGCCGCAGCTGCCGCTGCAGCGGCAGCCAAACCGGCCGGCCCGGCTCCACGGTTCCAGGCGCTGGCGCAGTACATCAAGGATCTGTCGGTTGAGAACCCGAATTCACCGGAGTCGATGCGCGCCGGACAGCAGCCGAAGATCGACATCAACGTTTCCGTTGCTGTGAATCCGAAGCCGGAAAACACCAATGAAGTGGTTTTGAAGCTCGAAGCCAAGGCCGGCAGCGGCAAAGACATGCTGTTCGCTGTTGAGCTGGCGTATGCCGGTCTCTTCCGCGCCGAAAACATGACGCAGGAACAGACCCAGGTCGCGCTGATGATCGAAGGGCCCCGCCTGCTTTTCCCGTTTGCCCGGGAAATCCTTGCCAACGCGACGCGTCAGGCCGGCTTCCCACCGCTTATGCTCGATCCGGTCGACTTCCTGGCCCTCTATCGCCAGCGCGCCATGCAGGCTCAGCAAGCGGCCCAGTCAGCCGCAAGCTGATCTCTCATTGTCTAGATAAACGGGCCGCGCTTCCAGTTGGGGGTGCGGCCTTTTTCATATCTGGCCTTCCGTTCGATCGATTGTGCCAAGCAGATGAGGATAGCGTGACCAGACGCTTTCCTCGCCAAGTGTCGCGACAAAGGCCGCGTGTGCTGCTCTTTCTTGCTCGGAAAGCAGGTCCGGCAACGGTTCAGAGCGCTGTTGGACCGTCTGGGCGCTGACCTGACGACGGCGGCGTCCGTCGCCAAAGCTCATAGCGGTTTGCCGGGCACCGATAAGCTCGACATACACATCGGCCAGAAGTTGTGTATCGAGAAGAGCGTTATGCTTGTCACGGGCGGACAGATCGATGCCGAAGCGGGTGCAAAGCGCATCGAGCGAGTTATCCGAGCCTGGAAACTTTCGTCGTGCTATCGCGATGGTATCAACCATGCGCTCAAACGACATAGCGGCAAGCCCACATCGTTCGAGTTCCGCGTTCACAAACCCAAAATCGAACATGGCATTGTGGGCCACAAGGCGATCATCGCCAATGAAGTCCAGCCATTTCTTTGCGACGCTTTCAAAGAGAGGTTTGTCTTTGAGGAAATCGTCGGACAGGCCATGAATTTCCTGCGCTTTTTCCGGCATCGGAATTGTCGGGTTGATGTATTCGTGAAACTCGACGCCCGTCGGGACATAATCGATCATTTCCACACCTGCGATCTCACAGATGCGATCACCGTCTTTAGCCCGCAGGCCTGTGGTTTCAACGTCAAAAATGATTTCGCGCATTCATCGAATCCCTAAGCTTGATGAACTCTGACGGAGTTTGGTGCCCTTGGGAATCGTCAGCCTGAGGATTGTGCCGATTATGCCCGCAAATCGGCCAGGATACGGCGGACATCTTCTCGCGCTGAGTCGACGCCCTCCTCGGTCGAAATGAGATAGTCGGCCCGGCTCATCTTTTCTGCCTGCGGCATCTGCCGGTCCATCAGTAAGCGCGCAGCCGCCTCATCGAGACCGGGCCGGTCCAGAAGACGGGCAAGTTGTGCTTCCGGCGTGCAGTGCACGACGACAATCTTGTCCATGCGCGCTTCACCGCCCGTCTCGAATAGCAAAGGAATATCGAACACCATCACGGCGTGCCCATCCTGTTTTGCCTTGGCGGCGGCGGCTGCTTCACGGGCCTGCACCAACGGATGAACGATGGCTTCGAGCTTGGGGAGCAGACCGGGGTCGCTGTTGAGCGCAGCTTTCAGCGTAGTACGATCCACCCGGCCATCGACAATTGCTTTCGGCACCAGTGCCCTAACAGGGGCGACCCCTTCCTCCTGATAGATTGCATGGACCGCGGCATCGGCATCGTGGACGGGGATGCCTTCGTCGGCGAACAGTTTGGCGGTCGTTGATTTGCCGGTGGCGATTGAGCCTGTGAGGCCGAGGCGTATCATCTTAAGTCTTTGATTTTAATTGAATATCATCAAGGACGCGCTGGCGTAAATCGGCTGTGACCTTCGGTCTAACGCCAAACCAACGTTCAAAGCCTGGAACGGCCTGGTGCAACAACATACCCAACCCATCGACAATGGGATGGCCGCGGGCTCGTGCCGAAGCGAGCAACGGTGTTTCAAGCGGTGTGTAGACGATGTCGCTGACGGTGGCACCTTCGGCCAGCGCTTCCATGGGGATCTCCAGCGGCGGCTGACCAGTCATGCCGAGCGCGGTTGTGTTGACAAGCAGACCTGCATTGGATGCATGGGCGGCGAAGGCCGTCATCTCGGCAGCAGTGACCCGGTTTCCATCAAAATGAGCGTTGAAATGCGCTGCCAGCGCCTGCGCGCGTTCAACGGTCCGATTGAGAAGAACGACCTGATCCACGCCTTGATCGAGCAATGCATCGACGATCGCACGGGCTGCTCCTCCGGCTCCCAGGATCAGAACAGTGCCCGCTTTGGGATGACGCGCCCAGATTGGGGCATGCTCGGCAAGGTTCGCCATAAACCCTTCGCCGTCCGTGCTGGTGCCGCGAAGCTGGCCATTTTCAAGCCAGAGCGTGTTCACAGCGCCAAGCCGAGCGGCATGGGGCTCCACATGATGACAGGCCGCGAGTGCCGTTTCCTTATGTGGAATCGTTACGTTGGCGCCGACCAGATCATGATCGGTGAAGTGCGCAAACCAGTCGCTTGCGTGCTCGGGATCGACAGCGATGGGTTTGTAACTGGCGTCCAGCTTGTGTTCAGCAATCCAGGTTCCATGGATCAACGGCGAGCGCGAGTGGCTGATCGGCCATCCCAGGACGGCGGCACGCTTGGTCATAAGGAGCGGTCCTCAAGAACGGGGTCGATGCCTTGCGAACGCAAAGCTGCAAGCAGAAGCAACAGCGGCAGACCGAGAATGGTGAAGTAGTCGCCTTCTATACGCTCAAACAAGGCAGCGCCCAGCTCTTCCAGCCTATAGGCACCGACACTTGCCGTGGCCGCATCGCCGGCCTTGTTGAGATATGATAGGCGGTCCGAAGCGTCGAGCCGGCGCATGGTGAGATCGGCAGCGTCCGATCCGACCCAAAGCGTCTGGCCGCCCTGCACGAGAGCACAGGCGGCGATGAGCCGATGCATCGATCCTTGAAGGCGGGCAAGCTTCGTCTCGGCTTCCAGCCGGGTCGCTGCTTTGTGCAACAGGAGGCCTTGATGCTCGAGAACTTGGTCAGCGCCTATCACGATGGCATCGGGATAATGCGCGGAGACAGTTTCGGCTTTGGCGACCGCCAGACTTTCCGCCAGTTGAACCGGGGCAACGTCGCCCAAACGCTCTTCCAAAGCACGTTCGTCCATGTCTGCAGTCACGACCGAAAAGCGAAGACCGACGCCTTCCAGCATGCGCCGGCGAATGGTTGAGCCGGAAGCAAGGATCAGGGGTGGGCTCACAGGGCGTCCATCGCGTTTTGCTCGTCCTGTTCCAGCTTTTCGCGATGCTGGCGATAGAGCGAAAGAATGGCAGCGGCCGTTTCCTCAATAGAACGGCGCGTGACATCGATTGTTGGCCAGCCCTGTCGCCCACAGAGGCGGCGGGAGTCGGCGATCTCGGCGGCGACCAGCGCCTTGTCGGTGTAATCGGTGTCCGCACTCTCATTGTAGTCGGTCAGAACGCGGTTCAATCGGACTTGCACAATACGGTCGGTGGTTGCGATCAGTCCGACGACAAATGCTTTGGTCGGTCTGGTCAGTATTTTTGGGATGGGCGCTCCGGGAACCAATGGAAAATTTGCTGTTCTGTATCCGCGATGGGCCAGATAGATGCTGGTCGGTGTTTTCGAGGTTCTCGAAATACCGACAATGACGATGTCCGCCTGGTCGAGGTTGGACGGCAAGACTCCATCGTCGTGGGCAAGTGTGAAGTTCAACGCTTCGATCCGCTGGAAGTAGTCGGCGTCGAGGACGTGTTGCGCGCCGATGGTGAGCGCGGCGGAATCGCCGAGATAGGACTGAAAAACGTTGATCACCGGATCAAGCACTGAGATGGCCGGCACGGCATTGGCCCTGCAGCGCTCGGCCAGGCGTTCGGCCAGTTCGGGATCGACGATGGTGTAAAGGACGATGCCCGGCGCCTGTTCGATGGATGCCGCTATGCGCTCGATCTGCTCCGGATCGCGTACCATGACATAGCTGTGCTCGATGGCACGTGCGCTTGGGTAACGCGATGCGACGGCGCGTGCGACCGTCGATAAGGTCTCACCAGTGGAGTCGGACACAAGATGTAGGTGGAAGAAGCGCGGGGCAGCGGTTGTCAACGGGCTGTGTCCTTTGTGGCGCGCTGATGTGGATAAGGAAGGTCGATGAAGGTTTGGCGCAACCCAATGGCGTTCCTTATGCGTGGTTTTGCCGAAACTGTTCAAGGGCAGCGGCATCTGGATAGCATGTTGATGAGATGGGGATTGGTAAGGATTGTAGCGATGCACTTTTCTCTGTTCGGGGTGATGCAACAGGATCAAGCCGAGGACCGTGCAGCGTTAACGATCTGTTAAGGTTTACAAAAGGTTGATTATCGCCTGGATGTCTTCACCGAGACGGTTTCCGATGATCGTGGGGTTCCTGATGGTCACGCTGATGTGGAGAGGTTATGCAGGGTTTGGTGCGTGGGATTTATGAGTCTTTTCCACGCCCAAGAAAAAGAACAAGGCTTTCTCTGAAGAGAAACTTTTTTCTTTCTTTCCTCGTCCCATTGGCAGTTGCCGCAGGGATGACGGGAGAGCGTATGGTTAGAGATTGATGAGGACAGGTAGCGCGCGTGAGCAATCGGCTTTTGTTGGATGTGTTGAAGGGCCAGGTAGGCTCAAGAATGCCGATCTGGATGATGCGACAGGCTGGACGCTATCTCCCCGAATATCGCAAGACGCGGGCGCAGGCCGGATCGTTTCTTGATCTCTGCTACAATCCCGAGCTTGCCTGCGAAGTCACGTTGCAGCCGATCCGTCGCTTCGGGTTTGATGGATCGATCCTGTTTTCCGATATTCTGGTTGTCCCTCACGCACTGGGCCAGGATGTGCGGTTTGAAGAAGGGATAGGGCCGGTTCTTCCACCGTTAAGTGCTGGAGAGATTGATGCCCTGATTGTGGGGTTTGAGTCGGACCCGGAACGGTTCGACCGGCATCTTGATCCTGTCATCGAAACGGTCGAGCGCCTTCGATCGGCGTTGCCCGATGAGGTGACGCTTCTGGGGTTTTGCGGGGCGCCATGGACGGTGGCGACCTACATGGTTGGCGGACGAGGGAGCCCTGACCAGGCAGCGGCACGGAAGTTCGCCCTGAATGAACCGGACGTCTTTGATCGTCTGCTGCATTGTTTGGCGGAGGCATCTGTCCGTTATCTTTCCCGCCAGATTTCCGCAGGAGCGGATGCCGTCCAGATCTTCGACAGTTGGGCAGGATCCCTTAGCCCGGCTGGTTTTCAGCGGTACAGCGTTGGCCCCATTGCCGAGATGGTGGAAGGCTTGCGTGCAAGGCATGCCGGTACGCCGATCATCGGATTTGCTAAGGGTGCGATGCATGCGCTTGGCCCCTTCAGTGCCAAGACCGGGGTCAATGCCGTGGGGCTTGACTGGACCATCGACGTGGCGGCTGCGCGGTCGCAGGTACCGGACACGATGGTGACGCAAGGCAATATCGATCCGCAGCTTATGACGGCTGGGCCTGATGCGTTGGATGCGGCGGTCGATGCGATGATGAGGGGCTCAGAAGGTTTGCCGCATGTCGCGAATCTTGGGCACGGGATTACACCGGACGGCCAGATCGATCAGGTGCATCGTTTCATCGAGCGTGTACGGGCGGGTTGAACGTCATGGCGTCGCTTGCAGAGCCATCACCTCTGAAACAGTATGGCGGGCATGCCTTGGCCATCGCCATTTTGACGGGTGCGGTCGCCGGCTTGGTTTACCTGTTGCCGCAGAGTGCCTATCTCTGGGTGAAAGCGCTGCATGTGATCGCCGTCATTGCCTGGATGGCCGGGCTGCTCTATTTGCCGCGGCTTTTCGTCTACCATGTGGATGCGGAGGTGGGATCGGCGCAGTCTGAGACATTCAAGATCATGGAGCGTCGTTTGCTGAAAGCGATCATGACGCCGGCCATGATCGTTTCTGCGTTGACCGGTTTTTGGATTGCCATCGCTGTCTATGGTTTTCAGGGAACATGGTTGCATCTCAAGCTGGCTCTGATCTTTGTCTTGTTCGCCTTCCATGGTCATTTGGCAGCATCTGTCCGGCGATTTGCCGGAGACGCCAACACAAGATCGTCGCGCTATTGGCGGTTCATGAATGAAGTGCCGACACTGGCGATGATCGGTATCGTAATTCTGGTGATCGTGAAGCCGTTCTGAGCCTCAATGAAATAGCTGAAAGGCTGTCGTCTTTTTTCAAAGCGTCTTGTCAAAGCCACAAAGCTGTCTTACATGCGGCGAAGTAGGCGGGCGTTGCAGCGCACCAATCGAGCGATCGATCGATCGCAAAGGTGTGCGGCGTATCTCATCCGATACCGAAAGCAGCACCCAAGCAGGTTTCCAACTACCTCGCGTTTTGGCGTTTCCTACCTCTCCCGATCGGTTCTGATCATCCTTCCCTTCCTGCGCGTACCCAAACGGCAGACCCCCAAGGCAAATTATCATCTCCATGGAAGAAATCCGGCTTCAGGCCCTTAAAGCAAAATCCCCCACCGACCTTCTGGCGCTCGCTGAAGAGTTGGATGTGGAGGGCGCAAGCGCATTGCGTACCCAAGAGCTCATGTTCGCGATCCTGAAAAGGTACGCGGAACGGGATGTTGAAATTGTCGGTGAAGGTGTTCTGGAAGTTCTGCAGGACGGTTTCGGTTTTCTGCGGTCGCCGGAAGCCAATTATCTGCCTGGCCCGGATGATATTTATGTATCGCCGACGCAGATACGGAAGTTCTCCCTGCGGACTGGCGACACGGTCGAAGGCATCATCCGCAGCCCGAAAGAAGGCGAGCGTTACTTCGCGTTGGTGAAGCTGATCACCATCAATTTCGAAGAACCTGAAAAAGCGCGCCACAAGGTTCATTTCGATAATCTGACGCCGCTTTATCCGGACGAGCGGTTCAAGATGGAAGTGGATGATCCGACCTTAAAGGATCGGTCGGCACGGGTTATCGATCTGGTAGCGCCGCTCGGCAAAGGACAGCGTGCGCTGATCGTTGCGCCTCCGCGCACCGGTAAGACGACGCTGATGCAGAACATCGCACATTCCATCACAACGAATCATCCCGAGTGCTTTCTTATCGTTCTTCTTATCGACGAACGTCCCGAAGAGGTGACGGATATGCAGCGCTCGGTACGCGGCGAAGTCGTTTCATCGACTTTCGATGAGCCGGCGCAGCGGCACGTCCAGGTCGCCGAGATGGTTATCGAGAAGGCCAAGCGTCTGGTTGAGCATGGCCGCGATGTGGTGATCCTGCTCGATAACATCACCCGTCTTGGCCGGGCCTACAACACGGTCGTGCCGTCATCGGGCAAGGTGTTGACCGGTGGTGTGGACGCCAATGCCCTGCAGCGGCCGAAGCGCTTCTTCGGTGCGGCGCGTAATATTGAGGAAGGCGGATCGCTCACCATTATTTCCACGGCCCTTGTTGATACAGGCAGCCGGATGGACGAGGTGATTTTCGAAGAGTTCAAGGGCACGGGCAACTGTGAGATCGTTCTGGATCGCAAAGTGTCGGACAAACGTGTTTTCCCCGCGATCGATATTCTCAAGTCGGGAACGCGCAAGGAAGAGCTTCTCATTCCCAAGGGCGATCTGGCGAAGATGTTTGTTTTGCGCCGTATTCTCTCGTCGATGGGCACGGTCGATGCGGTGGAGTTCCTGCTTGATAAGCTGAAGGCAACGAAGACCAACTCCGATTTCTTCGATACGATGAATACCTAGCGCGGATGTGTTCCTCGCCGATTGTTTCACGTGAATCGATTCGGATAGGAAACAATGACGGATACGATAGCGGCCCTGTCATCCGGATTGGTTCCGAGTGGGGTCGCGGTGTTGCGGGTGTCCGGACCTGGTGTTCGATTCGCCCTCGAAAGGATCGCCGGTGGTGTTCCTCAGCCGCGACTTGCGAAACTGACCACGCTGCGTCAGCCAGCGACGGATGCCGTTCTTGATCGGGCGCTGGTTTTGTTCTTTCCCGCCCCGCACAGTTTTACGGGTGAGGATGTCGCGGAGCTTCACTGTCATGGTGGGCGGGCCGTGGTTGACGCGGTCTTGGCCGCACTTTGGTCGTTGGATGGCGTAACCCCGGCCAAGGCCGGTGACTTCACGCGACAGGCCTTTATCAATGGCAAGCTCGACCTGACACAGGTTGAAGCCGTCGGTGATCTGATTCATGCGTCGACTGAAGCGCAGCGCGCGCAGGCGTTGGATCAGCTGGAGGGTGCAGCATCCCGGAAGCTGGCAGTGTGGAAAGATCGGTTGGCCGAATGCCGCGCTCTGTTGGAAGCTGACCTTGATTTTTCAGATGAGGACGATGTTCCTGGTTCGGTGGTGGATTCGCTTCCGGAACGGTTGACCAGTCTTCGATCTGAGATTCAGCGGGATCTCGACCAGCATTTCGGTGAACGCTTACGGGACGGGTTCCGGGTTGTTTTGGCCGGAGCGCCGAACAGCGGGAAGTCGACATTGTTGAATGCTCTGCTTGATCGGGAGGCGGCTTTGGTTTCGTCTGTTGCGGGGACGACTCGCGACCAGATCGATGTACCGGTTGATATGGACGGTCTGCCCGTGGTGCTGACGGATACGGCGGGTTTGCGTGACCGGGTTGCAGACGTTGATCCGATTGAAGCCATGGGGATCGAAAGGAGCCACAAGGCGCTGTTGGAGGCTGACTGCGTGCTCTGGCTGAAGGGGGGTGAGGAGTCGTCTGAGGCCGGCAAAATGGTTGATGGAGAGAAAACGATTCGCCTCCGTTCCAAGATCGACTTGGCAGAGTTTTCGGCGCCAAATGATGGTGACGTGGACTTCAAGGTTTCCGGGAGAACGGGGGAGGGTCTCGATGAGCTTCGCCTCGCCGTCGCTGCGATGCTTCGAACGCGGTATGCAGAGGGCCTGTCAGGCGAAGATGGGGGTGCAAGTGTTGCGTTAGATGCGCGCCGGCGGATCGCTTTAGAAGAGTGTGCCGCCTCGATAGATCAGGCTCTGCAGCTTCTTGACATCGGTTCCGATCATCTGGAGCAGGTGGCGGAGGAGCTTCGTTTGGCACAGAGATCTCTTGGAGCGATCACGGGAGACGTCGACCCTGAGGGTGTGCTGGACGTGCTCTTTGCAAGGTTCTGTATTGGCAAGTAGGGCCCCGGGCGGGCGGGGATATGGTTTCACGTGAAACCAGGTCATGCGGTGTCTGTACTGCTGCCGAATTTCCTTGATCCATCAGCGAAAACGAGTCACCAGCCTATCTTTCCCTTGCCATACTCATGAGCTGACAGAATCCAAGATGTCCGAACATTCGTTTTCTGAGACACGTTTTGACGTCATCGTGGTCGGTGGCGGTCACGCCGGTTGTGAGGCGGCTGCGGCAGCTGCGCGTGTGGGTGCAAGGACGGCGCTTGTTACGCTAAGCGCAGATTCGATCGGCGTCATGAGCTGCAACCCGGCGATTGGCGGTGTGGGAAAAGGCCATCTCGTTCGCGAAGTAGATGCCCTGGATGGTTTGATGGGACGCGTGGCTGACGCAGCGGGTATCCAGTTCCGTTTGTTGAATCGACGCAAGGGACCGGCGGTCCAGGGACCGCGCGCCCAGGCTGATCGTGCGCTCTATCGCCAAGCGATGCAGGCCGAGCTGGCGCAGATGGCCAATCTGCAAGTGGTTGAAGGCGAAGTCGCTGATCTGGTTGTTGGAGGTGGAGACCGGGTCCAAGGCGTGCTTCTGGCCGATGGAACGGAGCTTCGGGCAGGCGCTGTTGTGCTGACGACGGGAACGTTCCTCGGCGGGCTGATTCATCTGGGCGAACGAAGCTGGCCCGCGGGACGTCACGGTGAGGCGCCGTCGCAGAAGCTTGCAGATCGTCTGCGTGGTCGCGGTTTGCCGATGGGACGATTGAAAACGGGGACGCCGCCTCGTCTCGACGGCCGTACGATCGAATGGGATCGTCTGGAAGAGCAGCCTGGTGACCCCGACCCTGTGCCTTTCTCGATGCTGACAAAGAGGATAACAACGCCGCAGGTATCCTGTTTCATCACACGTACGACATGCGAAACACACGCCATTATCGCGAGAAACATTCACCGCTCGGCAATGTATTCCGGTCGTATCGATAGTCGAGGACCGCGGTACTGTCCGTCCATCGAAGACAAGATTGTCCGGTTCAAGGATCGGGAAAGTCATCAGATCTTTCTGGAACCCGAGGGTTTGGACGGCCATACGGTCTACCCCAATGGTATTTCGACAAGCCTGCCGGAGGACGTTCAGCGTCAGGTGGTAGCATCCATACCGGGTCTTGAACGTGCAGCTGTTCTGCAGCCAGGGTACGCGATTGAATATGATCACATCGATCCGCGGGCTCTCGATCGTACGCTTGAATGCCGGGCTTTGCGCGGTCTGTTCATGGCGGGGCAGATCAATGGGACAACGGGATATGAAGAAGCTGCGGCGCAGGGCCTGTTGGCCGGTCTCAACGCAGCGCGGTCGTGTTCGAATGACGACCTTGTTCGATTCGCACGTGAAACGAGCTATATCGGCGTTATGATTGACGACCTGACCACGCGGGGTGTGACCGAACCATATCGCATGTTCACCTCGCGAGCCGAATACAGACTCCGACTTCGGGCCGACAATGCTGATCAAAGGCTGACGGCTTTCGGCGTCGATATGGGGCTTGTTGGGTCTGAACGTGCCGGTCGCTATGAAGCCAAAGCAGAAGCGTTGCGGACAGCACGTGCCAGTTTTGAAGACGCCACGGCATCACCGCATGTCCTGGCGGCCAAAGGCTTGACGCTCAAACAGGATGGGCGCGTGCGTTCGGCGTTTGAGGTGCTCGGGTTTCCGACGGTGCAGCTGGATGATGTGATCCGGGTATGGCCGCACCTTGCGGATCATCCGCCAACAATCCTCAGCCAACTGGCTGTGGATGCGCAGTATGCCGTCTATGTGGAACGACAGGACGATGAAGTGCGTTCGTTGAACAGGGAAGAGGCTCTCTCAATTCCGGCCGATATGCCATACGAATCAATGCCTGGACTTTCCAATGAGCTGAAACAGCGTTTGATGGATGTTCGCCCTGAAACACTGGCCGATGCGCGCCGGCTGGAGGGCATGACGCCAAGCGCCCTTGCTTTGTTGCTGGTGCATATCCGTAAGCAGGCGGCCTGAGTTCGCACAGGTAAGGTTGCAAGGCTATGCTGCCGCTTAAGTCAGTTCCCAAACATGGATGATCGATTCGGACTCGAAACGGCAATGGAAGTGTCTCGAGTATCGCTTGACGATGCATCGAAGGCGCGCCTCGTTCGATATGTCGAGTTGCTAAGGAAGTGGCAGCCAGCACAGAATCTGGTCTCCCGTGAAACGTTAGCGGATGTCTGGATACGCCATGTTGCCGATTGCCTGCAGCTGATTCCGGTTATCGAGAAGATAAAGCCTGGCGGAGCCCGAGGTGTCGATCTCGGGTCCGGCGCTGGTCTGCCGGGATTGATACTGGCATTGGCCACGGGCCCGCATTCTGGCCATGACGGCAAAGATCATGCCCATGGCTCTTTCGCGATGACCCTCGTGGAGTCCAATGCACGCAAGGCATCTTTCTTGAGAACTGTTTCACGTGAAACCGGGGTTTCCGTTGACGTTCGTGCGAGCCGGATTGAAGACGCGAATCGCCCGACCCGGATCGATGCCGATTTCATCACTGCGCGTGCTTTGGCCCCGTTGGATTCTCTGGTGGGACTGGCTGAGCCCTGGCTCATGCGCGGTGCAAGCGCTTTTTTTCATAAAGGTGGGGAGTATGCGCGCGAGCTTGATGAATGGCCTGACGCACACGCCCATGACGTGGTAGAGCATATGAGTGTCGTTGATCCCAACAGCCGCATCCTGCAGATCGCACGCAAGGATGCGAATCTGCCGAGGCCCGCTCCATGATGCACATGCCCCCTATCCCGCCGATTCACCCACAGCCGCGGGTGATCACTGTCGCCAACCAGAAAGGCGGTGTCGGCAAAACCACGACGGCCATCAATCTGGGAACCGCCCTAGCCGCAATCGGCGAGCAAGTCGCCATTCTTGATATCGACTCCCAAGGCAATGCCTCGACGGGTCTTGGTATCGCTGCGCAGGACCGCAAGGTTACCAGCTATGATGTGCTCACAGGTGATGCCAGCCTAGGAGAAGCGGTGCAGCAGACCGCCGTGCCAAACCTCTCCATCGTGCCATCTACGGTTGATCTTTCCAGTCTTGAAATGGAAATCGCCTCGGATCCGCAACGCGCCATGCGATTGCGCTCGGCCCTGCATGCCTACCAGGACGAGCAGGCCAAGCTGCCGACCAACAAGCGGCTTTCCTATATTCTGATTGATTGCCCGCCGTCGCTCAACCTTTTGACGGTCAATGCTATGGCCGCGTCGCACGCGGTTCTGGTACCGCTGCAATGCGAGTTTTTTGCGCTTGAAGGCCTCTCGCAGTTGCTGCGCACTGTTGAGCAGGTGCGCGGCGCACTGAACCCCGAGCTCATTATCCATGGCATCGCTTTGACGATGTTCGATGCACGCAACAATCTGTCCTCACAGGTGGTTGAGGATGTGCGCGAAGTGATGGGCGACAAGGTCTATTCGACGATGATCCCCCGGAATGTGCGTCTGTCAGAAGCACCGGGTTACGGACGTCCGGCCATTTTGTATGATTTCAAGTGTGCGGGCAGCCAAGCTTACATCAAGCTGGCGCAGGAGATCATCGAGCGTGAACGCGCACTCCGCGCCGTTGCCGCTTAGTTTGGCGCCATCAGCGCAGCTATTGGGGAGATGAGCATGGCTGAAGAGGCTTCAAAGCGCAGGTTGGGGCGCGGACTCGCTGCTCTTATGGGCGATACGGTCCCTGAGAACGTTGCTGTCGATCAGGCACGTAGTGCTCGCCGGTTGCCGGTGGAGCAAATTTCGCCCAACCCGCGCAATCCCCGCGACAGTTTTGCTGAGGACGAGCTTGAAGATCTGACCCGTTCGATTCGGGAGAAAGGCGTTGTCCAACCTCTTCTGGTGCGTACGCTTGAAGAAGGACGATATGAGCTGATTGCCGGCGAGCGGCGGTGGCGAGCCGCGCAGCGAGCCGGGCTCGACATGGTTCCCGTAGTTGTCCGCGACGTCGATGAGAAGGAGTCGTTGGAGCTTGCCATTATTGAGAATGTCCAGCGCGCCGATCTCAACCCTTTGGAAGAAGCTCAAGGATATCAACAGCTTATCGATAGTTTTTCCTATTCTCAGCAGGCGTTGGCAAGTGTCATCGGCAAAAGCCGGAGTCATATTGCGAACACGCTTCGTCTGTTGCGGTTGCCGGACGATGTCCAGGCTTTGCTGGCCAGCGGAGAGTTGTCGGCTGGTCATGCACGGCAGTTGATTGGCCGGGATGATGCTGCCGATTTGGCCCGCATGATCATTGATGACGGCCTGTCGGTGCGCGACATTGAAAAGCTGGTTCAGGGCAATACTGAACCTGGCGTTGTCCAGGCCAAAAAAACGTCTGACTCTGGCTCAGTTCCGGGTCTTGCCGATGCCGATACACGGGCCATCGAAGCCAAACTGACGGAACATCTGGGACTTGGGGTTCAATTGAAAGCCAAGCCCAACGGGTCAGGAGCATTGACGATCAAATACAAAACGCTGGAACAGCTTGACGATTTGTTGCGCCGAATTGGCGCCCTTTGAGTCTTTGCTGACGGCATACGTGGTCTATCGGTGTTGATTAAGATGAGCGGCCGCGCGTTCGGGCAGCTTCAGACGATATCCGCAAGACCTGCCGTTCCAGCCGTGTGGCTTTCAGATCCTGGGACAAACGTGTAATCGCCAACTCTTCGTCCAGATAGGCAAGAGATCTGCGCAGCGTGGATGTCGTCCAGCATCGCAGAGCCTGTTCGACAATGGGCCGTCTCTTGAAGAAAATCATAGGACGGGCTCGCGTTACGACACTGTCGATAGATGACCCATTCTCGATATCGATTCGCATCCGTTCCAAACTCTGCCCATGCCGCAGCATCATCTGTGTGACGACCGATGCCTCCATGCCTTCCGCCAAAGCGCGCCCTAGTGCCTCAAGCGCGGTATCACGGCGCCCGGCAAAGGCTGCGTCGCTGACGTCGCTCAAAGCGTGCGCTGAACCGTCGACGAGACTGTTGTGCACATGATCGACGGTGATGGTCCCATCGCGCCTGGCGTAAAGGCAGAGCTTTTCGATCTCGGCCTGTGACATGGCATGGTCTGCGCCAAGCAGTGAAATGGCCTCTTCCTGTGCTTCTCGCTCAATCGTCAGGCCATGCTGGCGCACGGTTTCCGTTACCAGCGACGCGATGTCCCGGCGGTCGGCGGCGTAGCAGGCGATCGATGCGCCCGTGTTTGCTTTTTCGATTCGGCTCCGCAACGGATGACTTTTCTTGAGATCCCCGGCAGCAATCACAATCGACGCACCTGTCGGTGGTGACGTCAGCAGTGCTTCGACCGGTTTGACCAGCGCTTTGGGATCGTCCATGCGCACCAGAATGCTCTTGTGCCCACCGAACATGGGTACACTGTCTGCCTCCTCGGCCAGACGTGACGGATCGCTTTCCAGCAAAGTGGCGTCCAGTTCGACTGAACTCATCGGATCGGGGTTCGGTCCGGCAATTGCCCCGACCAGGGCCTTGGCGCGCATGCTGACGCGCCCGCGGTCGGGTCCGTGAAGGAGGATGATGGGCTGTTTCGGATCAGGCTTTTCGACAAAGCGGTCAGCTGCCTGTCCTTTGATCTCGGACATTCAGAGCGCGGTGGCGAGCGCTGCCGCGAGTTGTGCTTCGACGATGGCCGCCACCTCGCGTGCTGCCCGTTCCTGTGCATCGATTGCTGCCCGTTGATTGGAGAATCGTTGGTCAACGGAGTCATAAGACGCGGTCGATCTGGCAACGTTTTGAACAAGCGGTTGATCATCGCCGAGGCGGTACAACTGATAGTTGGCCGTGATGAGCACGGTCTGAGCTGCCGCAGCGCCGGACCCTGTAACACTGAGCGTTTGGGTTGACGACGTGGCGCGCAGTGCCAAACGATAGCGGGCGTTGTCTGCCTGGTTACCCAGGCCAAACACGAGTTCATTGCGGACCAACTGGGTGATCCGATCGGCCGGCGGGTCAATCGTGATGGCGCTTAGAGCGCTGGCGGTACGGGAGGTTCCGTCAAAACCGGACCGGTCGCCGTAAAGCGGGCTTACCTGGCAGGCTGCCAAGGAAAGTGCGCCGATTCCAAGCAGGCCGCCCAAAGCAGCGCGCCGGGTCAGCCTATGAGCGGAAGATGTGGATCGATCAGACAACGATATTCACAATCCTTTGTGGTACGACAATCACCCGTTTAGGCGCCTGCCCGGCAAGCAGTTTCACCACGGTTTCATCCGCCAGTACCGCTGCTTCCACCGCATCTTTGTCGGCTGTTTTCGCAACGGATATTTCGCCGCGCTTCTTGCCGTTGACCTGAATGGGCAGCAGCAGTGTGTCGTCATCCAAAAGGGATCTGTCAACCTCGGTCCATGGCTTCGTTGCCAGCAGGCCGGTATGGCCGAGACGCGCCCAGCACGCCTCGGAAAGGTGAGGTGTCATGGGTTGCATGGCTTCGACCAAAATCGACACCGCCTCCCGCAAGGCCCATAGCATGTCCGGGGCATCGCCATGTTTGGTCAAAGCCCGGCCGATGGCGTTTGTTGCATCATAGATGCGGGCGACCGAGCGGTTGAAGGCCAGTTTCTCCACGTCATCAGCGACCGCGTTCAGCATGCGGTGTATCACCTTGCGCAGCGCTGTAGCGTCATCGGAGAAGCTGCCAGGCGGAGTGTCGTCAAAATCATCGGGAGTCGCGTTGACAACGTCGTTGACCAGACGCCAGACCCGTTGGATGTGACGGTGAGCGCCTTCAACGCCAGCGTCGGACCAGATAACATCGCGCTCGGGTGGTGAGTCCGACAGCATGAACCAGCGCGCCGTGTCTGCCCCGTAGGTCGTGATGATGTCGTCCGTGTCGACGACGTTCTTCTTCGACTTCGACATTTTTTCGACGGAGCCGATTTCCAGACGTTCGCCGGTTTCCATGTGCTTGGCCGTGCGGGTGTCGTCTTCGCCCTCGATCAGAACTTTGGCCGGTTCCACCCAACCATCGGTGCCTTTGTACGTCTCGTGAACGACCATGCCCTGGGTGAACAGGCCCTTGAACGGTTCACGGATGTCCATGTGCCCGGTTGCTTTCATCGCGCGCGCAAAAAAGCGTGAGTAGAGCAGATGCAGGATCGCGTGTTCGACACCACCGATATACTGGTCCACCGGAAGCCAGCCATTGGCGCTTTCGGCAACCGTCGGTGTGTTGGCCTTTGGATCGGTGAAGCGGGCAAAATACCAGGACGAGTCGACGAAAGTATCCATCGTGTCGGTCTCACGCACAGCATCCTTGCCGCATTTGGGACACTGTGCGTGTTTCCAGGTCGGATGGTGGTCAAGCGGGTTGCCGGGTCTGTCGAACGACACGTCATCAGGAAGCTTAACCGGCAAATCTTTTGCTGGTACCGGTACTGCGCCGCAGCTTTCGCAATGGATCACCGGTATCGGGCAGCCCCAGTAACGCTGGCGGGAAACACCCCAGTCACGCAGGCGGAACTGCTCCTTGCCTTTGCCCAGACCTTGGGCTTCGGCCCAGTCGATTGTTGCGTCGATCGCTTGCTGTCCGGTTGCAACCTCGACGCCGGCGGGCTGGTTGACGAAACGCACCTTCTCGGTTTTGTCCGGAACGAAGGCTTCGTTGGCAACGGGTGTGTCGTCATCGAGTGCAAAATAGGTATCGATCACAGGAAGATCATGGCTGCGTGCGAAATCAAGGTCGCGCTGGTCGTGGGCCGGGCAGCCGAAAACGGCTCCGGTCCCGTAATCCATGAGAATGAAGTTTGCGACCCATACGGGCAGGGTCTGATCGGGGTAGATCGGGTGCTTGACCGTCAGGCCTGTTTCAAAGCCGCGCTTCTCAGCTTTCTCCAAGGCTTCTTCAGAGGTGCCAGAGCGGCGGACGTCTGCATTGAAAGCGGCAAGTTCTGAATTGTCTTGGGCCATTGCCTGGGACAGCGGGTGCTCGGGTGCAATGGCGATAAAGCTCGCGCCGGCCAGGGTATCGGGCCGCGTAGTATAGACCTCGATCGCCTCAAGACCGTGGGTTGGGCTCGTCAGGGCGAAGCCCATGTGCAGGCCCCGCGACTTGCCGATCCAGTTGCGCTGCATGGTCCGCACTTTGTCGGGCCAGTCATCCAGCTCGTCTAAACCGTCGAGCAGGTCCTGGGCATAGTCCGTGATCTTGAAGACCCATTGGGCAAGCTCACGCTGCTCAACCAGGGCGCCAGAGCGCCAGCCGCGTCCGTCGATTACCTGCTCGTTGGCAAGAACGGTATGGTCCACCGGATCCCAATTCACGCGGCTGGTCTTTCGTGTAACCAGTCCGGCTTTCAGGAAGTCGGTGAAAAGAATCTGTTGGCGGTGATAGTAGTCGACATCGCAGGTCGCAAATTCGCGTGTCCAGTCCAGCGACAAGCCCATGACTTTGAGCTGGGCGCGCATTGCTTCAATGTTCTGATAGGTCCAGGCGCGCGGATGCACTTTGTGCTGCATGGCGGCGTTCTCCGCCGGCATTCCGAAGGCATCCCATCCCATTGGGTGCAGGACGTTGAAGCCCCGCGCGCGCTTGTAACGGGCCACAACGTCACCCATCGTGTAGTTGCGCACGTGGCCGATGTGAATGCGCCCCGACGGATAGGGGAACATTTCCAGGACATAGTATTTTGGCCGTGGATCATCATTTTGTGTAATGAAAACAGAGGCTTCGTCCCACTTGGCTTGCCAGTGGGGTTCGGCTTTTTGCGGGTTGTAACGCTCAGATGCGCTCGTTCGCGAAGCAGCGTTGGGGGCTGTCATGTCAGGGCCGGTCATCGGGGCGTCCATGGGGGCAATCGTCGCTGAAGAAATGAATTGGTCTTTGTCTTGCAAAGCCTTGATCTATTGGCGATGCGGACCTTCACCAGAAAGCACGGATATGGTCAACCGTTGCATGCGAGACGAGAGGTTTGAGTGTATGGATGCGGTTACCCGCTGGAACGAGGTTTGCACCAAGATAGCCGAGGCGGGGCGTGCAGCATCGCGCATGCCCGGCGATGTGACACTTGTGGCAGTTTCCAAGACCTACGGTGAAGACGCGATCTGGCCGGTGATTGAGGCGGGTCAGCGCGTTTTTGGCGAAAACCGCGTGCAGGAAGCAATGGCGAAGTGGCCTGCGCTCAGGGAACGCTTGCCTGAACCTCTTGAACTGCACCTGATCGGGCCACTTCAATCCAACAAGGCAAAGGAGGCGGTGGCGACGTTTGATGTCATCGAATCAGTTGATCGCGAGAAGATTGCTGCTGCTTTGTCACAGGAGATGGCCAAACAGCAGCGGCAGCTTCCCTGTTATGTGCAGGTGAACACCGGATTGGAGACCCAGAAGTCCGGCATTTCTCCACATGAAGTCTCTGCCTTTGTTGAACGCTGTCAAACCGTCCATGGGCTAAACGTGACCGGTCTGATGTGCATTCCGCCGGTTGAGGAGAACCCGGCACGTCATTTTCAGTTGCTCATGCGGTTGGCGGACGAGACGGGTCTGGAGGTGCGCTCTATGGGAATGAGCGGCGATTATGAGGTTGCGATTCGTAAAGGTGCAACTCACGTGCGTGTCGGCAGTGCGATATTCGGTCCGCGCGGTATCTGATTACAGCACTATGATGGCTTGAAGACTGGCGATGCGGGAGGCCAGTTTTTTAAAAGTTCGGGCTTCGAGCGCGATACAGCCCTCGGTCGCTTTCATCTGTCGATATTCCACTCTAGCCTGATGAAGAAAGATGGCCGAGCCGCACGCTTGCGCTTTTCTGGTGATGTTCCAGTCGAGAATGACCAGTCGATCATAAAGATGATCCAAACGGCTCATCACTTCATGGGATGCATGATGGGGAAGGTGTACCGGTGTATTGTAAGCCGGCGTAAAAGCGGCATCACACCAGCCATCCTCTTTGTCGATTCGTTTCCAGAACGAATTGGGCCACTTTGATTCGCTTTCATTAGGCTTGATCACCCTGTCCTGCCGGTAACGACCGGCCAGGATTGGAAGATGGCCTCTTGGGGTTCCTCCATCGCCTTCGCGCTTCAGTCCGGTGATTCCGCTTCTGCCCAAAGCGCAGGGATAAGCGCGCCCATCGAGCAGCAGGCGTCCGAGATGGCGTGTATCCGGGCTTTGTGGTGCACGGATTACGTGTGCAACCCTTCGACGAGACGACCGCGTTTTGCACGTCATTGTCCGGCTTGGCCGTACTTTTGACGTCTTTGCCCGATGATGCCGACTGACCATGCATCACACTGTGCTTTGGGCAGTGCTTGCGCGCAAGCAGGCGCTTGCCGTAAAGCTTGCGTAACACAGGTCTTTTGCATCGGTGGATGTCCAACCAATTCGGGGTAAGATTATGAGCCGACGCATGCTGCTCATCGTGGATGATGATACCGAACTTGCCGGTGCGCTGCAGGAGCAGTTTGCGCTCTATGATGAGTTTGCCACACACCATTGCGACACGGCGCAAGCGGGCATTGCCTATGCCAGGGCCAACGATATCGATCTGGTCATCATGGATGTCGGACTGCCCGATCTTGATGGCCGCGAAGCGGTTCGGCTCCTGCGCAAGAACGACTTCAAGGCACCTGTCATCATGTTGACCGGTCACGACACGGACTCCGACACAATCCTCGGATTGGAGGCCGGTGCGAACGACTATGTCACCAAGCCCTTCCGGTTCGCCGTGCTGCTTGCACGGATCCGTGCCCAACTGCGTCAGTTCGAGCAGAGTGAAGATGCTGTCTTCCAGATCGGCCGTTACACGTTCAAGCCGGCTGCGAAACTGATGCTGGATGGCGACGGCAAGAAAATCCGCCTTACGGAGAAAGAAACGTCCATCCTGAAATTTCTCCATCGTGCCGGCGGCAAGCCTGTGGCGCGCGACGTTCTCCTGTCTGAGGTCTGGGGCTACAACGCTGCTGTCACAACGCATACGCTGGAAACGCATATTTATCGCCTGCGGCAGAAGATCGAGTCCGATCCAAGCCGCGCTGACTTGTTGGTAACGGAAGCCGGCGGTTACAAGCTGGTTTCCTGATGACCCATCGCCGCATGCTGCCAAAGGTGGTGGATCGCCTATGAGCCTTGCCTCCGACATGGCCTTGTTGCGACGCGTACCGTTTTTTGAGCTGTTCGCCGACGAGCAGCTCCGTTTGCTTGCGTTTGGAAGCGAAAATCAGCGTTTTCAGCCAAACGACGTGTTGTTTCGTATTGGTGACGCCACCGATGGCGGACTGGTGATTCTGTCCGGTGAAATCGTGTTGAGCGATGACCGCAACAACAGCCAAGGAGAGCGATTGCGGGCTGGAACCCTTCTTGGACAGCGGGCCCTGCTGGCACCAACGACACGTCGTCACAACGCAGTTGCACTGAGCAATGTCGAGGTCTTACTGATCCGTCGCGCGGTTTTCGTGCGCATGCTTGCCGAGTTTCCCGATCTTGCCGCGCAGATTTATGCCGATATGTCCAGTGAGCTTCATGCGCTGACCGAACAGGCTTCTGCTGTCATTGGCGGACATGGCCAGCACTAGGTCGTTGTCGATGCCGAAACGTCGACAACTCACCCAGGATGTCAGCTGTAGTCGACGATGACCGGAGCGTGATCGGATGCTTTCTCCCAACTGCGTGCATCGGTGAACACGGAGACGGAGGATGAGCTCTCAGCCCATTTTGGGCACGTCCAGACATGATCCAGGCGGCGCCCGCGATTCGATGCCATCCAATCCTTGGCGCGGTAGCTCCACCATGTGTAGAGCTTTTCCTCAAGAGGGATGTGCCGCCGCATCGTGTCGGTGTAACCAAGCGCGTCACGTGTCTTTTCGAACAGTTCTGTCTCGACAGGCGTGTGCGACACGACCTTCAGCAGCTGCTTGTGCGACCAGACATCTTCTTCGTACGGGGCGATATTGAGATCACCGGCAATGAGCGTCGGAAGCAGACTGTCGGCTTGCAGACGCTTCTCCATTTCCGCCACAAACCGCAGCTTGTGGTCGAATTTGGGGTTCGTTTCCACATTGGGTTCGTCGCCACCTGCCGGAACATACAGGGAATGTATCCGCACTTTGCTCTGACCGCCAATCGAGCCGGGTAACGTTGCCGTTGCGGCAACATGACGGGCATCTCCCATGCTGCAAAAGTCGATCCGTTCAATCTCATCGATCGGGAGTCGGGAAACGATGGCTGATCCGTGGTAGGCCTTCTGGCCGTGCACCGCCATGTACTCATAGCCAGCGGCACGGATCGCTTTGGCGGGGAACTCCTCCTCGCGGCATTTGGTTTCCTGAAGACACAGAACGTCGGGTTTGTGCTCGTCGAGAAAACGAACGACCTGTTCGATGCGCAAGCGTACCGAATTGATGTTCCATGTGGCGATGCGGAAAGAGGTCTGGCTCATGCGCCAAGGCTTACGCGGGCCCGACTTTGCGGGCAAGCGCAGCCTTCCTGTCGTCCCCTAAGAAAAGCGCGCAGGTCTACTCGCCGCGGTTCAAATGGTCGATGAAGAACCAGTTCGGGTCGGTCGGGCGGCCATATTCGACCTCAAAGAGGGCCACGGTGGTCTCAAAGCCTTGAGGATCCGTCACGGTCCATTGCTGAATTTCGAGTGGATCCTGCGACATGGTTATGGCGATGCGGCCACGACCCAGCGGTGTTTCATCCTGCATCATGACGGTTATCAGCTGCTCTTCCTCGTCTTCGTCTGTTGACGAAACGTCGAGCACATTGCCGTCACCGACCAGATCGACCCGCTCTTCAAGAAGGAAGCGCAGCGGTGTCTGCGAAATCGGATAGAGATCATGTGTTCCGACGGCCGCGTCACGCACCACCAGACCTGTGCCATCGGAAACGATCTCCAGGCGGGATGGCGGCAGGTAGCGGAAGAGCAGACGTCCCGGGCGGTGCAGAACGAAATAGCCCTCTGTCCGTTCGCCGGTCGGTCCCACCTGGATGAATCTGCCCTGCATCGTCTCAAGCGCATTGATATGATCGGAGAGCTGTTCGACCTGGTCGATGTCTTCCTCGGTCAGGGCGCCCGGAAAGGTGTTCACGGCAGCTGCCGGTGTGAGCGCTGCCGAGCCAAGCGCCAGGGTGAGGGCCATGGCGGATGCCAAAAGGCCGGTTTTGAGAGGTGACGGGAAGGCGGGCACAGAGCTTATCCTTGGATCATCGGTCCGGGTGAGGCGCTGATCAAGCGAATCACTGCGACCGGAGTGTGGCAAAACCAGCTTTAGCGCCCGCAGGCCGTCGCGTTAATCGCCAAATGGATCGTCATCCTCGCCGATGTTCATCAAAACTTCGCGCTTGCCGGCATGGTTGGCCGGTCCGATCAGGCCTTCATTTTCCATGCGCTCGATCAGCGAGGCTGCACGGTTGTAGCCAATGCCCAGGCGGCGCTGGATGTAACTGGTCGAGGCTTTCTTGTCGCGCATGACGATGGCGATGGCCTGCTCATAAGGATCATCGGACTTTTCAAGGCGGGCGATCGATTTCTCGGTCGGATCGCCGCCCTCATCCTCATCTTCGGTTTCTTCGGTGATGGTGTGGAGATAGTCGGGCGTTCCCTGGGTTTTGAGGTGATCGACGACCAGTTCCACCTCTTCGTCGGAAACAAAGGGGCCATGGACGCGCTGAATGCGACCGCCGCCTGCCATGAAAAGCATATCGCCCTGGCCGAGAAGTTGTTCGGCGCCCTGTTCACCAAGAATGGTGCGCGAATCGATCTTCGAGGTTACCTGGAAGGAACAGCGGGTCGGGAAGTTTGCTTTGATCGTACCGGTGATGACATCGACCGACGGGCGCTGGGTGGCCATGACAATGTGGATGCCGGCGGCGCGCGCCATTTGGGCAAGGCGCTGGATGGCCCCTTCGATTTCCTTGCCTGCCACCATCATCAGATCGGCCATCTCGTCAACGACGATGACCAGCATCGGCATCGGTTCGTAGGACAGCTCCTCGCGCTCATAGACCGCTTCACCGGTGTTCTGATCGAAACCGGTCTGGACCGTACGATGGATCACTTCGCCCTTTTTGGCGGCTTCTTTGACGCGGGTGTTGAAGCCGTCGATGTTGCGTACGCCCAGCTTGGACATTTTGCGGTAGCGGTCTTCCATTTCCTTGACCGCCCATTTCAGCGCCACGACGGCCTTGTTGGGATCGGTGACGACGGGGGTCAGGAGATGCGGAATGCCATCGTAAACCGACAGTTCCAGCATTTTTGGATCGATCAGGATCAGGCGGCATTCTTCCGGCGTCCACCGGTAGAGGATCGACAGGATCATCGTGTTGATGGAGACTGATTTACCCGAACCGGTGGTACCGGCCACTAGAAGATGCGGCATGCGTGCTAGGTCGGCGATTACAGGCTCGCCGCCGATCGTCTTGCCCATCGCAAGCGGCAGGTTGCCCTTGGCTTTCTCGAAATTCTGTGAGGCGAGAATTTCCGACAGATACACCGTTTCACGGGTGTTGTTGGGCAGTTCGATGCCTATCGCATTGCGGCCGGGGATCACCGCGACGCGGGCCGAAATGGCGCTCATGGAGCGTGCAATATCGTCGGACAAACCGATAACGCGGGCTGACTTCACGCCGGGCGCAGGTTCGAACTCGTAAAGCGTGACCACGGGGCCGGGGCACACATTGATGACCTCACCGGTGACACGGAAGTCCTCCAGAACCCCTTCAAGAAGACCTGCATTACGCTCAAGCGCCTGTGGCGACATCGCCTTGGTGCCGTTGGCCGGTGCTTTGGACAGCAGATGAAGCGGCGGCAATTCAAAGCCTTCGCTGTCGTTGATCAAGGATGGCTGTGCTTCACGGGCTGCCCGTTTTCCCGGTTTGGTGCGGGCGATCTCTGCGATTCGGGCGTTCGATCTGGCCGCAGCAGGACCGCGGGACGGCGGGGCAGGCTGCGGTGGATGGGCTGGCTCGGGCTGATCGACCCATGCAGCCGGGTTTTCGCTGTCCAGGGGCGGCATATCGACCGGCATGGCCGCCTCGTACGGCGGTTCCGGCTCGAACTGGGACCAGTCATCGGGTTGAGGCTCGAGCAGAGGCTGCGGCTGCTGCATCGCAGGCTGAGGCGTGGGTTCGGCAGCAGGTTCGAAGGCAGGCTCCGCGTAAACATCCTCCATGATGGGCTGCGGGGGTTGCTCGTCCCAAGTGTCCTGGCCATAGCCCGGCTCTTCGGCAGCCCGCAACCGGGCGTTCAGTGTGCCAAGGTCCGGACGTACCGGCGGGTAAGCGCGCCGACTGCCGGGGATCAGCCGCTTTACGGCCCCAAGACCGGAAAGTCCGACATGGGTCGCATACCCCATCATGACCTGAACTTTGCTTGGTCGATCCTCATCCTCTTGATCGTAGAGGTCTTCTTCATCCCATAGCTCTTCCTCGACACCATCCGCACGGTGCACGCGTCGTGGTTCAATGCGAAGATCGGCTGGCGACGCCGGGGTTTCCAGCACCGGCGTCGCGATGGCTTTGCGAAAGGTGACGTAGGCGGCCGGCAACGCAAGGGCTGTTACGATAAGCCCGGGCACAAGGGGGATGGAGATCAGTCCGTTGGGCAAAGCGATCAGAGCGTCGCCAACCAGACCGCCAAGGCCGATCGGCAAGGGCCAGGCACCGGCCAGCGGAAGCAGCGCCAGCATGGCGCACCCGGCAGCGACAAACCCTGCCGCATTGGCGATCCGGCGTGTTTTGCTATCAAGGCCCCCGTGGGTCATCAAATGCCAACCCCAGATGGTCATCGGAAGAAGCGCCAGAACGGCGCCTAGGCCGACGATCTGCATGATAAGATCGGCGAAGATCGCGCCAGGTGCGCCGAGCATGTTGGTCACGGGTGCGGATGTGGCGTGGCTGAGGCTTGGATCAGCCACAGACCAGGTTGCGAGCGCCACGACGGCCAGCGCGGCGATCACGATCAGCGCCAGACCTGAAAGCGTGGCTGCTTGTCGACGCATCATGGTCTTGATCAGGCCGGTGTCCAGCAAGGGGGTATCAAAGGTACGCGTCGTCCGCATGGTTCCGTCCGTTTTCGGTCAGTGCCGGGTCTGGGCAAAAAGAGTGGCAAGGCGCGTCAGCGCCTCGCGGGTGGTCGCTTCGTTATCGACAAGGGCAAGCCGTATGCGGTTCGCCCCCGTCTGTGTGTCGGGATAGGGATAGGCCATGAAGGAGCCTGGAATGGTGCGCAGCGCCTGATCGCGCCAGAGCGTGGTTACCGCTTCTATGTCCGAAAGGCCGTCAGGCAGCTTGAGCCAGAGGAAGAAACCGGCCTCTGGTGTTGCTTCCACGAGGTTGGGCGCAAGCATCTCATCGACCATGGCCCATTTTCTGGCATAAAGCGCGCGGCTGGCTGCGACATGATGTTCATCACTCCAAGCCAGGGATGCGGCCGCCTGCAGGGGGATCGGTACCTGTGGCCCGCCCAGATTGCGCAGGCGCATGAAGGCGGCCATGAAGGCTTCATCGCCGGCGGCGAACCCGGTGCGCAGACCTGGAAGGTTGGAGCGTTTGGAAAGCGAGTTGAAACTCACGACTTGGCGAAACCCGCCTGCGCTCCTGGCGGCGACCTCCAGAACGCCCGGCGGTGGCGTCTGACGATAGATTTCCGAGTAGCATTCGTCGGCAAAAAGATAAAAGTCGTGCAGGCGCGCAAGTTCGATCCAGCTATCCCAATCGGCGTGCGACAGGACGCTGCCCTGCGGGTTGGTCGGGGACGCGATGTAGGCTGCAACGACGCGTGGCCAAACCTCGGCAGGAACGGCAACGCCGCGCAAGTCGTTTTCATCGAGGAGGACGATGTCGCAGTCCGCCATCAGAGCTCCGGCGGCGTAGGCCTGATAGAACGGGTTCTGCATGATGATGACAGGCCGTTCGACTGTGCTTTGCAGGTCACGTGCGCAACGGGCGGCGAAAACCAGACCCTCGCGTGAACCGTTCAACGGCATGACCGTTGTGCCTGGGTCCACGCTGTCCGTTGGAAGCGTGTAGCGTTGTGTCAGCCAGGTCGCGATGGTCTTGCGATGATCGGGCGTACCATTGATGGCCGGGTACTTGGTGAAGCCTGCTTCGGCTTCGGCAAGCGCCTTGACGATGCCGCCAGGCGGTTCATGGCGTGGTTCACCGACCGTCATGGTGATGGGGTCCAGGCTCGGGTTCGGGCGCACGGACGCCAGCAGGGCTTCCAGCCGTTTGAAGGGCGAGCCCGTCTCATAAACAAAGCGCCGGATGCCTGCATGCGTGATCACGACGCAAACCCCCAGCGTTCGGCAGATGATGGAACGCAATACATGTCGCGCCACCGTCGCACCGGATGGTTAAGCCCGGCTTAAAGTGAGCCTGGAATGGGACTGCTAAAACGGGTTGCCGTCTACGAAAAAGGGCCCGGGGAAACCCCGGGCCCAGTTCTTGCGACAGAACCTGCCGCTTCGAGAGAGTGTTTGCGGCGAGCGCGCCGCCGTCAGGCGTTGCTTGCACCGAACTCCGGATAGGCTTCGACACCGATTTCCGACTTGTCGAGGCCCAGCATTTCTTCCTCTTCCGAGACCCGGATGCCCATCGTGGCTTTGAGGATGAACCAGACCGCGCCTGATGTGACGATGACGAAGGCTGCAACGATCAGGATCGGCACGACTTGGCCAACGATGGTGGCATCGGAGTTGGTGAGGAGAACTGCAAGGGTGCCCCAGATACCGGCAAACAGGTGAACCGGGATCGCGCCGACGACATCATCGATCTTCAGCTTGTCGAGCAGTGGCACGGCGATGACGACGATAACACCGCCGACGGCACCGATCAGGGTTGCTGCTCCTAGCCCTGGGGTCAGCGGTTCAGCGGTGATCGACACGAGACCGGCCAACGCACCGTTGAGCACCATCGTCAGATCGACTTTCTTGTAGAGGATCTGGGTCAGGATCAGAGCTGCGATCGCACCACCGGCAGCAGCCGTGTTGGTGTTGGAGAAGATGCGCGAGACATCGGCGGCATCGCCGACAGAGCCGAGCGCGAGCTGCGAACCGCCATTGAAGCCGAACCAGCCGAGCCACAGGATGAAGGTACCCAGCGTGGCCAGTGGCATGGAGGAACCCGGCATCGGGTGGATTTCACCGCCTGCACCGTATTTTCCTTTGCGGGCACCGAGAATGATGGCGCCGGTCAAAGCGGCCCAACCGCCGACAGAGTGCACGACCGTCGAACCGGCGAAATCAAGGAAACCGAACTGCGAATCCAGGAAGCCGCCGCCCCATTTCCAGGATGCCTGGATCGGGTAGATCAGAGCGGTCAGGATCAGGGTGAAGATCAGGAACGGCCAGAGCTTGATGCGCTCGGCAAGTGTACCGGACACGATGGACGCGGTGGTGGCGCAGAACATCAACTGGAAGAAGAAGTCCGAACCTGTCGATGCATAACCGATATCATCAGCAGCATCGGCAGACACACCAACGGCTTCGAGCACAGCAGGGCCGAAGGCGCCCAGGTACCCGCCGGTCTCATCGGTTCCGATGGACCATGACCCCAGCGGATACATGATGTTGTAGCCGATGAGATAGTAGGCAATCGCTGCAATGGAGAACAAACCAATGTTCTTGGTGCACTGCATGGAAACGTTCTTGGAACGCACCAAGCCGGCTTCCAGCATGGAGAAGCCAGCGGCCATCCACATGACGAGGAAGCCGCCGATCAGGAACAAGGTCGTGTTGAAGACAAACACCGAATATTCCGGCACCTCAGAAGAGGCGGCGGCGGCGTCCTGGGCCAGCGCGGGGCTAGCAAGGGCGAGAAGCGCAGCAGACGCTGCCATCCCGACCTGAAGATAACGCTTGGACATGGAAGTACCCTTTGCTTGGGGGGAGATTACAGCGCAGCCGCGTCGGATTCGCCGGTGCGAATGCGGATGGCTTGATCGAGGCCGTAGACGAAGATTTTGCCATCGCCGATCTGGCCGGTTTTGGCAGCGGACGAGATGGCTTCGACCACTTTGTCGACGAGGTCAGCCGAAACGGCGACTTCGATCTTCAGTTTTGGCAGGAAGGAAACGGCATATTCCGTGCCCCGGTAGATTTCTGTGTGGCCTTTTTGCCGGCCATAGCCCTTGACTTCGGTGACGGTCAGACCTTGCACGCCAATGGCGGTCAGGGCATCGCGGACCTCGTCGAGCTTGAACGGCTTGATAATGGCCATGACGATTTTCATACGCGTGTCGTCCTATTCTTCTTCAAGTTGGCCTTGCACGAACGAAAGCACCCCGCATTGAAGAGCCGCCGCCCGCAAGCTGAAACCGGGTGATGCCAAGAAAGCATTCCGGGCCACAGGGCTTGATCGGATCGACCTTTGCCTTGCGAACGCCACAATTCATCCAAGTTTCGTGCCAGATTCAGAAATTCTGACGAACGTATTGAATTTTATTGAGAAAAAGTCGGTCTCTGCCTGGATGCGGCATAGGCAGATAGCGGAATCTTAAGAAACGCTAAGACATGCCTACATTTTGTGCATGTTGCGGCGCACATAAGTGCCTAAGAAATAGGCATTTGGATGTTGAGGTCATGATATGCCGCGAATCTGCTCAACAGTTGAGCTCATCTCGCTCTGCTCTTGCGGATCAGGCCTTCTTGCGCCGTGGAAGCGACCAATTCCCCGGCACGGTTGTAGATCATGCCACGGGCAAAACCGCGTGCGCGATGGGAGGATGGGGCGTCCTGGGCGTAGAGCAGCCAATCATCCACCTGGAATGGCCGGTGGAACCACATGGCGTGATCGAGGCTTGCCGCCTGAATGGCGTTGGAAAAGATCGACATGCCATGCGGGAAAAGGACCGTGTCGAGAAGCGTCATATCTGACGCATAGGCGAGGATGGCTGCGTGTACCCGCGGATCATCTTTAAAGGGCTCAGGTATGGGCGCTGTGGAGCGCAGCCACACGCTTTGAGTCGGCGGTTGCGGCTCAGCCGATGTGTAGTGGGTGAGCGATGTGGGGCGCAACTCCAGGGGACGCTCGCGCTCCCAGTATCTTCGGATCGGCTCCGGTGCGACCTGCATGAACGTGGCTTTCATGTCGGCCTCGTCGGCCAGATCTTCAGGCGGTGGGACAATCGGCATCGGACTTTGATGGTTGAAGTCGTCAGCTTCCTCCACATGGAACGAGGTCGACATGGAAAAGATCGCCTCGCCATGCTGTATCGCCACCACACGACGCGTGGTGAACGAGCGGCCGTCACGAATACGGTCCACCTCATAGAT
>JANQJE010000158.1 GCA_028281795.1 Cohaesibacteraceae bacterium | reverse complement strand
AACATCCAGGCCATGACTGATCAGGAACCGCTGCTCGTCGATCTCCGCCGTGTCAAACAGGTTGGCTGGATCGAAGATGATGGTAAGTGCATCGCTTTGTGCCTCGTCGAGCAGCCGCCGCGCAGCCAACGCACTACCGACAACATTGGCAAGTTCCGGTTCCACCCCAAGCTTGACGCCTGCGCTCTCGGCTTCCGGCAACAGATGCTCCATGGCACTCATGAGGTCAGCCCACGCTTCCGGCGTTTGATTATCAGGGTGATCAGCCCATTGGTCGTCCATGTTGCGCGACCCGGTGCACAGTGTGACCACCGGCGCGCCAAGTATTGGCGCGGCGCGGATGGTGGCAGTCAACGCATCGATGCCGGTTTGCCGGACATCGGGATCGGGGTGGATAAGGTTCACGGTCCCGGAGATGGCAACCATGGCCAACTGATGTTTCTCGGCAGCATGTCTGGCGGCTTCTACAGCGTCAGCAGGAACATCGTGCGGAACCGACGCAAGACCGGATGATGACCAGTTGTGCTGAACGGCATCAAAGCCGGCTGTCTTAACGGCAGCAAACACCTGATCTGGATCGGTGCCTGGAAACGTTTTGCCGAAGATGCCGATCTGCATCACAGCACCCCTCAGACCTGACCGGTGGCGCTGGCCACATCCACCGGTTTACCGGTGGCGACGGACTGACGGATGGCCGCCATCACCTTCACACTGGCAACCCCGTCGGAGAGGAGCGCAGCCTGTGTTGTCTCGCCCTGCGCGGCCCGCGCAAAACCTTCGACCTGACGGCGGAAAAAGTGCCCGTCAGCGCCGAGAACCCGTGTGGTACTAGCGCTTTCCTCATCAAAGATATCGACTTCGGAAGAGCGGTAGTACCAGGGATTGTAGGTCTTCGCGAGAATGGCACCGCGCTCGCCATACATCTGGAAACCTTCGTGCCAGTCCATGCGAACGGCCACCGTCAGATCCATATGGCCCAGCGTTCCGTCGGAAAACTCGACATCGACGAACCAGCAATAGGCGCCGAACTTTTCCGACAGACGCGCCGAAACGCTTTTGATCTCACCGGCCAGGTGGCGCATCAGATCCACAAGGTGAGAACCGTGCGCAAGCATGAAGTAGCTCTGTTTGTCCGCCTTCGGATCGCCAGCAGGTTTCCTGGCACCGGCAGAGCGGACCGGCAACGGCTGCACCGCATCGGTGTTGGTGTAGCGATGCGTGGAGTCGCAGTACCAGGCCTTCAGCGCCTGGATCTCGCCCATCTTTGTGTCGATGAAGGCCTTGGCCGCTTCGATCCCGGGATCGAAGCGCTTCATATGACCAACCTGGAGGTACCCGCCCGTGCGAGCCTGGGCCGCTTCCAGTGCCAGACCGTCTTCGACGCTCACACCCAAAGGCTTCTCACACAGCACGGCCTTACCCGCTTCCAGCGCCTGGATGGATGCTGGCACGTGGAACGGATCGGACGTGGCGATGATAACGCCATCGACATCAGGGTCGTCGAGCATGGCGTCATAGTTCGTGTAGATGCATTCGGCATCATGAGTCACCGCCATCCGCTGGGCGAGGTCTTCCGCCACATCGCAAATCGCGTAGAGCTTGGCGTTCGACGCTTTGGTACAGGCTTCGAAATGACCGAACTGGGCAATCGGCCCGGCGCCCAGAACACCGATCCGGAAAGATATTTGCTCATTCATGGCTACGCGGCCTGATCGGCTTCAGACGCGCCCGCTTCATCCACATGTGCGATGCGCTGTTCGCTAAGCGCGTCAAAGACAAGCGCTTTGGCGAGGTCCGCAGTGAAGGCATAGCTGTGGCCTGCCTCCACCACGGCGTCGCCTGACAACGAAGCATGGAACTCTGTGCCATCGATCTCAAAAAGGGCGAGCGTTGCCGGTCCCGTTGGCTCGGTCACATCGATCACGCGTTCAAACTCCCAGACCTGATCAATGCGATCGTCATGCGCCACTTCTGCAGTCAGATGCACCGCCTCCGGTCGAATACCAAGCAACACCTCCTGGCCTTCGCGCAGAGCTGACACGTCGATATGTCGTGGAACCGCAACCTGCTGGCTGCCATGGTCCACAACCCATTCGGAACCAGCCTTTCTGGCGACACCGCTCAGCAGGTTCATCGCCGGTGAGCCCATAAACGTGGCCACAAACGTGTTGGAAGGACGATCGTAGATGTCCTTCGGTCCCCCGAACTGTTGGATGATACCGTCCTTCATGACGGCAATCTTGGTGGCCATGGTCATGGCCTCGATCTGATCGTGCGTCACATACACGATGGTCGCACCGAGGCGCTGATGCAGCTTCTTGATCTCAATACGCATGTCGACACGCAGTTTGGCATCAAGGTTGGAGAGCGGCTCATCGAACAGGAAAACCTGCGGCTCGCGGACCAGTGCCCGGCCCATGGCAACGCGTTGGCGTTGACCGCCTGAAAGCTGGCTCGGCCGCCGCTTGAGCAAATCCTTGATCTTCAGAAGCTCGGCCACCTCCCGGATGCGTTCCGCCCGCACAGCCTTATCGACACCCGCCATTTCCAGCGAGAAACCGATGTTCCGCTCGACTGTCATGGACGGGTAGAGCGCATAAGACTGGAACACCATCGCGATGTCCCGCTCCTTGGGTTGAAGGTTGGAAACGTCGCGCCCGGCGATCATCACCTGACCGGCAGTCTGCTTTTCCAGCCCGGCAATGACGTTGAGCAAGGTGGACTTTCCGCAACCCGATGGGCCCACAAGGACCAGGAAATCGCCGGTGCCGATCTCCATATCGATGTCTTTGAGCACCTGAGTGGAGCCGAAGTTTTTCTTCAGGTTCTCGACGGCAAGCGTAGTCATTGCTCTATCCTTTCACCGCGCCGGACATGAGGCCGCGCAGGAAAAAGCGTCCTGCCACCACATAAACAAACAGAGTCGGGAAAGCGGAGATCATCGCGCCTGCCATATCGACATTGTATTCCTTCACACCCGTGGATGTGTTCACCAGATTGTTCAGCGCGACGGTCACCGGTTGGCTGCCACCGGATGAAAAGGAGACACCGAACAAAAAGTCGTTCCACACACCGGTGAACTGCCAGATCACCGCCACCGTCACGATCGGCCACGAGATCGGCATCAGAATATGCCACCAGGTACCCCAGAAACCCGCTCCATCGACACTGGCCGCTTTGACGAGTTCTTTGGGAACCGAAGCATAGTAGTTGCGGAAAAAGAGCGTCGTGAAACCGATTCCGTAAACGATGTGCACGAACACGACGCCGGGTATGGACCCTGCCAGGCCCATGATGCCGAGCATACGCGCCATTGGGATCAGAACGATCTGAAACGGAATGAAGCAGCCGAAGAGCAACCCGGCAAACACCCAATCGGCACCTGGAAAACGCCACATGGTAAGCACATAGCCATTCAGCGCCCCCAGTCCGACGGAAATGATCACAGCCGGGACAACGATCAGCAGCGAATTGATGAAATAGGGCGCCAACCCATCGCATTGGACGGAAATGCAGGCCTCGGACCAGGCTTTGACCCACGCGGAAAACGTCACCTCGGCGGGCGGAGCGAGCAGGTTTCCGCCACGAATTTCGTCCATGTCTTTCAGGCTGGTGAACACCATCGACATGAGCGGCACCAGGAACACCAGAGCGGCAAAGACCAAAACGGCGTAGACGGCAAAGCGGCTGAACCGGGCACTCCAATCGAAATCGCCCCGCCCTTCGCGGGCAGGGTCAAGCGCTGCGACGCTCATTGCGGATCTCCGAGTACAGATAAGGCACAACGATGGCAGCGATGGTACACAGCATGATCACAGCGCTGGCCGCACCAAGACCCATCTCATTGCGGGTGAACGTGGTGGAATACATAAAGGTCGACGGCAGTTCGGTAGCAAAACCGGGTCCGCCTTTGGTCAGCGCAACGACAAGGTCGTAACTCTTGATCGCAAGATGCGCCTGCACGACGAAAGCGGTCAGGAACATCGGCCGCAGTTCCGGCAGGATCACATAGCGATAGGTTTGCCACGTTCCCGCACCATCGATCTTGGCCGCATTGACGATATCCATGTTGATACCGCGAAGACCCGCCAAGAACAGAGCCATGATGTAACCCGACACCTGCCACACGCCGGCAATCACAACGCAGTAAATGGCATAGTCGTTCTGCACCAGCCAATCGAAGGTGAAGGTTTCAAAGCCCAGATTGCGCACGAAAGTCTGGATGCCGAGGCCAGGGTTGAGAATCCACTGCCAGATTACCCCCGTGACGATGAACGAAATCGCCATCGGATAGAGGTAGATCGTGCGCAGCACGCCCTCATTGCGGATTTTCTGATCGAGCAGGATCGCCAGTGTCAGCCCAATCAGTGTCGACAGGGCGATGTAGAGAAAGCCGAAGATCAGCATGTTCTCCACCGCGACGTCCCAGCGCGGATTGGCGAACAGGCGCGTGTACTGGTCCAGTCCGACAAAATTGAAACGCGGGAACATCCGCGATCCGGTGAACGAAAGGATCACCGAGAAGGCGATGAAGCCATAGATGAAGATCGTCGTTAGAACGATCGTCGGCGACAACACCGCGACAGGCATCAGGCGGGCAAGAAGGCGCTGCACGGATCAGGTCTCCGAAGCGTCCCCGGCTAAAGGGGCATGCAAGAAGGTACGGACAAACTCCGCTGCAGGTACACAGACCTGCAGCGAAGCTCGGGAGGACGCTGGCGCTTAGCGCGCAGCGTTGATCGCCGTAACCAACGCCTCGACAGCGTCGGCTGACGACATGTCGGAATTGAAGTGCTGGGTCACGGTGTCCACGATGGCACCCTGAAGGGAACTCGGCTGACCGTGTCCGTGCGCCAGGGAGCCAAGCAGTGTGCCCGCTTCGGCAGCGGCTGCCATATCGGCGATCGACTTTTGGCCACAAGCATCGAATGCATCGGGAGACACATCGGTACGTGCCGGAATCGAACCCTTCACCAGGTTGAACGTCACCTGGAATTCCGGATCGAGAATACCGGCCGCCAAGGCCTGCTGAGCTTCGGCGTTGGCTTCGTCCACGTCAAACATCGCGAAGAAGTCTGTGTTGAAGAGGAAGGACCCTTCAGTGCCCGGCGCCGTGGCGCACATGATTTCCTCGCCCGGCGTCAGGCCGGCAGCGGTGATCTCACCTTTCGCCCAATCGCCCATCAACTGCATGGCCGCTTCGCCACGAATGACCATAGCCGTGGCCAGGTTCCAGTCACGGCCGGACATGTTGTCGTCCACGAAACCGCGGATCACGCGCATCTGATCGAACACGGCGACCATCGTGTCTGAAGACAGAGCATCTTCGTCCAACTCAATGATGGCTGCGCGATAAAAGTCCGGGCCGCCCAATCCAAGCACCACATCATCAAAGATCGTGGCATCCTGCCAGGGCTGACCGCCATGCGCGAGCGGGATGATGCCGAGACCC
>JANQJE010000259.1 GCA_028281795.1 Cohaesibacteraceae bacterium | reverse complement strand
CGACTTTCGACGTCGAGTGGCGAGGGGTCGGCCAGATCGAGGCGCCGGCCTGACAGCATACGCTGCCAGACGCGCTCGGGCTTTTTCGGATTTTTGCGTGTGCCAGGCACCTGCTCTCCCGGGAATTCAGTCGGCTTCGGGCTTGATACCCGTCTCAAGGCTGTAAGTGGCGTAAGGCGGTGGAGCAAGATCGATCGGATGGCCATCTGCCGTCGCCGGGCCGCGAAGCTGGTCGATACGAACCACGGCCACCGCGCTTTCGCCGGCCACGAGACGGATGGTGCCAATATCCCGCTCTCCGACCGCAATGGCCTGGTCAGCCTGCAAGGCGCCGCCAGAAACCAGCACAGGACGGCGGCGGGATGTTCCACGATGTTTCACCCGGCTGACAACCTCCTGGCCGACGAAACAGCCCTTTGAGAAGGAGACCGCATCGGTCAGGTCCAGCGCCACATCGTGGGGGAAATCCTGATTGGCGATGATCTCTGCCGGGCCTTCAAGCACGCCTAGACCGGCACGGTGCGCGTTGTAGGTTTCGGCAGTCTCCATCGCATCGACCGGCCCGTAGTGTCGTACCCCCATCAGTGGGTGACGTGTATCGGTCAGCCCTGCTGCCGCCTCGGTCTCCCATCCCGCAAACACCGGTATGTCTGACGGGCTGAGCGTCACCTTCGCCCGAAGTTTGTAAAGGGTGAGGCGTTTGGTGAGGGCGTCGAGATCGCCCGTATCGCACTCAAGTGCGAAGCCCTCGCCATGGCGGCTGACAAGAAATGTGAAAAGCAGCTTGCCCTGAGGCGTAAGAAGGGCCGAACCTCGCGCCTCGCCCTCCGAGGGAAGCTCGGAGGTTATCAGGCCTTCCAGAAAATGCTCGGCATCCTCTCCTTGAACGAGAAGCAAGGCGCGGTGAATGAGCGGAGCGATCGGCATGGTGGCGGCACAACCTTGATTGGAGAAAAGGCAGTGCCGCCGAGATAAGCCCGTTATTGAATGATCTCAAGATCGGGCTCGAACGCATGCACCACAAAGGCGAACGTCACGTCGTGAACCACGGGCTCACCGTCCATGGTCACGGTGATGTTACCGACATCGCGTCCCTGTGCGATGACCTGCGTATCAAGGGCAGACGCCTGACCGGCCTCAAAGCTGACCTCGATTCCGGCTTCTTCAAAAACGCCGTCTTCGGCAAGTTTGGCCGTCGAGACGGCAAACGTGCCGCTGTCGTGACGCACCAGGACGACGCGTTGCAGGGGTGCGATCCCATCCGGAAACGGTCCGTTGTAGAGGAAAGGTTCGGCCAGCGTATCGTAACCTCGATAGGGGTTCATGCCGTAAGGGCGGCGAAAACGCGTCGGGTCCTGAAGAACCACGGCATCGGGATGGGCTTCGGCAAACCGTTCAAAGCTGAGCAGTTGCGAGGGCAGCATCGTCAGTTCCGTGCCCGCATAGGACCCGGTGATGGATTCGCCTGAAAACTGCTGCCACCAGCTGTCGGTCTGGCGGTCATACATGACAAGGTCGGACTTGCGCAGCTTGCCGGTTGTCCCGAAATCGAGGATCTCGCCGCCCACGTTGCGATCGAAGACAATGGCGGCATTGCAGAGCGGACAATAGGTGACGGCAACCGGCTCGCCCCCCACCACATCGTTGACGATCTCGTGAAAAGTCATCACGCGTAGCGGATAGGCGCGGGTTTCGCCATTGTGGGTGAAGCTCATAACCGGATCGAGTGGGTTCAGATGATCGGCCTCGGAAACGGGGATGAAGGTTGGATCGTCGATCGGCGGAATGCCGTCGCGGCGCGGGCCGCCATCCATGATTTCGCCAAGGTCAACGGTTGTCTGGGTGAAGTCGGTTGCCCAACCTTCACGCTGCCAGCGGTCGGGGTTGGCCAGAGCTTGCGTTGCCGTGAGAGCCGCCAGCGCCAAACCTGCAACAAAGAGAGCCGATGTGTGGATGACGCTCGCGCGGTTCGGCAAAGCAGACGAACGAATGGAAATCGAGCGGATATGCATGGCAATCGAGCCTCCTTTTGGATGGCTCGCATCATGACGTGACTTTTGAAGCGGTTCCAAACACCCCTGATCAACTCAGCGCGAGGTCATGGGTGAACGGCCTGTTGCCGACGTTAGGTCACGTTCTCATAAATGAGGCTGATTTGGCGGCTGAAACGGCAAAGAGATACAAGGAGCTGTTCGAGAAGCGGGTTTTCTGCCCGGTCGAGGGCCGCGACGCGGCAGGTCAAAGCCGTTTCGCCGTCCCGAGGATAGGGACGGTTTGCCTGCCTACCGCGTTGCAAGCCCTTGAAAACCAGATGGTTTCCTGTGGGCTTGCGCCTTGTAGACAAACAAACTGGCTCCTACCAAATCAACCTCATTTATGAGAACGTGACCTAGTTGAAAAGCTCGTCGATGGCGTCTTGCGGACGCGCTTTGGCCTCATCGCCCTCGTCATTGGCCGCACAGGGGAAGGCCCCATCCACGGCATTGATGATGCCGCTGGCCTTATCGATGGCTGGACGCAGTTCATTGACGATAGCCATCATCAAACGGTCGGCGAGCGCCGGATCGATGGGCGAAGACGCATCCACACCGGACAGCATGATCTGAATGTCGACAATCTGCTTGTCGAGGTCCGCTATCACCGCATCAAAGGCAAACCTCGTCTGGCGGGGCGCCTCATGATAGGCCTCGATGGCCAGGGACTTGGCCGCGAAGACCGATTGATCGAAGTGGCGCGCGTAGTCGCATGGTTCCCATGCCAGAACCTCTTCCACCATATCCGGCATGTCCGGCACCATTTCCATCAACATCACCACTTCATTGAAATGGTTGAGATAATCCGTTGCCAAAAAGCTGCACGGATTGATGTTGGCGGCCGCCAGCATATCGGGATTGAGGTGTGAAGGTGCTTGCATCTTACGCGGGTACTCGGTGACAACTGCAATCAGCATCGTACGCGATAAACCCTTACCAGAACCTTGTGCGCCTCCCGGCGCTGTGAGCATTGTGCCAGCAAGGAGACGAGAAAGAATGTGCGGACGGTTCGTTCTGACAGCACCGCGTGAAGCGATCGAAAACCTCTTTGAGGTGCCTTTGGCCGGGCCCTATGAGGCGCGCTACAATATCACGCCAAGCCAGCCCGTGTTGCATATCCACCAGTTCACAGGTGAACGTCAGAGCGATTACGCACGCTGGGGGCTGATCCCGTCCTGGCATAAAGACCCGGCTTCGGCACAACTTCTGATCAATGCGCGGTCGGAAACCGTGTTGGAGAAACCTTCGTTCCGCAATGCGATCCGGCACAGGCGGGTACTGGTTCCGGCCACCCATTTTTACGAATGGCGGCGTGAAGGCAAAGCCAAACAACCGTATGCAGTGGATCGGAAGCAGCCTGATGGAGATGCCGGTCTGTTCGCCATGGCCGGCATCGTCGATGAGTGGGCCGGCAACGATGGCGGTGTGCTTACGACGCTTGCGATCCTGACCCAGCAGGCCGATGGGGCGATTGCCGCCATCCATCACCGTATGCCCATCGTCGTTCCGCCCGCGCACTATGCCAGTTGGCTGGACTGCCGAACCGTGGAGGCTTCGATGGCGCTGGAGCCTCTGCGTATCCCACAGCCCGACGCCTGGAAGCTCTGGCCGGTGGACATGGCGGTCAACCGCGCCGGCGTCGATGGCGCGCAACTGCTTGAAGAAGTCGCTGTCCAACCGGTTGAACCGCCAAAACCCAATCCGCAGCTCGATCTGTTTTAGAAAGCATTCTCAGTCCGGCAGCACCTTGCCCGGGTTCATGATCCCGTGTGGATCGATGGCTTGTTTCAGGGTCTGCATGAGGGCAAGCGCGACCGGATCTTTGACGCCCGGCAGCAAATGACGTTTTGATTGACCGATACCGTGTTCGGCCGAGATCGATCCACCGTAAGCGGTCACGATCCCGTGGACGACGTCGTTCATCCTGTCCCAGTGAGCGAGGAAGTCTGCTCTATCGGCGTCAATTGGTTGGGAGACATTGAAATGGATGTTGCCATCGCCGAGATGACCGAAGGCCAGCGGTCGGCATCCCGGCACCAATTCGATGACAGCCGTGATCGCTTCATCCAGGAAATCCGCGACTCTTGCCACCGGCACGGACACGTCATGTTTGATTGACGCACCTTCGGGCTTTTGTGCTTCCGACATGCCGTGACGGATCGACCAAAGGGTCTGAGCCTGGTCGAGCGACTGAGCAACAACCGCGTCTTCGACCAGCCTCTCTTCAAACGATGTTTCCATTGATTGCATCAAAAGCGCCTCAGCGTCATCGTCTCCACGCCCTGACGAGATCTCGGCGAGCACATACCAATCGTGCAGTTGGGCCAACGGATTGCGCGCACCCGGCAGATGACGCAGAGCAAACTCCAGTCCGATGCGCGGCATGATCTCGAACCCGGTGAGCGACGGACCCGCCAGACCCTGCATCAGCGTGAACAGCTTCAGCGCCTGATGCGGCGTGGCCAGGCCGATCATCGCTGTGCGCATTCCCTTGGGCTTGGGAAACAGTTTCAGCGTCGCGCCGGTTATCACGCCGAGGGTACCTTCAGCGCCGACGAAAAGATGCTTGAGGTCGTAGCCGGTGTTGTCCTTGCGCAGTTTAGAGAGCCCGTTCAGGAGCCGGCCGTCCGGCAGTGCAACCTCAAGTCCAAGCACCAGGTCCCGCGTGTTGCCATAGGCCAAAACCCCCGTGCCGCCTGCATTCGTGGAGAGGTTTCCGCCGATCATACACGAACCCTGCGCGCCGAGTGAAAGCGGGAAAAGCCTCCCGGCTTTGTCGGCGTGCTCCTGGACGGTTTGCAACACCACGCCGGCATCGACCGTGATGGTGTTCCCGGCAGGGTCGACGTCGCGCACCCTGTTCAGCCTGGCCAGTGAGAGAACGATAGCGTTGCCCGACGCGTCGGGGGTTTGTCCGCCAACCAGCCCGGTGTTGCCGCCCTGCGGCACGACGGGAATGCGCTCATCGTTGGCAAAGCGCAGCACCGCACAGACCTCTTCGGTCGTCCTTGGCTGAACCACGGCAGCGGCCTTGCCATGATAGCGGTCGCGCCACTCATGCAGGAAGGGTTCCTTGTCCTTTGGATCGGTGATCAGAGCCTGCGCATCAAGAAGTGTGCTCAGCCCGTTCACGGTGTCCTGCATCATCGGCTCGATTCTCCTTCATTCGCCCCCAAAATGCTGAAGCGTCGGGGCTTTTCCTGTTCCTACTCCTAGGGTAAGAACCGCCGCACCGCCAGATCGGCGATTCCGCTCCTTTCCCATTCCGATAAGCAAAGGCTATTCCTGTGTCCGGTCCCATTATGGAAGGCAAACGCGGCCTTATCCTCGGCCTCGCCAACAATCGCTCCATCGCCTGGGGTATTGCCAAGGCCTGCCGCAATCACGGCGCGGAGCTTGGCTTCACCTACCAGGGGGAAGCGCTGAAAAAGCGTGTTGAGCCGTTGGCGCAGGAACTGGACGGCGAGGTGTTCGGCCACTGCGATGTGACCGACCCGGCTTCCATGGACGCCGTCATGGCAGCCGTCGAAGCGAAATGGGGCAGACTTGATTTTCTGGTCCACGCCGTTGCGTTCTCCGACAAGGACGAACTGACAGGCCGCTATGTCGATACGAGCCCAGAGAACTTCGACCGCTCGATGAACATCTCGGTCTATTCCCTGACGGCCCTTGTCCAGCGCGCGGAAAAGCTGATGAGCGAGGGCGGCTCGGTTCTCACCCTGACCTACTACGGCGCTGAAAAAGTCATGCCGCACTACAACGTGATGGGCGTTGCCAAGGCGGCGCTGGAAGCGTCGGTGCGTTATCTGGCCGTCGATCTTGGTGGCCAGGGCATTCGCGTCAACGCGCTTTCAGCCGGCCCGATCAAGACGCTGGCGGCCTCCGGCATTGGCGACTTCCGCTACATCCTGAAGTGGAACGAGTACAATTCCCCGCTGAAGAAAACCGTTTCCATCGAGGAAGTCGGCGACGCTGCTGTGTATCTGCTTTCGCCGCTCTCGCGCGGTGTTACCGGTGAAGTCCACCACGTGGATTCAGGCTACCACGTCGTCGGCATGAAGGCGGTCGATGCACCGGACATTTCCGTCGTGAAAGACTGAACGACGCGACGGCGTGTGATCAAGCTTTCTCATCCCCTCATCTTCATTCGCCATGGCCAAACCGACTGGAACCGCGAAGGGCGGCTTCAGGGCGGGCAGGACATCCCCATCAATGAAACCGGCGCGTGGCAGGCCACCCGCAACGGGCGCCGGTTGAAGGGCGTGTTCGAGGATGAAGCGTTCCGGCTGGACGATTTCACCTTTGTCACGTCCCCGCTCGGGCGCTGCATCCGCACCATGGAACTTGTCCGCGAAGGGCTTGGCCTTGACCCTCATCATGGCTTTGAACGCGATGAGCGGCTGAAGGAGATCACCTTCGGCTTATGGGAGGGCAGCACCCATGAGGAGCTTCGTGCCGTTGAGCCACAGGCCGTTGCCGAGCGTGAGGCCGACAAATGGAGTTTTGTTCCGCCGCAGGGCGAAAGCTATGAAATGCTGTCGGCACGCATTGCGCCGTGGCTTGAAGGCCTCGACTGCCCCACGGTGGCTGTCTCCCATGGTGGGGTTTCACGGGCGATGCGCGGACTTCTTTTTGGACTGCCGAGCAATGAGGTTCCTATGCTCGATGTGCCGCAAGACAAGGTCTACCTTGTCCAGAACGGTCAGGGTTTTTGGCTTTAGAGACGTTTGACGTGCATCGGTTTGACGGCCCCACTGGCCCGGTGTAGCACCAAAGCGGTTATCGGCTCTGCGATTGCGGTCTTTTCTTCATGTCTCACAACAGTTTTGGTCATCTGTTCCGGGTCACCACCTTTGGTGAAAGCCATGGACCGGCAATCGGCTGCGTGGTCGATGGTTGCCCGCCACTGATCCCGCTGACCGAAACCGATATCCAGGCCGATCTGGATCGCCGCAAGCCAGGACAGTCGAAATACACGACCCAGCGCCGTGAGGCCGATCAGGTGAAGATCCTGTCAGGCGTCATGGAGGACGAGGACGGGATTCAGAAGACGACCGGCACGCCCATCGGCCTGCTGATCGAGAACACCGATCAGCGGTCAAAAGACTACTCGCAGATCAAGACCCGTTATCGCCCGGGCCATGCCGACTACACCTATGACGCCAAGTACGGCATCCGCGATTATCGCGGTGGCGGGCGCTCATCGGCGCGTGAAACGGCCATGCGCGTTGCCGCCGGGGCCATTGCCCGGCGCGTCGTGTCCGGCATGACGATCCGTGGCGCGCTGGTTCAGATGGGCCCGCACACGGTGAACCGCGACAACTGGGATTGGGATCAGGTTGGACAGAACCCCTTCTTTTGCCCCGATGCTGACACCGCTGCACGCTGGGCGGACTATCTGGATGGCGTGCGCAAGGCGGGTTCGTCCATCGGCGCGGTGATCGAGGTGGTGGCCGAGAATGTTCCGGCCGGTCTTGGTGCACCGGTTTACGGCAAGCTGGACACCGACCTAACGGCTGCGATGATGTCCATCAACGCGGTGAAAGGTGTCGAGATCGGCAACGGTTTTGAAGCCGCGTCTCTTTCCGGTGAAGACAATGCCGATGAGATGCGCATCGGTGAGAACGGCAGACCGGTTTTCCTGTCGAACAAGGCCGGTGGTGTTCTGGGCGGCATATCCTCCGGTGAACCGGTGGTCGTTCGGTTCGCCGTGAAACCGACCTCTTCCATTCTGACACCACGCCAGAGCGTGACGAAGGAGGGTGAAGAAGTCGACGTGATGACCAAGGGGCGGCACGATCCATGTGTCGGCATTCGCGCCGTGCCCGTCGGAGAAGCCATGATGGCCCTCGTGCTGGCCGATCACCTGCTGCGCCATCGAGGACAGATAGGCAAATAGGAGCCTGATTTTGGACCGTGATTTAAGCCATGTCGCCGCCGCGATCGAAGCCTTCAAAGAAGGCGCCATGCTGGTGGTGACCGACGATGATGACCGCGAAAATGAGGGCGATCTGTTTATCGCTGCCGAGCATTGCACGCCCGAAGCCATGGCCTTCATCGTGCGGCACACGTCGGGCATTGTCTGCGCGCCGATGCCGCCTACCAGTGCCAAACGCCTGCGGCTCGACCCGATGGTCTCGGCGAACGATGCACCGCTCGGTACCGCCTTCACCATATCCGTGGACGTCAAGCATGGACTGACCACGGGCATCTCGGCTGAGGAGCGCACCAACACGGTGCGCGCCCTTGCCAATGGCAATGTCGGGGCGGACGAGTTCGTCCGCCCTGGGCATGTGTTTCCGCTGATTGCACGGGAGGGCGGTGTTCTGGTGCGCTCCGGCCACACCGAAGCCTGTGTGGATTTGTGCAAACTGGCGGGGCTGGAACCGGTCGGCGTGCTTGCCGAACTGGTGAACGACGACGGTACGGTGAAACGCGGGCAAGAGGTGGCCGATTTCGCGACTGAGCACAACCTGCTCAGCGTTTCCGTCGCTGATTTGATCGCCTGGCGGCAGCGCTCCGAGCGTCTGGTCACGCGTGTCGAGGAAGCGGATATCGAAACACGCCATGGAACCGCCCGCGCCTACAGCTATGAGGTGCCGTTCGATGCCATGCAGCACATGGCCATCGTCTATGGCGACGTGTCGGGCGCACAGGATGTGCCGGTCCGGCTGCATCTTGAAAGCGTCAGTGAAGACGTGTTCGGCGCGCACAGCCGCCTCGACGACGTGATGGCCCGTTTTTCCAAAGAAGGACGGGGTGTGATCGTCTATCTGCGCGAAGGCTCCGTCGGTGTCGCGCCGACCAGCGCCCGTCACGCACGATCGGCTGCCGGTGTGGATGACGATCACGAAACCGCCAATGCGCGCCTTGGGGAGTGGCGCGAGATCGGCCTCGGTGCGCAGATATTGCGGGACCTCGGGCTTACATCGATCCGGTTGTTGTCGAGCCAGAAACGCACTTATGTTGGCCTTGAGGGCTTTGGCCTGACGATCTCAGAAACAGAAATTTTCTAAACGATGGCCAACGCCGACCCTTTCACCACCGCGCCTCCTCCGCCCCGTTCGTTGGGCGTCAACTATCTGCCGGGCTCAGGTGATATGATGGCCTATGGCGGCTTGGTGCTGGCCGCGCTTGGCGTGCTTGCTTTCTTCGTACAGGGCCACCCGGTGTTCCTGATCATGGTTCCGGTCGGGCTGACCGTTTCAGCCTACTTCTATCCCCTGATCGAGAAGGGCGTTGTACGGCTTGGCGCCGATCAGCGCGGCTTGTTCTTCGAACGGCTCGGCATCATACCCTGGGCGGCGGTCAAAAACGTACGCCATGAACAGCGTGCGCTGCGGTCATTGCGGCTTCACACGTTGCATGTCGAACTTCGGGCCGCGCCGGAAACCGTCGTGATCGAGCACGACCCCGTGCCGTTCTGGAAGATGCTGATGGCCAAAGCCTGGAAACGCAATGGCAACACGATCCTCGTGGACCTCCATCCGCTTGCCAAAGACCCGGTCAACCTCGTCGACCGTCTGCTGGCCTTCCGCCCGGATCTCCTGAAAGAGGTCCGGGACGTGCGTGTTGAGCTCGGCTAGACTATTGCGACTGTCATCCCGGCGTTGAGCCAGGATCTGCGGCTATGTTCGGGCGGCAGGTCCCGGATCGCCTTCGGCGTCCGGGATGACACGCTTTGAGGCAGATTTATCCCTCGATCTTGGACAGATCAGCCACCGCATGGATCGCATCGCGTACATCGTGCAACAGAGCGAGGCGATTAGCGCGCACGGCTTCGTCCTCCGCGTTCACCAGAACCTCTTCAAAGAAAGCGTCGATGGGTGCCCGCAAAGTGGCCAGCGCATGCATCGCTGTTTCGACGTCACCGGCTTCGATGGCGGTTTGCGACGCCGATGAGGTGGACGTCAAAGCATCGTTCAGCGCACCCTCTTCAGCATGCCCGAACAATGCCGCGTTGATGCCGTCGGCGACCTTGGTGCCTTTCTTTTCTTCAGCAGCCAGAATGTTCGCCGCACGCCGGTAGCCGGCCAGCAGATTCTGTCCGTCGTCGGAATCAAGCAGCTTGGCCAAGGCTTCGGCGGCCCGCACCGTGCGCAGGATATCGCCCACGCCGGATGCGGTTGAGGCATCCACCACATCGTGGCCGATGCCTTCGTCGCGCAGTGCCACTTTCAAGCGCTCGGTGATGAACGCCTGAAGATCCGCCCACTGGTCGGCGGCAATGCCAAGATGACCATGAACCAGATCGACCAGCGCGATCTCCAGGCCGTTTTCGCGGACCAATCGCACCACACCGAGTGCAGCCCGGCGCAAGGCATAAGGGTCTTTCGACCCGGTCGGTTTTTCATCAATGGCCCAGAAGCCGCAGAGCGTGTCCAGCTTGTCGGCCAGCGCGACCGCCACGGCAACCTTGTCGGTCGGCACGGAGTCCGAGGGGCCTTGCGGTTTGTAATGGTCTTCGATCGCGGCAACGACGCTGTCGTGCTCGCCCTGAAGCCAGGCATAGCGCGCGCCCATGAAACCCTGAAGTTCCGGAAACTCGCCCACCACTTCGGTCTGGAGATCGGCCTTGGCGAGTTTGGCTGCCCGCTCCGCAACATCCGGATCGACGCCGATTTCATCGGCGATGGTACGCGACAGTGCCGCGATGCGCTGGACACGTTCACCCTGTGTGCCAAGCTTGGCGTGAAACACCACGTTCAAGCTGTCGAGGCGCGCTGCGCGTTGATCGAGCGGTTTGTCGAGATCCAGCCCAAGCCGCCAGGCGCTGTCCTTTAATGTTTCAAGATCCGGCAGATTGGCCTGATCGGTCTGCCAGAAGTAGAGCGCATCGGACAGGCGCGCATTGATCACGCGCTCATTGCCTGCGGTCACCGCCGCGCCGCCGTCATCGGGCACAATGTTGGAGGTCAGCAGGAAACGGTTGGCAAGATCGCCGCTCGCCGGATCGCGCAGAACGAAGCATTTCTGGTTGGCGCGGATCGTAGCCCGGATCACCGCATCGGGAATCGCGAGAAAAGTCTCATCGAAGGATCCCATCATCACGACGGGCCACTCCACCAGACCCGCGACCTCCTCGAGCAAGCCAGGGTCTTCCACCAGATCCAGGCCTTGCGCAAAAGTCAGGTTCTTCGCCTCGGTTTCGATGATCGCCTTGCGCCGCTCCGCATCGAGCACGACGTAAGCAGCTTCCAGCTTGGTCTGATAATCGTCCAGGCGGCGCACAGTGAACGTATCCGGCGCGTGGAAGCGGTGGCCCTGTGTGGTGTTGCCGGACGCGATGCCGCCAACCTCGACAGGCACAACGATCGGGTCCTCGGTCTCCGGCCCGAAGGTGCAGAGGATGGAGTGCAGCGGACGTACCCAGCGCAGATCGCCCGACCCCCAACGCATCGACTTCGGCCAGGGGAACGTCTCCACCACCTCTTTGACGGCATCGGCAATGATGTCTTCGGCCGCACGGCCCGGTTTCACGATCCTGGCAACATAGAAGGCACCCTTTTTCGGATCGTCGACCGTCTCGGCCTGGTCAACTGAAGACAGGCCTGCTCCGCGCAAAAAGCCTTCGATGGCCTTGTCTGGTGCGCCGACGCGCGGGCCCTTGCGCTCCTCGTTCACATCCGGCGACCGGGTCGGAATACCCGCAACGTGCAAGGCAAGGCGGCGCGGTGTCACGAAAGCCTTGGCACCCTCATAGACCAGCCCGGCCTCGACCAGACGGTCGGTGATACCCTTTCTCAGATCGTCGGCGGCGCGCGCCTGCATGCGCGCAGGGATTTCTTCGCTGAACAGTTCAAGCAGCAGATCGGGCATGGGGGTATCACTTCAGGGCTGGGCGAGGTCATTCCAGATCTTGGCCGAACGCGATGTCGTGTCCATCAAGGTCCTGAATACCGAACTCAAGAACGTTGTAGGGTTGTTCGCACAGCGTGTAGTCGATCTTTGCGTCCTTGGCCACAAACTCCTCATAAAGCGCTTTGGCGTCATCGACCCAGAAATAGGCGTTCCACATCTTGTCGACGATTTTCCAGTGCGGGACGATCTCATGATCATCCGGCGCCAGCGACAGCATCAGGAAACAGGCATCGCGCTTGAGGATCGCAAAACCCGGCGGTTCGCCATAGAGACGGGCCTTGAACCCAAGGCTTTCACGCCAATAGGCCACGCTGGCTTCAAGGTCTTTCACCAGAAGCACAGGGGCTTGTTCGAGCAACTTGGCCATCATTTTCTCCTTTTGTCGGGATCACCATCCACCGCCGCCGCCACCACCACCGCCGCCACCGGAAGACCCGCCTCCGCCTCCTGAAGAGCCGGAAGACTTCGGCATGGAAGCTGCGTAAGCCGAGCCGATGGTCGAGGCGATGGCCGCGGTGGATGCCGCAACCGCACCGGAATCGAAGGAACGGCCTGAATAGTAGCGCGGTCGATAGCCCGAACGCTCGCTGGGCGTCATCCTGTCGAGATGTTCTTCAAGCGCCTCCGACCATGGTTTCTCAACGCCCAGGGCGATTGCATGGGGTAGGAAGCGCTCGAACAGTTCCAGCGAAAAGTCCGGCGCATCGGTCATGTTCATCCGCTCGGCTTCGGCAACCGAAAGATAGAGCCGGAAACCCTCGATCTCGTCCATCAGTTCCTGACCTTCAGGTGTCGGCGCGAACATGAGGATCGCAAAAACCGTGATCGCTGCGCCCATGACCGAGGCTGCCAGAATAGTCAGTTGCAGGACCCAACCTGTGGCCCAATCGCTGGCTCCCGACGCATGGAACATATTGAACAGTATTACGAGGACCAGCATGCCGATACCGAGATAGGCAAACGAGGCGAGGGGGTGAACCTGCGGCGCGCGTCCGGTGAAACGGGCATAGGCTTTGGTCAGCGTGAACCCTGCAATCAGCCCGCCGATGAAGTGGAGGATCACGCCGACCACCAGCACGTCCGTTGCCGGGAAGAACACCAGAAACGCGAACAGGCAGACAACGGCGATGACGACACCGAGGATTGTGTAGCCAGTGTTGTGCTTGAAGTAGCGGCCAGCAAACTCCTTGCTGATGCTGGCACGAAAACTGGCCGTTGCGGTCATGAGTCTGCGGGCATTGGATCGGTTGAACGTCAGTGCCTCGTTATGACCCAGCAGCCCGCGCATCAAGGCGCGCTCACCAGGTGGCAGTTCGCCATCAACTGGGGCGCCGGTTTCATTGCGCCGGCGAACCGTGACCGTCCCACCCCGATCGTCGATGACCAGCCTGCCCTTGGTTCCCAGAGAAACGAGGGCGGCCATGAAGCTCTTGCCAGTGTTGCCGCCCTTGTGGCCGCGGTAATAGACCCAGCTGATAGCTGCCGGGGATAATCCGCGTGGCGGCTCGAAGCGAGGAATCACAACGCCACGTTTCGGGTCGCGGCCCACTCGCATCCAACTGACGAAAAGGTAGAGGAAAACGGCGGTCGCACCAATGAGCACGGCTGAAATGCCCGCATTGTCGTGCAATGCTTTGAGTTGTTGAGAACCTGCGCTTGGCTCGGCGACCAAGCCCTTTTGGAAGGCGACCGCGACGGTCAGCCCCTCTTGCGTGAGCATGCCCTCCGTCGTCTCGAAACGGACGGTGTTCGGGCTTGTGATGGATGCGCGTGCGCTGCTTCTGACGTGCCCGAACCGCCCGGTGAACGAGGCCGTGTTGCCGATCTCCGCCCCCGTCGGCAACTGGATGGTCGCTACGGCCCGATTGATCGGAAACGACCAGAAGTTCCCGGTGGCGTTCCAGTAGACCTCATCGAAATCCTCGAAAAAGCGCATCTGATGCTGGGAGCGGTAGCGAATCTCGTAGGTGTATATACCGCTTGTTAGAAAGCGGTCGGCCTGGCCGATGTAGAGCCGCGTCCCGCCCTGGATCGACTCCTGATGGTTTGGCTCGTCCACCCCATTACGGGTGACGGAAAGCACCTCGAAGGTGGTGCGGTCGACGAGGCCGGAAGGGCGCCGGTGGACGGTTGGAAAGTCGCGGAAGATGCCGCGCTGTATTTCAAAGCCCTCGGCCCGCACCGTGATGCGCTCGGTGACCAGGAAATCGCCGTTCGTCTGCACCTCGACGCGGGATTCGAAGCTCAGAATCTCCTCCTGCGCGTACGCAGGCATGACGGCCCAAGCGAGAGCAAGAAACAGGAACGCGATCAGGCGCGTCATGGTCGCAACTCTCAACTTGCCTTTGTACAAATACTCACAACGAACCATTACGTCACTCGTCCTGCATCAACTTGTCATGGGCGGCATGTATAGTTTTGACAAGGCGCACCACGAACGGAGAAATCTCGCCAGGTCTGAACGAAGGACCATGATAAAAACTAGGCTGGTAGTTGACCCGTTCGTCCGTGACCGACTCATCCATTTGCTTTTCAAACACTTGCGACCAGTTTCGTTCGACGCCCAAGGCGACCGCATAGGGCAAGCGACTCTCGAAGAGCTCCTTAGTAATCACCGGCATACCGACCATCTTCAACCGCTCTGTACCCCTGGCGGCCAGGTAAAAACGAAGACCTTCGATCTCATCCAATATGTGTCGGCCTTCCGATGTTGGCTTGGCCATTAGCACGGCAAAGGCTCCGAGCGACACACCCGTGCAGGCGGACGCGAGCACTGAGATCAGCTGGATCGAGGCATCTCCAACATCGTTGACCGCTAAATCGATATAATGAAACGTCATCATGACGATGACGGAACCAGCTGTCGCAAGCAAGCCAAAGAAGTTATTTAGCGAAATCTGTGGGGCTTGGCCTCGAACACAAGCACAGACCTTGGAGCTGGCAAAGCCGACGAACAAACCCCCGACCAGATGTGCGCCGACTGAGACTGCCACATCTGTGACTGGTCGACCCAAAAAATAAAACAACAATAAGCTTATCGCTGCGGCTGAAAACCCGATAATAATTGACGGCCAGTTTGTTGTGAAATATCGACCTTCCAGCCTTGCGAAGATCGAATTATGCAGGTCTGCTGTTGCGCCTCTGATCTGTTGTTTGTTGTATTTATCAAGATAAAATGTCGAGTAAGGCTCAAAAAAGACTGTGAGTAAAGCGCGCTCGCCCGGCGGCAGATCATGATCAGATACTGCGATTTCTTGATCGCGGCTGATCAGTTTGATTGTTTTATTGACCTCTTCAATGAGAAGTCTGCCGCGAGCACCCAAAGAGATGACTGCTGTCGTGAAACTCCTTCCAAAATAGTATTTGCTATGACCACGACCGTATATCCAACCCAATGCTTCGGGTGACAGACCGCGAGGCGGCTCTGAACGCGGGATCACAAGGCCAGGTTTTGGATCCCGTCCAACGCGCCACCAGCTGACGAACATGGTCACGAAGACGACGATCGCTCCGGCAACGAGCACTGCAACGCCTGGATTGTCGCGGATTATGTCCAACATACGCACATCTGTTGCTCATGAATGGCCGGACGAGTCACCCAAACAACTTCGCCCGCCGATAGCCGGCTTCCAATTTTGACACGATGTCGACGATCGAACTGGCGACCGCCCCCGGCTTGAACGACGGACCGGAGTAAAAGCTGGGAGCGTAGCTCAAATGCTTGCTGGCTCTCGTTGCCCCAAGGTTTCTTTCGAACCTTTCCGCCCATGCCCGTTCAACGCCAAGAGCGATAGCGTGAGGCAGAAAACGCTCGAACATGTCGACCGTCACCTCGGACACATCGACGAGCTTGGTGTCGTTGCCGCCTGATCCCGACAGGTAGGCTCGAAAGCCTTCGATTTCTCCCAGCAGCTTTTCGCCTTCCGGGGTGGGTCTAACCATGATCGAGGCAAAGGCTCCGATGATCCCACCCATCCCCAACGACGAGACCATGCTTGCTTGGAATGCCCCAGTAAGCTGGTCCATTGATGTCTGGAGGTTTGTGTACGTGACGAAAGCCCACAGAACCGCGATGCCTAGTCCAAGCAGACTGCCAAGCCAATGCCATGGCTCGTTAGCCGGCATACGGCCAATTAGAAACGCCAACAACGGCCCAGAAAACCAGCCAAACAACAGCCCATTCAACGCATTAAAGGCAACCAAAACCCTCATGGCATTGTCCATTGGGAACAAGCCGTCGAACACACCCAGACTGACCAAAACAACGATGAAGCCGGGTACGATATGGACCGAACTGGTGGTGAAATAACGGTCGGGAATCGATGTGAAAACCAGTTTGCGCACGGCTCGGGTCGCTTTCCTGAACCTCGTTTTCTCGTAAAACACCGCTACCGTATTTGGGCGATGTCTAAGGATAGCGGTCATGATGAAGCGTTCGATGGCCGGCAAGTCACCATCAGCGGGTGCACCTTCGGTTTTGCGTCGCTGAAACGTGACGCCGCCATCCTTGTCTTCAATGATAAGCTTGCCGCGCAAACCGAGTGAAACCAATGCGGCGACAAAACCCTTGTCCTGGTAGCTGTGGTTGTGCGCGCGAGCGTAAACCCAGCCAAGCACGGTTGGGGGAAGACCGCCCGGAGGCTCAGAGCTTGGTATGGTTAGGACGCTTTTCAGGGCTCGGCTGGTACGGGACCAGCTCGCGTACATGACCGCGAAAACCATAATCGTGCCTACGATCAAAACCGCTAAGCCTAAAAGCTCTTTACCGACAGGCACGTATAATATCCCGTAACGGTTTGCCGTAAGAGGCTTAGGACCGCCGACGGCGGAGGGTCATCCGAACGAGACCTCCGGCGCCGCCCGATCCGCCGGGTCTTCTAGCTCGAAATACTCCGCCTGTTGAAAGCGGAACTGCCCGGCGATCAGGTTGGAGGGGAACTGCTCGACCTGCGTGTTGAAGTTGCGCACTGCGCCATTGTAGTAGCGCCGCGCAAGCTGCAGCTTGTCCTCGGTTTCCTCCAGAGCGTCCTGAAACTCGATGAAGTTGGCCGAGGCCTTAAGGTCCGGGTAGTTCTCCGCCACCGCAATCAAGCGGCCAAGGGCAGCGCCCAACAAGCTTTCGACACCGGCCCGCTCGGCCGGGTGCTCATCGCCCACCGCCTGAGCACGGGCGCGCAGCGCGGTCACGTTCTCCAGCACCTCTTTTTCGTGGCCCATATAGCCCTTCACGGTTTCGAGCAGGTTGGGGATGAGGTCGGAACGACGCTGAAGCTGGACCGAAATGCCCGACCAGCCTTCGCGCACCATCTGCCGGTTTTTCACCAGCGAATTGTAGATGACGATGGCATAGCCAATAACGGCAACGACAAGAGCGAGGATGATCCATTCCATGGGACTGTTTCCTTGGTTCAGGCGGCCCTGTCAGCAGGCATGCCGCCACCGGCGCGCGTGTTGAGCCAGGCGGCGCCACAGGCCTTGGCTAGTTCGCGCACCTTAAGAATGTAGGACTGGCGTTCCGTGACCGAGATCACGCCGCGTGCATCCAGCAGATTGAAGATGTGGCTGGCCTTGATGCACTGGTCATAAGCAGGCAGCACGATCTGGTGGAGACCGCCATCATCGCCGGGCGCCCCGGCCTCCAGCAGATGGCGGCACAAACGTTCCGCGTCGTCGAAGTGGCGGAACAAGATCGCGGTATCAGCGGCTTCAAAGTTGTGACGGGAATACTCTTCCTCGGCCTGCAGAAACACATCGCCATAGGTCACTTTCTCAGGGCCTTCGAGACCATTGAAGTTGAGATCGTAGACGTTCTCGACACCCTGCACATACATGGCGATGCGCTCCAGCCCATAGGTCAGTTCGCCGGAGACCGGCGAGCATTCCTGGCCGCAAACCTGCTGGAAGTAAGTGAACTGAGACACTTCCATGCCATCGCACCAGCACTCCCAGCCAAGGCCCCAGGCGCCGAGCGTCGGGCTTTCCCAGTCGTCTTCGACGAAGCGGATATCGTGCGTCGCGGCATCGAGCCCGATGGCGGCCAGCGAGCGCAGATAAAGGTCCTGCAGGTTGGGTGGCGACGGTTTCAGGATCACCTGATACTGGTAGTAGTGCTGCAGACGGTTGGGGTTCTCACCATAGCGGCCATCCTTCGGTCGGCGCGATGGCTGCACA
>JANQJE010000255.1 GCA_028281795.1 Cohaesibacteraceae bacterium | reverse complement strand
AGCTGCGGTCCTGCCGGAATACCGCGCTCCAGAAGATCTTTACCTGAAACGGGAAGCTCTGGTTTCTGCCACGTATAGGCCAGGTTCCACATCGAAGCCATGTGGTCTGCAACGTCATCGGGCAGTTCCAACTCCGGGTCAGGATCGAGCGCGTGAGCGGTTGTGAGCATCATGGCGTCACGGACCGACCGCTCATCAGCGGCATAAAGCGATGCGCGTAGCGCTCTGGGATCGACCGGGACCGTGCCGTCCCAGGAAGTGAAAGTTTCTTGTGCGCGAAGCAGACGCTGCCGCTCAATGCCCGAAAGCCTCAACCGGTCAGCGAGCGCTTCGATACGCGATCGGTTATCAAGCGGCAGCAGCGCCAACAACCGCAGCAGTGGATCAGGATGGACGCCAGTGGCAGCCTCAAGCCGCATGAACCTGGCGAAGACGTCCATGTCACCGCTTTCGGGCAGCACGACGGAATAAATGCTCGTCTGCCGCATCCACAGGAGCGCGCGGGTGACATGCGGCGCATGCAGGGTTTTCTTCAACTCCGCCCAGACACGCTCGGCAGAAAGCTCTTGGAGTCCGGCCTTGTTGGCCACAATGGCTCTGATGGCATCACGGTCCGGCGATCCCCTGCCGTACCATCCGTAAAACCTGAAATAGCGCAAAGCACGCAAATAGTCCTCGCGGATGCGCTCCCCTGCATCTCCGATAAACCGCACACGGCGGGCCTCAAGGTCAGATAGGCCGTTCATGGGATCATGCAAAGTTCCCTGCCGATCCACATAAAGCGCATTCATCGTGAAATCGCGGCGCGCGGCATCTTCGGCAAGATCGCGTGTGTAGGACACCACAGCCCGCCGTCCATCGGTCTCAATATCTTTACGCAGGCTTGTGACCTCGAAAGGAACATGGTCGATGATGACTGTAACGGTCCCATGATCAATCCCGGTCGGAACCGCCTTCAAGCCGGCCTCTCGGGCACGCTCCATAACCGTTTCAGGCAGAGCCTGTGTGGCCAGGTCGAGATCGCCATTGCGCTCAGAAAGCAAGGCGTTACGCACACAACCGCCAACAAGCCAGGCCTCGTCACCATCGCGCGCCACAGCATCAAAAAGCGTGGAAAGACCGGGGCTCGCGAGCAGCTGGCGAAGAGAGTCCGTCATTCGAAAGGCTCGACAACCCTTCCCGGGACAATCTGGCCATCTTCAAACCGCGGCGGCTCATATTGTCCCGTAGTACCACCGGGCTGAAACTGCGCGAGGGAGATCATCGCCACCAGAACAAGCGCCACACCGGATCCCACCAGCCAGTAGAACGGCATGTCGGACCGCTTGCCACGAACCATGCTCCACAAAAGGTAGAGTGCAAATGGGACCAGGAAGAGCGCAATATTGATGATGGCAACGCGAAGCACGCAGATTTCCTCAAACTCAAACAGACAAACTCAGATGCTCAATCAAGCGCTTTGACATGTGGTGTACAATGCCGGCCGTCAAACCCCAGATTGCATGATTCTCAAACTGGTACGTAAAAAAATACCGGCGCTTTCCTTCGAAGACACGGCTGGTCTGCTGTGCGTTTTCAGGATTGAGAAGAAACCGTAACGGCACTTGAAAGATGCTGTCTACCTCTGCTGGACTTGGTGACAGTGGCGGCATCTTTTCCAGGGAGCCCACCACCGGATACACACGGTAGCCCGTGCGCGAGGCGTAGCTGGGCAAAAATCCGCGCACCTCAACCGCTTTTGGCGGCAACGCAACCTCTTCATTGGCTTCGCGCAAAGCCGTCTGATGCGGAGTTTCACCGGGGTCGACCCGACCTCCCGGAAACGCAATTTGGCCAGCGTGTGCAGTCAAAGTAGAGGTCCTGACCGTCAGCGTGACATCCGGCGCGTGGACACCGTTATGGACTGCAATCAGGACAGCTGCCGGTTTGAGACCGGTCTCTGGTTCGCGGTCGGCAAAGTCCGGATTGAGGATGTGATCACCGGACGGATCAGCCAGATTTCCATCATGAGAGACAGCAGGCTCTTCACGAAGAAGTGATCTGAAAAAAGCCTCCATAAGAGCTTGATCGCTCATAGCGAGCATTTTTTGGAGAGCGTCGTGAGCGTGACTGTTGGCCTGATCTGGCAAACGGTGATCCTTTTGGAATGGGCTTGACCGGTGGTTTAAGTGTCGACCGCCTCCGGTTTGATGGGAAAACAGGCCGGTCCGGATTTCAGAACCGGGTCGTCACCTTCGAGACGAACGAACCGTTCATCGTTCAGGAGCGCCATAGTCGTGGACCGATTGAGCAGCGCCTCGATACAGCCGCGCACCAGAACATAAGGCTTGATCCCGTCACTACCAACCTGCAGCGCAAAGCGCATCGGGTGACTGGCATCCACTTCCACCACATCGTCCATGGAAGTGCGCAGCACAAGGACATCGCCGTTCTCGGCTAGCCTGGCGGCATAGTCGACGACCACAAGCGGTGCATCATCCACAACAATGGCCAGCTTCTCTTTCGGTGTGACCAGATAGGTCACGCCATCATCATCCTTGCGTAACAAGGACGAAAACAACTTCGCCAGCCGGGTGCGCTGAATGGCGCCGCCTTCGTGATACCAGGTACCATCAGCGGCGATACGGATGTCGATTTCGCCACACAGAGGCGGATTCCATCGTTCAACCGGCGGCATGCGTTTGCCGCTGCCAGCTGCATAAAGAAGACTTTCAAAGGGCGTCGGACCGTCGTTGTTACCCCCGGTAGACTGGGTCATGGCGATGTTTCCATACGATGGTCGAGACCTATCTTTCACCAGAAGATCACAGATGAACATTGTCTTTGGTCTTGCGCGATACGCACATATTGCGCAGCCTGCCACTCAGACCAGCTTGATGCTTCGTTCTATGACGCATCTCAAGCCAACCGACAAAAAGGCGCCACGAAGGGGCAGGATAAGGTGGCACGCTGCCGCAGATGAAAACCTTCAACACCCGTGGACACTGTAGGAGTGCGCATTGCAACAGACTGATTTGCAAACCGAAAAGTCATCTGCGGATCAAGCCGACCCGGAAGCCGTGAAGGCCATCGCCGATCAGGCGACGGCAACCGCCGAGCGTCTCGCGCTGGCCCGCCAGACCATCGGCCAGACAATCCTGGGCCAGGACAGAGTCATTGAAAACACGCTGGTCGCACTGCTTTGCGGCGGGCACGCTCTGCTCGTTGGCCTTCCTGGCCTTGCTAAAACCAAACTGGTTGAAACCCTGGGCACGGTGCTCAGTCTGGGTGCACGGCGTGTCCAGTTCACACCCGATCTTCTGCCGTCCGACATTCTGGGCGCCGAAGTTCTGGAAGAAAGTGCGAGCGGCACACGGGAATTCCGTTTCATCGAAGGGCCGATCTTTTCGCAGCTCTTGATGGCCGATGAGATCAACCGTGCAAGCCCGCGCACGCAAAGCGCCCTGCTGCAGGCCATGCAGGAGCACCATGTGACAGTGGCGGGGTCCCGCCACGATCTGCCAAGCCCCTTTCATGTGCTCGCCACACAAAACCCGATCGAACAGGAAGGGACCTACCCTCTTCCCGAAGCTCAGCTTGATCGCTTCCTGCTGGAGATCGAGATCGGTTTTCCGGACCGCGACGCCGAACGCGCCATGCTGAAACTTACGACCGGCGAAGCGGAAGCCGCTCCAAAATCGATCATGGGATCGGACGATCTCATCGCCGCCCAGAAACTGGTCCGAGCCATGCCGGTTGGCGAGCAGGTGGCTGAATCGATTCTGGACCTTGTCCGTGGTGCACGTCCGGGTTCCGAAGCCCATCCTGTGATTGGCGATCATCTCGATTGGGGTCCGGGCCCCCGCGCAAGCCAGGCATTGATGCTGGCCACACGCGCCCGCGCACTGCTCAACGGCCGCTTCTCCCCATCGAAGGACGATGTCGCCGCACTGGCCGAGCCGGTTCTGCGCCATCGTATGGCGTTGACCTATGCCGCGCGCGCCGAAGGTGTCACGCGCCGCGATCTCGTTGCCAGACTGGTCGAGGCGCTTTTGTGATCACCTGGCAAAAGCCAAATCCGGGGCGAGGTGGAACCGGGCACGGTCCACATGGCCTTGCACGACTTGATCCGCTTGACCTCGGCACGCGCCCCCGCGCACTGGCAGACGCCATGCCTGATTTGATGGTCGAGGCTAAAAACCTGGCAGCATCCTTGCTCGCCGGTTTGCATGGCCGCAAGCGCGCAGGCTCAGGCCAATCTTTCTGGCAGTTTCGCCAGTATGGACCAGGCGATGCGTCAAGCCGCATCGACTGGCGGCGGTCGGCCCGCGGCGATGCTCTGTTCGTCCGTGAAATGGAATGGGAAAGCGCTCATACCGTGCGCTTCTCGGTGGATATGTCCTCTTCGATGCGTTTTGCTTCGCCCGATGCGCGTGAGCCGAAACGCGACCGCGCCGTTGTCATGGCGTTGGCCCTGGCCGCGATGCTGACGAAAGGCGGCGAACGTGTCGGAATCATCGGTGGCGAACGGCCAAAAACCAGCGATGCAGCGCTCAACACAATGGCACTGGAGTTGATAACCCGCGACACCGACAAATCCGGCAAGCTTCGCTGGTCAGATATGACCGCTGTAAAGCCACGTGAAGACGTCATCGTCCTCTCGGACTTTCTTTTTGACGAACAAAGCCGCTCCCGGCTGGTGGAACAATTGGTAACGCGTGGCGCGCGCGCGCATCTGGTGCAGATCGTCGACCCGGTCGAAGAAGCCTTTCCGTTTAAAGGCCGCACACGTTTTCAGCCGCTCGACAAACGCTCCAACGAAATCATCGCCGGCCGTGCGGAAAGCTGGCAACAACCTTATCAGGCACTGTTTCGAGCCTTCACCGACGACCTGCGCAATATCGCCCGCGCGCGCGGCTGGAGCCACACCATCTCTCACACCGACCGGCCGGCTGCGACCCCGTTGCTCTCGATCCACGAGGCGCTGTCCCGCGCAAGAGATCGCTGATCATGGGCGCGCTGGGCCTTTCCTCTCTGTCCTTTCTCGCGCCGCTCGCCTTGCTGGGGCTGCTTGCGCTGCCTGCACTCTGGTGGCTGTTGCGCGCGACACCGCCTCGACCGGCAACAACGCCTTTTCCGCCACTGCGGCTGCTGACCAAGCTGATCAATGCGGAAGAAACACCGGTTAAAACACCGTGGTGGCTGCTGGCGCTGCGCCTTGTACTGCTTGCCTTGTTGATTCTCGCCTTTGCCGGCCCAGTGTGGCGCGCATCCGATCCCATCGCGCTGCCTGGATCAGGTGGGCAGCCCCTTCTGGTGATGATCGAGACCGACTGGTCCAGCGCATCCGATTGGGATGAACGCCGAACCCTTGCCGAGCGGCTGGTCGAAACAGCCTCAGCGCAAGGCCGACCCGTTGGAGTCGTGGGCTTTCCTCAACCTCAAACAGCGATACCGCTGCCTGGCGACCGGGCCGCAGCGCTTGCAAGCCTGGAAACCATCTCGCCACAACCTGTGTCGGTCGACGAACAAGCCTTGCGCAATCACGTGAATACCCTGCTGGACAGTCCGCAATGGCAGGGCGCTGCCCTGACATGGCTCGCTGGTGGGCTGGCTACCACCGACGCGCAGGAGAACTGGCTAGCCGAGTTGGCGCAGAACCAGGCTGTGGCCATCATTCCGGGAGCAACGCCTGATCTCACGCTGAGTCTGGACGGCGGCGCGGATGGTCCGGCTGTTATTGTGACAGCGATTGATGGCGCGCTCGACCCGATCGCACCGAGCGTTGTGGCGCTGGATGCCTCCGGCCGCCAATTGGCATCGGCAGCCTTGCGCAACACCGATGGTACCTTGCACGAACGCATCCATTTCGATGTTCCTCTCGACCTGCGCAACGACATCGCACGCATCGCCGTTACGCCCACGGCCCATGCCGGGCATGTTGTCCTGGTCGATGATCGGCTTGAACGTCGCCGGGTTGGCATTGTGGGCGCTGAGCGCCGCAACGAAGCTCAACCTCTTCTGGCTGGCACCACCTACGTTGAACGCGCCTTGCGTCCCACAGCCGATGTCGTCGTTCCACGCTCAGGCAACACCAGCGGTGAGATCGAGATGATGATCGAAGATGGTGTCAGCGTCATCGTGCTGGTCGACGTTGCCAGCCTCATCCCCTCGACCGTCTCGCTGCTCGAGTCGTGGATAGAGGAAGGTGGTGTGCTCATCCGATTCGCATCCACCGGGCTCACTCAATCTGCCGATCCGATGGTGCCCGTTCCCCTGCGTGCCGTTGATCGGCAACTCGGCGGCGCCTTGACGTGGGACGAACCGCAGGCCATCGCACCCTTCAGCCAGCAAAGCCCGTTCGCGGGCCTTACGATACCAGACGATGTGCGCATCGAACGTCAGGTTCTCAGCGAACCGGGAGCAGCGCTTGCAACACGCACCTATGCGGAACTTGCCGATTCCACACCGCTTGTAACCGGCGTCGCGCGCGGCGATGGTCAGTTGATTCTTTTCCATGTGACCGCCGACACCAGTTGGTCGAATCTGCCGCTCTCGGGTTTGTTCGTAGATATGCTCGCCCGCCTGGTCCAAATGTCCGCTGCCAGCCCCAGTTCACCTGCTCTCATCCGGATCGATGAAACAACGCTTGCGCC
>JANQJE010000245.1 GCA_028281795.1 Cohaesibacteraceae bacterium | reverse complement strand
GGGTTCGACGAATCCGCGAAGACTTCGGCGATGCGTTTCAGATCATGGTAGATGTGAACACCTCCTACGATGGCGTTGCAGTGAAACAGTTGTTGCCTGGATTAGAGGAGCTTGGGGTCGCCTGGCTGGAAGAACCATTTCCGAAGCGTCACATACCAGAGCTTTCACAGCTGTCCGGGAAAGCTGGCATTTCAGTGGCTGCAGGCGAGAACCATTATGGGCGCGATGGGGTCCGCGAACTGCTGGAAGCGCGCGCGATCGACATCGTCCAGTGTGATGCGTCCAAGACCGGAGGCATCAGCGAACTAAAAAAAATCGCTGATATGGCGTTTGCATACGGAAAACGTTTTGCCCCACACACAAGTCACTCAAACCTGAACTATGCCGCTGCTTTGCATGTGATGTCTGCCTCGCCCTCCTCGTGGATTTTTGAGGCGGCTGGCTTTCATGACAACCAGTTCAGCGATGCGGCAATTACCGCCCCTATCAAAATCGTCGATGGTTACGTGGAAACGCCTGACTTGCCAGGTTTGGGAGTCACCGTGGATGAAGCGGCACTCCAGGCATTTGCCGCCATACCCGGCGCACAGAACGCTGGATAGGACCGATGGCGACTGCGTCACCAGCGAAAACGACTGTCGCGATTGCACAACCGATCGATAGCGCGGCCAGAGACTTTCTGGCCGAAACCTACAAGGTGGTTGAAGGCGATGGATGGAAAGATGCGTTGGAAGACATCAGCGCACTTATCGTGCGCAATGCACCCCTCAACGCATCAACAATCCAGCGCGCCCCAAACTTGAAGATCATTGCGCGGGTTGGCGTTGGAACCGATAGCATCGATCTCAATGCTGCCACTGAGCGAGGCATTGCGGTTGCGATTACCCCCGATGCGAATTCGGTCGCTGTTGCTGAACACACCATGGCGCTGATCCTCGCCCTTCAACGCAACGTTGTTGCGGGAAACACCATGGTTCGCACAGGCCAGTTCAACAAACGCGACCAGCTATTGGGCCGCACACTCGCAGGCAGAACGCTCGGAATTGTCGGCTACGGCCGTATTGGCAAACGGGTTGCGCACCTTGCGCAAGCCTTTGACCTCCAAGTGATCGTATTCGATCCCTGGGCAACTGAAACAGAACAGATGAACGTTCGGTTTGCAGCGACGCTTCAGGAACTCCTTGAGCTCGCAGACATCATCACGCTTCACGCGCCCCTAACTGATGCAACAAGTGGACTCATCAACAATTCCGCCATCGAGCACATGAAAGCGGGTGCCTACCTGGTGAATACGGCCCGCGCACCGTTGGTAGACAACGACGCTTTGGCGGCAGCACTGAGCAGTGGTCACATCGCTGGCGCTGCCGTTGACGTTTACGATGGCCCACCCGGCAAAGACCACGTTTTATATGGAACTTCAGCCGTGCTGACGCCGCATGTATCCGCGCTCACCCAGGAGGCTTTTGCGGCGATGAGCATGGATGCTGCAAAAGCTGTCTCCAATCGGCTTAGCGGCCGTCCAGTACGATGGGTGATCAACCAAGTCCGGACACATGGGGCGACGTCATGAGAATAGAGGTGCAGTGTTGAGCGGTGTAAATAGAGCCCCAAGGTTTGCGGCCGTAGATACGCAGCGGCGCTATCAAATGGTCGCCAATGCCATACGCGAGCGCGTTTTGGCGGGTGACCTTATGGCTGGCGATAAGCTCCCGGCTGAGCGTGATCTCTCGCAACAATTTGAGGTTAGCCGGCCTACGATCCGCGAAGCGTTGATTGCGCTGGAAATCATGGGCTTCGTCGATATTAGAGCCGGCGCGGGTGTATTTGTAAGCGCAGGCACCAACACTGCTGATGCCCAGGAACAAGTCAGTGGCCCAGGTCCGTTCGAGCTTCTTGAAATGCGGCGTATTGTAGAGGGCGAAATAGCTGCTTTGTGCGCCCCTACCATAAGCGCAGCGCGCATTGAAGAACTTGAATACTATAACGCCGCCCTCGGCGGCGTGGATGTCGGTAGCGATCCTTCATTGGACGCTGATCAAAGGTTTCACCAGGCGCTAGCCCTGGAGACCGAGAACAGTGCCTTAGTCGATCTGGTAAGTTCGTATTGGACAGAACGACGTTTCCATCCGCTGTACACGCGACTTTACGAGCAGGTCGAACCAGGCAAAGTGGCAGGTCCGGTGGTGGACGAGCACAAGCTGGTCATCAAAGCCTTGCGGGCGCGTTCGCCGGAAGCTGCACGCCGTGCCATGCAGCGTCACATCGCCAGGGTCATGCGCACGCTCTTGGACCGCTGGAACGCCGTAGGCGATAGCGGTGACATGCTTGCTGAATCAAGACAGTCGGCAGTTCTCAATCGCATTCCCGATGAAGAGCTGGGCGTTTAGCGTGGGAAAGCCGCCACGAGCAGAAGCCTTACAATGAGCTCAAACACGCGACTTCTGATAACGCGCCGCCTTCCTGAGCCGGTGGAGGAAAGGGCCAAACACGAGTTTGATGTCCTTCTTAACCCGTCAGACCACCAGTATGCGTCCGCCGACTTGGTCGCCGCCTGCGAGAACTTTGAGCCCTCTGCTTTGCTCGTGACGCCCACAGAGAGACTGGATGAGGCTTTCATCCGGCAACTACCCGGTTCAGTCAAAATTATCGCATCTTACTCCGTTGGCCTTGATCATATCGACTTAGCGGCTGCCAAGAAACGCTCGATCGTCGTTTCGCACACGCCAGGAGCGCTAACTTCAGCGACGGCGGACATAGCCATTCTATGCCTGCTTGGCGCCGCTCGGCACGCCTACCGGGCACAACAAGATCTTCGTCATGGACAGTGGAAACGCTGGGACCCGACAGGCTACATCGGGGTTGAACTCGATGGCGCTGTTCTGGGTATTGTTGGCATGGGCCGTATCGGACGTGCTACAGCCATGCGTGCGCAAGCGTTTGGAATGGAAGTTCGCTACTGGAACAGAACGACCTTGTCGCAAGCTCAATTGAAGGCGAAGGGTTTATCCGCGACACCTTGCGAACGCCTGGAGGAACTTCTCGCTGTCAGCGATGCGGTGAGCTTGCACGTTCCATATACTCCCGAAACACACCATTTGATTGATGCTGACGCCATCAACGCCATCAAACCAGAAGCGCTTCTCATCAACACCGCGCGAGGCTCGATCGTTGATGACGAAGCCATACTTGAAGGGCTCAAGCGCGGAAAACTGGCTGGTATCGGTTTTGATGTCTTTGATGGGGAGCCGGATTTCAACCAAGCTTATCTCGATGCTCCCAACGCTTACCTCTTGCCGCACATCGGCAGCGCTACAAACCAAGCCCGGAATAAGATGGGGATGATGGCCTTAGATAGCATAGAGGCGGCTCTTTCCGGCAATCCAATTCCGAATACGGCGTGCTCGTCATAGGTCCAAACAGTCCAACGAGTTCCATGAACACCGCTTTCCTAAAGACTGCGAGGCAGAGGTTCCGATCAAAGGGCCCATGATGATGACAACCAATCTCCGAGAGACAACCGCCGACTCTACAGCTGGAAGCGGGCCCTTGGGGTGCGTCGACCCACGCTAGTGCCAGAACGACCCAACGAACGCTAGAGCCTAGACTTCGTATCAGACGCCTTCACCGATGGCCGTCGGTTCCGGATTCTGGCCGTCGTCGATGATTACAGCCGGGAGTGTCTCGCCTTGGTCGCAGACAACTCGCTTTTGAGCCTGCGTGTCACGCGGGAACCGACAGCCACCATGACGCGACGCGGGAAGCCCAGAACGATCGTCAGCGACAATAGGACGGAGCTGACCAGCATGAACGTCTTGAAGTGGTGCCAGGAGACCGGCACCGTTTGGCATTGCATCGTGCCGGGTAAGCCGATGCGGAGTGCTTTCGTCGAGTCATTCAACAGCAGCTTCAGAGATGAGCTCATTAACGAGACTCTGTTCTCGTCACTGGCTGAGGCCCGTGAGACGATCACCGCTTGGAAGGAGGACTACAACCGAAACAGACCCCACTCTTCATTGGGCAACAACACGCCCCATGAGCATGCAATAAAAATGGCACTGGCGAAGCAGGCTGCGTAAGGCCAGAAACCAACCGACCGTTTGTCCAAATCGCTAGAGGAGAATTGGGTCTTGGGTCACCAGAGACGCGCCGGCCCGCCTTTGGCAGCAAAGAGGACATGACCAAGCGTCGGCTCTGCGGAAAGCTGCCGTTGACAAACTCGGGGAAACCGAAACTATTGCTTCCCATGAACCTCGTCCAAAACCACCTGAACAGCTATCATCGCCGTCTCAACTGAGCGCGGCACATCCTTGTTGTTCAATGCCGCCGTATGGTGGCACTCGGTTCGGGCTCCTGCGGCAAAAGGAGCTCTCATATGGAAGTAACGTCTTTACCGTTCGACACTTCATTCGGTTCAATCCGGAAAGCGCAACCGCATGACACCGAAGAAATTTTGCGCATGGTCAAGCACATGGCCGCACATCATGGCGACACCAGTGCACTCAGTGCCGATGCACTTGCTCGCGATGTTTTTTCCGAAGAACCATGGGTTTATCTGCTAGTCGCAGCGGCAAGTTCTGGTTTGATAGGCTACGCTGCTTTGTGTGGTTTGACACAGTTCCAGTTTGGACACCGCGGGTTCGATATGCATCATCTGTTCACGGAAGCAGAGTTTCGCAGGTGCGGAGTCGGTGCCAGCCTGGTGAGAGCCTGCATCTACAAATCAAGAGCGCTTTCCTGCACATATCTTTCGGTCGGAACGCGTCCTGACAACTTGGAAGCGCAAGCCTTCTACACTTCGCTTGGCTTCAAGCGTAGGGACTGCTTTCCGCCAAGGTTCGTCATGCGAATTGAAGAATGACGGTCTATTCCACGATCAGTTTGGGCTCAAACCCGCCGTTAATGCCTTGGCGCCTAATGGCGGCAAAGCCGCCGCTAGCTCTTCAGCCATGATTGGGAGATGGCAGCTATCGGACGACGAAGATTTTCACATCAACGACTGCTCGGAAACGGTTCTATCGCGTTGGCCAAGGATCGCTTGCAATCAGGTTTGATATTGCAAGCCCCCGCGCTTAAGACTGGTTCCAGATTTGGGCTGCATGCGTACGATTTCTCGCTCCGAGTCGGCTAAGGATAGCTGAGATATGAAGTTTGACCGTTCCAACCGTGATGCCCAACTCAGCTGCGATCTGCTGATTGGAAAGCCCCCCGCTCAAGACAGCAAGCACCTGGCGCTGTTTTGCGGTCAGATTTGCAAACTTTGCGCCACCCATCCTGTCGGTTTTCTCGCTGACGTCTGCTCGAGGTTCCTCGGTATCGATCAGGTCGCGCGCGGCCGTTAAGGCGCGCTTGAAGTCGTCAAACCGTGCTTTGAGATCACACGCTGTTTCAATGGCGTCGGGCAGTGTCTCTATCGCACGCTCCAGATCCGCTAGACGATCTGAAACGTCGTGCGCGGCAATCTGCGAGAAGCGGGTTTCAGAGGCCTCATTGGCTCGTACCTGCGACAGCGCTTTATGCAGCGCATCGACGGCTTCCCGACGATCCGTAACGTCCAGCGCTACTCCATCCCAGATCACCGTGCCATCATCCAAGCGGCGCGGACTGCCGAGAGATCGAACCCATCGATAGCGCCCTTTTGGAGCTTTGACGCGTACCTCTTCATCTAAAGGAGAGAGTTTGGCAGCGGATAGCTCAAGCGCGGCGATGAAGGTCAGTCGGTCATCTGGATGCAGCCAGCTGTGATCGACAGCGGGCGAAGTCATGAGCAGCTCTGGGTCGAGGCCAAGCGCATCGCGCACGCCATCGCTGACATAGCTGTAACGGTACGCGCCGTCCGGTGTCCGCACTCTTTGCATGGTGTGACCCGCAACAGCGGCGCTGAGCAGGCCAGCGACATCAGTCTGCGAAAGGGATTCGGCTACAGTATTCATATAACTTAAGATATATAAAAAGCGTGTCAGATACAAGAAATATATATCTTAAGGCTAGATTTCTCCCGCGTGCTGCGCCATCGTTGGACAGAATGGCCCGTAAGAGGCTGGCGAAGCACGAGGGAGGACATGGGAAGCAAAATCATCATCGAGGCACGGGTGAACGAGCTAGCAACGCGGCGGGGAAATCCGCATGTGCCGTTCTTGCCCAAAGAGATCATTTCAGACGCTAAGGCTTGCTACGACGAAGGCGCAGCGATTGTGCACTTTCACGGTCGCCAGGCCGATGGCACGCCCGACCATGACCCCAATTTCTATCTCGAAGCCAATGCCGGTATCCGCGCTCAGTCCAATATCTTGATCCATCCCACGCTGGGTTATGTCGCCAACGATACCGATGCGCGGGGCCGGTTTGCGGCGATTGAGGAAATGATGAAGTCGTCCGATACAGCCCCAGATTTCGCGCCAATGGATGTCGGCAGCGTGAATGTGGATTGGTGGAACCCGGAAGAGGGCAAATACGACACCACCGAACTGATCTACAAGAATTCCACCGGCACGCTGATGTATTTTGCCGAACGCATTCGGCACTACAATCTCACGCCCTACCTGGTGAGCTGGAATGTCGGCTTCACGCGCCAGATCGAGCAGTTTCTCAAGATGGGTGTGCTCGATGCGCCCGCCTATATCTGCTTCTGCATGACCGACGAGATCATCTTTGCCGGTCACCCCGGCACGATCGCAGGTCTTGATGCTCACACCGCGTTTCTACCCCCGGACTACGCCTGCGTTTGGACAGCGGTCTCTTACAAGGGCGACCTTTTCGCGCTGACTGAGAAGGTTATCCGCGAGGGCGGACATATCTCCATCGGCCTGGGCGACTACGCCTACAAGGATGGTGATCGGCATCTCACCAATGCCGAGGTCATCGCAAAGGTCGTCGCGCAGGCCCGTTCTCTGGGCCGCGAACCAGCCACCGTCGATGAGACCCGGCAAATCCTCAACATGAAAACCCCACGCATCGCGGCCTAACCGCGAGCACACACCCAACCTGTCTGGGAGGACGTACCCATGAAACTGACCACACTTTTCACAAGCACGGCGATTTTGGGCCTTGCGGCCGCGCCTGCCGCTGCCGAAGACTTTCAAATGCAGACTTTTCTCGGCGCAACGGCGGCAACCACCGTTGCCTTTGAGGAGATGGCCGCGGATCTCGCCGAAGCGACCGATGGCGCGGTGAACATCACCGTGTTGCCGGGCGGCGCGGTTGTTGGGGCCGCTGAGACAATCGAAGCGATCCAGAATGGCATTTTGGACGGCCAGTATACCGCGCCAAGCTATTTCGCAGGCAGCGATCCCGCTATGGGTGTGCTTGGCGACACCATTGGCGCCTATCCAGACAGCGCGACGCGTGACCGCTGGTTCACTGAAGGCGGCGGGTTAGAATTGGCGCGTGCTCTGTACGAGCAATATGACCTCCACTTCATCTGCCCGATCTACTGGCCATCTGAACAAATCCCTTCGACTGTCCCGATCAACACGGTTGCCGACTTTGAAGGCCTTTCCATGCGCGCACCGGGTGGCTTGGCGTCCGACCTCTTAAGCCGTGCCGGTGCTTCGCTTGTGACCATGGGCGTCGGCGAAAGCGTCACCGCGATGGAAACAGGCGTTCTCGACGCCACCGATCTTGCCAACGTTGCTCTCAACGTCGCGCTGGGCATGCACAATCAAGCGAAGTACTCGGTGCTGGCGCGCCATTCCATGGCCGTCACCGAGATGAGTGTTTCGCTCGACAAATGGAACCGTCTTTCCGCCGATCATCAGCAAGCCTTTGAAGATGCCTGCAACAGCATGTCAGCTCGGCTGAGCAGCGAGTTGCCGGAAGCCGATGCCGCAGCTCAAGCGCAGGCGATGGATGAGCTTGAGGTGACGTTTATCGAGTTTGGCGAGGAGGAGGCTGCCACGTTCCGCACGTTGACGCAGGAAGTCTGGGCCGATTGGGGCAGCCGCAGTCCGAACGCCCAAGCGATCGTTGATAGCCATCGGGCGTTCCTCGAAGAACTGGACCTGAACTGAACCCACGGCTGGGCCGCCGCACTGCTATGGCGGCCCTGATCAGTGATCGAGTTATAGACGATGCCGCTTCTTAGCCAATTTGCGCTGTGGCTTGGCCGGGTCGCCGCATGGTGCTTCGGCGCCATAATCTTGGTAATGGTGTACGAAGTTGTCGCTCGATACGGCTTCGGTGCCCCCACGGCTTGGGCGCACGAGATATCAGTGATGCTGGCAGGCTTCGCGTTCATCTTCGGCGGGGCGTTCTGCATGGCCGAAGGCACGCATATGCGCATCAGCGTGATGGTTGAAAACCGACCCGCGCTTGAGCGCCTGTCGCATTGGCTGAGCCTGGTGGCTGGCACTATTTATCTTTCGGGCCTTGCTTATGCGTCTTGGCGAATGGCCGACCGGGCAATCTGGCGCTTTGCTCTGGATGGCACATGGACACCTGAGCGCACCGGCAGCAGTTTCAGTGCCCCGGTGCCCGCCTTTCTCAAAGGCGTGCTCTTTCTGGGCGCGGTCCTTTTCCTCATCGTTCTGCTCAACCATGCGCTTAAGCGCAGGGCGGATTAGGGCGTGGATATCGGCACCATCACCCTTCTAATCCTCGCCAGCATGGCCACGCTGCTAATGCTGGGCGTGCCATTGGCTTTCGTCTCTGGGGCCATTGCGGTCGTGCTGACCGTTTCGCAGTTCGGGCTCAATTCGCTCTTCATCGTTGGCAGTCGCACGGTCGATTTCATCGACAGCTTTGCGCTTATCGCTGTGCCGATGTTCGTCATCATGGCAAGCTTCTTGGAGAAGTCTGGCGTCGCGCGCGAGCTCTATCGAGCGTTGCATGTCTGGGCTGGATCTCTGCGCGGCGGTATCGGCGTGGTGACGACTTTCGTTGCTGTGATCCTAGGCGCCACGACGGGTATCATTGGCGGCGAGATCGTGCTGCTGGGGCTGATTGCGCTGCCGCAGATGCTGCGCCTTGGTTACGATAAAAAGCTCGCCATCGGCATCGTGACAGCCGGAGGGTCCTTGGGGACAATGATCCCGCCCTCGATCATTCTCATTTTCTATGGGCTGACCGCTGAGGTCAACATCTCCCAGCTGTTTCTGGCGACATTGATGCCTGGCCTCATGTTGGCGAGCTTTTACGTGATTTATGTGCTGGCGCGGTGTGGGTTCAACCCAGCCATGGGGCCCGCGCTCAGCCTAGAAGAACAGGCAATGCCACTGCGGGAAAAGCTCACTCTATTCAAAGGCGTGGCGCTGCCAGTCGCTGTCGCAGGCGGAGTGCTGTTTTCGATCTATGCCGGGCTGGCGTCGATCACCGAAAGCGCAGCGCTTGGCGCGTTTGGAGCAGGCGTGGCGGCCTGGGTGCGTGGGACGCTGACGCTGACCATGATCCGCGAGGTGCTCATCCAAGCCATGCGCACCTGCGGCATGGTGTTCTGGCTGGTCTTCGGGACCAACGCCTTGATTGGCGTTTACAATCTGATGGGCGGCATCGACTTCGCCAGCGACATGCTCTCCGGCGTGTCGGACAATCCAACCGTGATCTTAGCCGTCATGGTGGGTGTCTTCATCCTGCTCGGTTTTTTCATCGACTGGATCGGCATCCTTTTCCTCACCATGCCGATCTTCTTGCCGGTGCTGAATAGCCTTGGGTATGACCCGCTTTGGTTTGGCATCGTGTTCAATCTGTCGATGCAGATCGCCTACCTCACGCCACCCTTTGGACCGGCTTGCTTCTACCTCAAAGGAGCAGCGCCGGAGGGGGTGACCCTCCAAGACATTTTCGCTGCGCAATGGCCCTTCATCGGCTTGCAGATCTTGGCGCTGATGATTGTCTTAGCCTGGCCGGATCTGACGCTTTGGTTGCCACGCCTTGTTTATGGGGGTGGCTGATGGCTGATGTTTCTGTTTTGGCCGATGTCGCCGCATCAAGCGCTGGCAACCGGTTGACCTTTGGGGATCAACACCAAGCCCTGCGCTTGATGATGCGCATCCGTCATTTTGAGGTACGCGCCAAAGAACTGTTTTTGGAAGGGGTGATCAAGGGCACTGCGCATTCCAGCGTCGGCCAAGAAGCAATTGCCGCCGGCTCCTGCGCCGTGCTTGCCCTGGACGATTTTCTGCTCACCCACCATCGCGGCCATGGCCACACACTCGCCAAGGGCGCTGACATGGGCCGCATGTTCGCTGAGCTTATGGGCAAGCAAAGCGGCTATTGCGCAGGCATTGGCGGCTCGATGCACATCGCCGATGTTGAGCGCAACATTCTGGGCGCCAATGGCATTATCGGCGCGGGCATGGGCCTTGGCACAGGCGCGGCGCTTGCCGCTCAACTCGATGGTAAGGGGCAGATCGGCGTTAGCTTTTTTGGCGACGGCGCAGCTAATGAAGGCATTTTCCATGAGGCGATGAATCTGGCCGCCATTTGGAAACTGCCGCTCATCTTCTTCTGCGAGAACAATCAGTATGGGCTCTCCACTCCAACTGAGATGGTGACGGCGGGCGCCTCGATTGCTGCGCGCGGCGACGCGTATGGCGTGCCCAACGTCCGCATTGACGGCAATGATGTGGGCGCTGTCCGACAGACCATGGAACAGGCGGCCTTGCGCGCTCGGGCTGGCGACGGCCCAACGCTCATTGAGGCGTTGACCTACCGCTGGGACGATCATTCCATGCGGGCGAACCTGCCTGCCTATCGCACGTCTGATGAGGAAGAGGCCTGGCGCGCGCAGGACCCGATCATCCGATTGCGCGACGGTTTGATCAGTCAAAAGCTGCTTGACGAAGAACGTTATGGCTTGTTGCGTACCGCCACCGAAGAGGAGGTTGAAGCCGCCATCGATTGGGCCAAGGCACAAGCTGAACCGAGCTTGGCCGATGCTGCCCAGCTTGTCGGCGTGCCGCCGCTGGCCCTGACCGATGCTTTGCCGAAACCGTGTACGCGGATGCTTTCGTACAAAGAGGCGATCAATGAAGCGTTCCACCTGGAAATGGAGCATGACGAGGGCGTCATTTTGTTGGGTGAGGATGTGGCGCGTATCGGCGGCATTTTTGGGTTGACTCGCGGCCTCATGGAACGTTTTGGCGCTGAGCGCGTGCGCGATACGCCGATCTCAGAAGGGGCTATCGCCACCTGCGGGGTGGGAGCGGCGCTGCAAGGCAAGCGGGTAATCGTGGAAGCCCAGCTGTGGGATTTCGTTACGCTGATGATGGATGCCATCGTCAATCAGGCCGCCAAGGCGCGCTTCATGTTGGGCGGTAGAGCGAACGTCCCGATTGTGTTTCGCGGTCCGCAGGGGGGTGGCATTCGTTTGGCGGCGCAGCACAGCCAATCGCTGGAAATGCTGTTTGCCAACATACCGGGCTTGGAAGTCTACGCGCCTGCCTCGGCCTATGATGCCAAGGGCCTGATGGCGAGTGCCATCCGCTCCGACGGGCCGGTGGTGTTTCTGGAACATAAGCTGCTCTATTTGGGCGCTGAACAGGCGGTGCCTGAAGAGCGCTATCTGATCGCACCGGGCAAAGCGCGGATCGTGCGCGAGGGTCGCGACTGCACGGTGATTGCCACGCTGGCTATGGTGGAATGCGCCCTGCAGGCCGCCGAGCGCCTAGCAAAGCGAGGCATTGACGTCGAGGTGATTGACCCCCGCACGATCAAGCCGCTGGACGTCGAGACCATCATTGCGAGCGTGCAAAAAACCAACCGCGCCGTGGTTGTGCATGAAGCGCCCACCTTTGGCGGTTTTGGTGGCGAGATCACCGCCACCATCCAGCACCAAGCCTTCGACTGGTTGGATGCACCGGTGGAACGTGTCGGCGCACCCGACATGCCGGTGCCTTACAACGACCGGCTGGAGCGCGCCTTCATGCCCGATGCGAAAGCCATCACCAGAGCCATTGAAACCGCCTGCTATGTGAGTTGAACCATGCCAAACCGCAAAGTGATCATCCCGCCGGGGATGGAGAACATCTACGACACCTACCATTATGCGCCGGGGATTTTGGTCGGCGACACGCTCTACATCTCTGGTCAGGTGGGGCGCGATGAAGATCTCAACGTCGTCGAAGGCGTTGAGGCGCAGTATGCGCAGGCCTTTGAAAATATCGGCAAGGTTCTTCGCGTCGCAGGGGCAAGTTTTGACGATGTGGTGGAGATGGAATCTTGGTTCGCCGAAGACATGGGGAACCTTAGAACCTTCATGGCTGTGAAAGATCGCTATTTCACCAGCCGTTACCCTACCTGGACTGGCTTTGCGGTGAAGGGTTTTTCCATGCCGGGCATCATTGTCGAGGTCAAATGCAAGGCCGTTCTTGGGCTCACTGACGCATGAGCCGGGATTTGAAAGCCCTGCTGGACTCCCCCGAAGTTTCGCTGGGCACGTGGACGCAGATCGCCGCGCCCGAACTGGTTGATATCATCGGCCTCAACGGATTCCACTTCACGATCATCGATTGCGAGCACGGCGTTTTTGGCATGGAAACGGCCGAAAACCTCGCCCGCGCTGCCGACGCCAACAACATTGCCTGCGCCGTGCGTGTGCCCAGCAACAATCCTGTCATGATCATGAAAGCGCTCGATGCGGGTATCCGCCAAGTGGTCGTGCCAAACCTTGCCACTGCCGAACAGGCACAACAGGCCGTCGCTGCGACGCGCTTTGGACCGGAAGGGTTGCGTGGTGCCT
>JANQJE010000196.1 GCA_028281795.1 Cohaesibacteraceae bacterium | reverse complement strand
CAGAGGCACCGGCCAGGCGCCCAAACACAGCGCCTGCCGTCAGCCCCGATCCACCCGGATATCCTTCGAAAAATACGCCCCCCACCATTTCGCCGCATGAAAACAGGCCAGGGATTTCATCCCCACTGTCACGAAGCACAGCACCTCGATCCGACACCGCAACGCCGCCATAGGTGAATGTTATGCCGCCGGTGACCGGGTAAGCGCGAAAGGGTGGACGATCGATCGTCTGCGCCCAGTTGGACTTCGGTACAGCCAGCCCTCTGGCGCTCTTGCCATCAAGCGCCGTCGGATCGAAGGCGACTGTGCCATCGACAGACTCGTTGTACGCCGCGATCGTCGCCAGGGCTGCCTGCGTTTCGACGCCATCTAATTTGGCGCAAAGCTGCTCAATGGTATCGGCCTCGACATAATGCGCATCGTGAAAATCGTACTCGGCATAGAGAAGATCGAACACCTTTGAATCGAATATCTGCCAGGCAAAATGACCAGGTTGCTCAAGCACTTTTTTGCCGAACTGGGCATAGGTGTAGTTTCGGAAGTTCTCTCCCTCATCGACAAAACGCTCTCCCCTGGCGTTGAGCATGAGACCGAGAAAATAGCAGATCTTGCGGTAGTTTTTCCGCTCGACGGGAGGCAGCGAAAGCCCGCCGTAATCGGCCATATGGAGATCCATCGGCGTGGCGTGGCAGCCGCTGTAGAGACCGTGCCGCTTCGCGCCCACCGCCATCGCCATAGTCAGTCCGTCGCCGGTGTTGTGCGGCGTACCGCGAACTTTGGCATGAGCCCACTGCGCGCCCATCAGATCCGCGCGCATGACATCATTGGCTTCGAAGCCGCCGCACGCGAGTACCACGCTATCGGCATCGATCACTTCATCGCCGACCTTGACGCCCGTGATCCGGCCTTCCTCAAAAAGAAGACCTGATACGGCAGCGCCGTAGCGGATCGTTCCGCCCAGCCGCTTGAAGGCCGCAAGTTCCATCTCAAACAGGCCGACGCCCTCGTTCTCCGTAGCCAGCGTGAGCCCGCCCCAGAAAACATGGCGGCCGTCCTTTTCGAAGCTTTGGCGGCTGTAAATCGGTTCGAACATCACGCCGTGGCCCGCTAGCCAATGCAACGTGGGTAGCGACTGGTCGATAAGGCGTTCCTGTTCGGACGAAAGAGGCCGCCCTCCGTTGAAGAGCAGCAGGTCGCTGGCGAACTTTTCGGTGGAGTATGACCCAAAATCCGTCCTGGCGAGCCTTGGGTCAGAGGGATCCTTGATCAGAGGCTTCAGGTCGTCCGGGCCATCATAGGCAAAGCGCATGGCACCGGCCGTGTACTTGGTGTTGCCACCTGCCAGATCCTCCGCCCCTTTCTCGAGGACGAGAACCTCAGCACCGGCTTCACAAGCAGCTATCCCGGCGCACAATCCGGCGTTTCCTGAGCCCACAACGATAACACGTGCCGACATGCCTATTCCTTCTTCGATATTTATTGTATACAGTTGGATACAAAAATTTGGAAGCCCATGAAGGAAAGTTTTTTGACCGAACAGCATTCCCAAGGGGAAGCAGCCTATCGTGCGCTCCTCTCAGCGATCCAATCGGGTGACTACGTCCCGGGCGACAGGCTGCGCGAAACCGATATTGCCGAACGCATTGGTTTATCGCGTACGCCCATCCGTGAAGCGCTCCGCAAACTCGAAAGCGATGGCATCGTGGAGCACCGTCCCCGGGTTGGTGCGGTCGTTCGCCAACTCGGGCATACGGAGGTTGTCGAGCTCTATGAAATGAGGCTGGTTCTTGAGAGAACAGCCGCCGAACTTGCGGCAAAGCACGCGATTGATGCTGAGATTGACGAACTTGAGACCTTGAATGCGGCGATTGCGGATACGAACTCAGATCCCGCGATAGCAGCCGCGCTTAACCAGCAATTCCACCAGGCGTTGTATCGGGCCGCACGCAATCGTTTCCTGCTCGAAGCCACGCGCTCGATGAACAACGCCTTGATGTTGCTTGGACCCACCACGCTCGGCGACGAAGCGCGTATCAAAAGCGTGAGCCAACAGCACAATCTCATCATCGATGCCGTCAGGGCGTCAGACGAAGAAGCGGCCGGCGCGGCCGCCGAAGCCCATTTGCAGAGCTCACTGAGGTATCGGCTCTCCCTTATGCGCTCATGATGATTATTGCTCGAACCTATGTAATCGCCCTTTTGGGAGTGTTGGTTTTCTCGCTCTTGCAGCTTCCATTGCCCTGGTTGCTGGGCCCGATTTTCGCGTGTTTGGCTGCCGCGCTCGCCGGTGCTGAACTCAAGGGAGTCAAGCCGGTCAACGATGCCATGCGGGCGATCCTGGGGGTGGCGGTCGGTGCAACTCTGTCGATTTCGGTCGTCGCAAGCATGGCATCCATGTGGCCAACGCTCGCGTTGATTCCGCTCTTGATCGCCCTTTCAGCACTGATCGGCGTCCCCTACTTTCAAAGGCTGTGGGGCTTTGACACCGCCACCAGCTACTACTCGGCAATGCCCGGCGGTTTGCAGGACATGCTGGCATTTGGCGAAGAGGCGGGCGGCGATGTGCGCGCACTGTCTCTCATCCACGCAACCCGTGTGATGCTCATCGTCGTGGCGCTGCCCTTTCTTCTCGAGGGCATATGGGCCATCGACTTGAGCAATCCGCCGGGTGCTCCCGCGGCAAGCCTACCGCTATCGCAGTTGCTGCTGATGGTTGCGGCGGGGCTTGGTGGATGGCAACTGGCGAAGCGCGTAGGTTTGTTCGGAGCGTCCATCATCGGCCCCATGATCGCGGCCGGTGTGCTGGCCATGACGGGGGTTCTGCAGCACCGGCCACCCGCTGAAGCCATTTGGGCCGCCCAGTTCTTCATAGGCATGACCGTGGGTTCCAAATACTCAGGAATCACCGGCGACGAAGTCCGCAAGGACGTCACGGCTGCACTTGGCTATTGCCTGATCCTTATCGCCCTGGCCGCTGTTTTTACAGAATTCGTGATCCTGCTGGGGCTCGCCCCGCCACTCGAGGCGCTTCTGGCATTCGCGCCCGGCGGACAGGCAGAGATGACGGTTCTCGCCCTTATCTCCGGGGCCGACGTTGCGTTCGTGATCAGTCACCACATCCTGCGCATAAGCTGCGTCATCCTGGGCGCCCCGATCATCGCGCGGCTGATGCCTCCCAAACCTCCGGATTGATCATGTGAATGGGCGTGCCGGCCGCGTAGGCGTTCACCTGATCGAAAATGTCAGAAAACTGCAGTTCGAATTCATCTTCGGTAACATAGCCGATGTGCGGCGTTGGCAGAACGTTCCGGTTCGTCAGCAAAGCGTGGGAAGGATCGGTCAGAGGTTCCTGGTCGAAGACATCCACCGCCGCAAAAATCCGCCCGCGGGCCACCTCTGCTTCGAGCGCGCCGGATTCGATCAGGCCGGACCGGGACGTGTTCACAAGCAGGCTGCGCGGCGCCATCGTAGAAAGATCCGATGCCGTGATGATGCCTTTTGTGGTCGGTTTCAGCCGGACATGAAGACTGACCACATCCGACGTGGAGAAGAAGGCGTGCCGGTCCGCAGCCAAGTCCACGCCGTCTGCCCGCGCACGGGTGCGCCCCTCATCAGACGCCCACCATTGAACACGCATCCCTATCGCTTCAGCGTAGCACGCCACCGCCCTTGCAATGCGGCCATAGCCGTAAAGACCCAAGGTCCGCCCTCGTAGACTGCGACCGACACCCATTTGCCATTGACCTGAACGGATGGAAGCCACCTGATCGGGAATCTGCCTGTAGCTCGCCAGAATGAGAGCAAGCGTCAGCTCCGCGGCTGCATAGGACGGGGTATCGCTGTGCTGGTTGGAGCAAAGCAGGACACCGAGATCGGTGCACGCCGGCACATCGATATGAGGATAGACGCTTCGCTGAGAGATCAGCTTCAGGTTCGGGGCCCGTTCCAACAGGTCGCGTGTGATCCTGGTGCGCTCCCGGAAAAGCACCAGACACTCCGCATCCTGAACACGTGCGGCAAGCGCTTCAATGTCAGGCTCGTGGTCGTTCCAAACCGTGACCTCATGATCAGCCAGCTTCTCAAAGCATGGAAGGCCCCGCAGCGTGTCGAACCAGTCGTCGAGAATATGGACTTTCATGCGTCCCGAGCCTTAGGTCACGTTCTCATAAATGACCAGGCCATACAGCCGCGGGGACAAAAAGGGCGCCGGAAGCCAAAAGTCTGGCGGTTCTGACAAGGCCGGCCGAGCGCAGCTCCACTCCCGTTTCACCAACGTTGAAATCAACCAGCACGTCAATCGACCCGCTCGCATGCTCCAAAGTGATCGTGGCCGGGCTCGATGTCATGCGCTCGCAAAGACCATCCGCCACAGTCCCCGGTGTAAGCACACATGAGGCGAGGCACTGGGCCCCCGTGACAGCCATGCTGGGATGCGTCTTCCACGGCATGAAGTACCGCGCAGCAACAGTGCCTCCAACCCTCGCTGGCGCCAACAGGCCGAACTTCGGCGTCACGGAATTTGCAACATCCGTGATACCCATAGCCGTTCCAGCCTGAATCCGAACTGCTTCCATGCGTTTGAAAAACACAGCATTGTCGTTGAGTTCGTCAACACCTTCATATCCGGAAAGATCGAAATCGTCCGCGCGTGCGATCACCATGGGCATCGCGACGTCCATGCATGTCACGGTGACACCATCGAACTGATCGGTCAGGTTTCCCGTCGGCAGCAGTGCGCCTGTGGATCCGCCGACAGTGTCCATGAATTGCAGCCGCACGGGCGCCGCCGTTCCCGGCACGCCGTCGATGGCGGTATCGCCACTGTAGGACACGGCGCCACCGGGTGTCTGAACTGTCGATGCGACCCGGGCACCCGTGTTGACCGCACGTATTTTGACAACTGTCTCATCGCCCGAAATGGGCAGCAGCTTCATCTCAAGCGCAGCGGGTCCAACCCCGGAAAGGATGTTGCCGCAACTGGGTTTGAAATCGACCGACCTGTCTTCCACACTCACCTGCGCAAAGAAGTAGTCGACATCCGCCCAGTCATCGTCCGAGACGGAAAGCATCGCGACCTTGGTGGTGACCGCATTGCCCCCGCCGATCCCGTCAATATTGAGGGGGTGCCCTGAGCCGACGGCCGCTACCAAAACATCCGCCAATTGGTCTTGGTCATCCGGCAAGTCGCTCCGTTTCATGTACGGCCCACGGGACGTACCCCCGCGCATGAAAAGGAAAGGGATGGCAGTCTGGCTCATGTAAGCGGCCATGGCAGTTCGACAAAGGTCTGCAGCAGACCGGGCGGGAAATCCCGATTCAAAGTCGCCGCCATCGAGCAGATGAAGGCAAGGCCCGCAGCGGTGTAGATGCTTGCAAAAGCCCAGCTTTTCTGGGCCCGGAATCGAATGAAGAGGAGCAGAAACGCTGCGAGCGCCAGAATGAAGCCGACCAGGCTGGTGGCCAGCAACAGTGCGGCGAACCAGGCCAGGGTTGACCACAATCCATAGGCGTTGATCTCGGCTTCCTCGACCTCCCGATCAGCAAACAGAGGATCGGTCTCTGCCTTGAAGCGCATCTGAACAAGCAGGGCTGCACAGCCGACCAGCGAAACCGTGGCCACGAAGACGGGGAAGATTCTGTCCATCCGGGCGAAATCCGGGATTAGGGCCGCATTCCAGTAAGCCAGACCGATGTATCCGGTGATCGCCAGCAGAAAAATCAACGGCGCACGCTTGCCGCCGGCGTTGACGTTGCCTTCGGCCTGAATGTTCTTGGACTGCCGCAGCCCAAAGAACACCGACACGATGGTGACGACAATCAGCACGATGACAATGGGGCTGAAGATGTAGTCGAGACCCTGTTCAAAACCCTGGCGGAAGCGGGAACTCGCGATCTGGAAGGCCTGGTTGGTATAGCGTTCGGCAGGCGCTGCCAGCACAAAGCCGATCAGGAACGCCGGGCGTGACCAATCGAACCGCCGCATCAGGATTCCCAGAAGGCCGATACCAAACAGCGCGACCAGGTCCCAAAGAGACTGGCGCGATTGGAAGGCGGCGAAGGAAATGATCATGAACAGGAACGGCGCCAGCAAGGCGAACCTGATGTTCGTGAGCCGCGCGATACCGCCCGATGCAACGATGCAGATCAGCGTACCGAAAACGTTGGCAAGGGCGAGCAACCAGACAATGGCGTAGGTGAAGTTCAGATTGTTATTGATCATCGAGGGTCCAACCTCGATCTGACCGGTTCCCAGGAGCGCCACCCCTGAAATGAAGATCGCCAACGAGCCGGAGCCGGGAATCCCGAACAGCAGCGTCGGCACAAGCCCCCCGCCCTCTTTGGCGTTGTTGGAACTTTCAGGCCCGATCACGCCGCGGATATCCCCGGAACCGAACTGGGACTTGTCTTTCGATGTCTGGACGGCATGACCGTAAGCGATCCAGTCGACGACCGAACCGCCCAGGCCTGGAATAACCCCGACCGACACGCCGATGGGAGAACAGCGCACGGAAAGCCAGTTGTTCTCCCACCAGCTCTTGATGCCCTCGATCCAGCCGCCGCCAAGAGCCTGACGGTCGGAAATGGCGCGGTCCTGGCGAAGAAGCGCGACGATCTCGGGAACGGCGAAGATGGCCAGACCGACGATGACCAGCCTGAACCCGTCCATGAGATAGGGCGTATCGAACGTCGACATGCGAAGCGCGCCAGCACTTGCGCCTTCGCCGATGGTTCCGACCAACAGACCAAGCCCGGCCGCGACAATGCCCTTGATAGCCACCCGGCCGGCGAGAATGCCCACCATCGACAGCCCGAAAATGGTGACCATCAAAAGCTCCGGCGTCTGGAACAGGAGCACGATTGGCCGTGCGGCCAGGATAAAAAATGTCAGGAAGGTCGCGCCGAGAATTCCCCCAAACAGCGAGGAACTGAAAGCGGCTGAGAGGGCGCGGGCTGCCTGGCCCTTCTTAGCAAGAGGGAAGCCGTCCAACACCGTCGCCTGACTTGCCGACGACCCGGGGATGCCCATCAGGACACTGGCAAAGGTGTCTGAGGTGGGGACCACGGCAACCATGCCGACCATGAGCGCCAGGCCGAACAGCGGTTCCATACCGAACATGAATGGTAGCAGCAGTGAAAGGCCAGCGATGCCGCCGAGACCGGGAAATATGCCCACGCACAATCCCATCACCACGCCGAGAACAAGGAACCCCAGGACCGACGGGGTAAGAATCATTCCGAAAGCTTCTGAAAGCGCCGGCAATGCTGCTGCAAATAAGTCCATCGGCGTGCCCACCCTTGCTTAAGTGGTCATTGACAGAGAAGCTGTCGGCCCGGGTTGGCCCGGGCCGACAAGGCTAGCAGCGTTTGCTACTGAAGGACAACGCCGTAGCGGTTTGCCAGCCAATCGATGACAAAGGCGCGGGCCTCATCAGGAACGACCGTGGCACTCGCGAGGGCGGTATCGGCGGCCTCACCGGTCATCTGGGGATAGACCCCGAGACGGGCAACGGAGATTTCCTCAAAGTCGCTACGCTCGGTGATCGCTCTGAAGGCCGCCGAATATGTATCGATCGCCTCTTGAGGCGCACCGGCAGGCAGAAACACCATCTTCTGAGCAGGGAAGCCCGCTGTAAAGAAGGCCACCCAGGCATCATAGGCGGTGCCCGACGTTTCACATGACGGTGCAGCTTCACAAACTTCGGTAAAGGTCGGCAAGTCCGGGAAAGTCGGATCGCGAACGATGTTGCCGTCGTCGTCAAGCGAACCGAAGGTAAACCACGGCACGGCAGTACCGGCTT
>JANQJE010000125.1 GCA_028281795.1 Cohaesibacteraceae bacterium | reverse complement strand
GTGCAACGTTGAGACGGCGGCCCAGATCGGCGATGCGGGTCTGGCTCTCACGGTCGCGGGTTTCAGAGGCATCGAGCGCATCTTCAAGGGCGGCAATCTGGCGGCGGAGTGCTGAAATCTGCTGGTTGAGCAGTTCGACCTGGTTGAGGGCTTCGCGGGATATGGCTTGCTCGTCGTCGACCTGTTCCTGGAGACCTGCAATGACCGAACCGCTGGTATCTTCGATGTCGGGGGGGGCCAGCTGCGCCTGCAGCCGTTCCTGCTCGGCGCGCGCGTTTTCCAGACTCGCTGTCAGGGTTGCCACCCGGTTTTCCAGTTCCTGACCCGTGGCCCGCTCCAGTGCCAGAAGCTCCGTGAGCTCCGCAATCTGGGCGTTCAGCCGGTTCAAGACCGTGTCGCGACCGGTGATTTCCTGGCTCAGGAAGAATTGAGCCAGCATGAAAATGGACAGGAGAAAGATGATGACGAGCAGAAGCGTGGCCATGGCATCCACGAAGCCTGGCCAGTAATCGACCGCTCCTGATCGTCTCCTTGATCGGGAAAGCGCCATGCCGGTTTATTCGCCCGGTTCGGGATCGCGAGACCGGCCGGTGAACAGATCTGCCTGTCCGTTGGCCATCGTCTTGGATACCTCTTCCATGATGTTCGCCAATCGCTTGGTGCTTTCGCCCTGTTCTTCCACCCAATCGCGTAACATCTGTTGTTCGGAGCGCATGTGCTGAACAAGAGATTGAACGCCGGTGGCCAGGCTGTCGATGGACTGTTTGACGGCGTCGGTGTCCAAACCTTCGGCGGCTGTTGCTTTGCTGCTTTGCGCGTTGGCCAGTTGATTTTGGGCTGCGACCTGACGCGCCAGGCGGTCGACCGAGCGTTCCAGGGAGGAGATAGCGCTTTCGTTCGAGTCACCTCCCGGTTGGGTGACGTCAACTCCGGTCATGTTGGACATCCAGTCCTCAAGCTCGGTGTAAAAGCGGTTTTGAGCCTGACCGGCCTGCAGATCGAGGAATCCAAGAACCAGAGAACCGGCAAGACCGAACAGTGAGGATGAAAAGGCTGTGCCCATACCATCAAGCGGAGCAGCCAGGCCGGTTTTCAGGTTTTCGAAGATGGTGCCGAAATCGCCGGAGGTGACATCCAGGCCGTCAATCGTGTCGCCGACCGAGGAGATCGTCTGAGTGAGGCCCCAGAACGTCCCAAGCAGACCCAGAAAGACCAGCAAACCGATCATGTAGCGCGATATCTCGCGCCCCTCATCGAGCCTCGTTCCAACGGACTCCAGAATCGAACGCACCGTTTGTGTCGACATGGTCGGTCCGGACGTGCCCTGCGAATCACGGAGATAGGATGCCAGTTGCGAGAGCAGACGCGGATTGGGCTGATCAAGTCCGGCTCCATAGTCCACGAGGCGAAAATCATTGACCCAGCGTATCTCCGGCAGGAGCCTTATGACCTGAAAGGCTGAGAGTATGATTCCCAGCATAAGAACGCCGACGATAAGCCCGTTCAGGCCTGGATTTGCGGCAAAAGCAGTGGCGATGGGACGATAGAGAATGAGCACAAGAAAGCCGGCCAATCCGACAAAGACGGCCATGAGGGCAAGGTAGATGGTCGGGCGGGAAAGGCTGTGGGGGTCGGCGCTGTCAGCCATCGGCATGCCTCATGCTCAAGCAAGTCGTCTTCAATTCGTTTGTGTGTCAGCCGCGCTGACGCGTTCCGTCATAGCGTGTTCTTAGCTGAGACAGAACCTTGAATTGTTGGCGGACAAAAGGCACGCCTTACGAGGATGGCGAACCGGAACGGGCGTTGACCATTTTGGCGTGAGCGTCGCGCGCCTCGCCAAGCACTTTGAGCATCTGGCCAGCGATCAAATCGTTCCCGGCCAGGATCGAGCCCGTGTCGAGCACGGCATCATTGCCTTGCGTGGTGCGTACCACACCGCCGGCTTCACGCACGATGATGACACCGGCCGCAATGTCCCACGGCGAAAGAGCGTCTTCCCAGTATCCGTCCACCCGTCCGGCAGCGACCATGCACAGGTCGAGTGCGGCAGATCCGAACCTGCGCATGCCGGAAACCTTGCGCATCATCGTGGCGGCTTCGCGCAGAAACAGGGCGTGGTCGCCGCGACCGATATGGGGCATGCCATTGATGACGATACAATCAGACAGTTTACGGCGCGCGGCCACGCGCAGGCGTTTGTCGTTCAGATACGCGCCCTGACCTTTTTCAGCCGAGTACATCTCATCGGTGATCGGATTGTAGACAAGGCCGGCCACCAGTTCGCCGTCGCGCTCCAGGCCGATTGAAACCGAGAATTGCGGCAGAGAGTGGAGGAAGTTCGTCGTTCCGTCGAGCGGGTCGACGATCCATCGATGTTGCGGATCCTTGCCTTTGATCTCGCCGCCCTCTTCACCCAGGAACCCCCAGGTCGGTCGAGCCTCCTGCAGCACCTCGTAAATACGTTCCTCAGCGCGTTTGTCGGCGTCGGAAACGAAGTCGCCCGGCCCTTTGGTCGAGACCTGAAGACGCTCCACTTCGCCGAAGTCTCGTGCCAAACCACGCCCCGCCTTGCGGGCAGCGCGCTCCATGATGGTGAGAAGGGCGGACTTTGCCATGGGTGACGTCTATTCGGCGCGTTTGACGTAGGTGATTTCGGAGGTGTCGACGATGATGCGTTCACCGGTTTTGATGAACGGTGGCACCATCACGCGCAGTCCGTTTTCCAGCACAGCGGGCTTGTAGGACGATGACTGCGTCTGCCCTTTTACCACCGCATCTGCCTCGACAATTTCCAGCGTTACCTGATTGGGAAGCTGGAAGCCGATGGGCGTCTCGCCATGCAGTTCGACCATCACCTGCATGCCGTCTTGCAGGAAAGCGGCACGGTCCCCGACGAACTCCTTGGACAGATTGATCTGATCGTAGGTTTCAGAATCCATGAAGACCAGCATGTCACCCTCTTCATAGAGATACTGGAAATCCTTGGTGTCGATACGGGCGCGTTCGACCCGCTCGTCGGACCCGAAGCGGTTGTTCAGTTTGCGGCCATCAATCAGGTTTTTCAGTTCCACCTGATTGTAGGCCGGGCCTTTGCCTGGTTTGACCGCGCCGGCTTTGACGGCGACCCAAAGGCCCCCGTCATACTCGATCACCATGCCGGGGCGGATTTCATTGCCGTTGATTTTCATGAACTGTGTACTCGTTGATCAAAAGGAAGGCGACGTGACGCCTTTGGCCGCTGTGGATCACACAAGGCCTCGTAAGGCAAGTCAGGCTAGGGTCCTGACCTAGGATCGGGTTATCTGTCGAAGGGGTTGGCCGGGCCGCGTTCGCGGGCAAGGCGAGCTTGGGCCTCTTCGCGCTGTTCTGCAGGTAAGCCGCTGACAAAGGTATCAAGGCGGGCATCGGCAAGGCCGCCTGCGACGGCCCGGCCGTGATAGTAGGCTGCCTCGACAGGATCAAGCGGCACGCCAAAACCCTGCGAGTAAGCGTGGGCGAGACGGTTCTCGGCAATCGGGTTTCCCGCTTCGGCGGCGCGACGCAGCCAGAAAATGGCATCTTCAATGCGGCGCTCTTCACTCAAGTCCGGTTCTCCGGCGTCGCCCCTCAACAGGCCCAGCGCCAGTTCGATCTGCGCTTCGGTGTTACCGCCGCGTGCCGCGCGATCGAACCATTGATAGGCCTCTCGCGTGTCGAGCCGGACACCCGCCCCTTCGCTGTAGAGAATGCCAAGCGTGTACTGTGCGGTGGTTTCACCTGCCTCAGCGGCCTCACGCATCAACTCGGCACCGGTCTCAAGATCGCGTGCAACACCGCGGCCTTCCAAATAGAGCATGCCGAGCATTTGCGTGCCAGAGAGATGCCCGGCATCCTTGGCCGCGCGCAGAAGGGTCGCGGCCTCATTTTCGTCGCGGGGGATGTAAGCGCCATCGAGCAGCATCGTGGCGAGCAGAACCTTGGCTTCTATGTCGCTCGCATCGGATGCGAGGCGATACCATCCGGCTGCTTCCGCCTGGTCGAGATCGACGCTCAGGCCGGCGGCATACATCTGGCCAAGAAGGCGCATAGACGGTGCATCGCCGCGGCCTGCAAACGTAACGGCCAGGTCGAACGCACGTTCGTAGTTGCCGGCAAAGAAAGCCTCAAAAGCGACAAGCGGATCGAGCTCGAAGGGATCATTGGCGTCTTCGGCCGCTTCGGTTTCCTGATCGGCCGGTGCGTCGGCATCCTGCGCGCTAAGCGGCGTGATGGTTGCGCTTACAAGGAACAGGGCAAGAATTCCCGCGGGCATCTTGCTCATGCGGCTGCTTCCATACGCCGGTGTGCGATGGCGTCTAACATCGTGTTGAGCCGCGCAATCTCCTGCCCCGGATTGTTGGCCTGCCAAATCCGCTCGCGCACGGCGATAAACTCAACGCCGCCTTCTGCCAGCTTGATGAATGCCTCATCTGATGTGCCCGCCAATGCCACGCAAGGAATTGCCATCATCTCTGCCCACCAGAGTGCGAGGGTCTCGGGTTTGGGGTGGTTGTCTTCGGTTGCGTCGCGATCGGTACGACCGAAAAAAAGATAGTCGAATCCGCGCTCGCCTGTCTGCAGGGCGAGATGACGGGTGTTGATACCGCCGGTGCCGACGATCAAACCGCGCTCCTGAAGCTTTTCCTGTTCGTCGGTGTCGATGGTTTTGGGTTCGCGAAGATGGACGCCATCGGCGTCGAGACGTCCTGCTAGGCGAGAGTCGTTCATCACCAGGACGGCGACGTCGGCATCCTGCGCGGTTTGCACGTAGGGCGCGGAGGCATCGACAAAAGCGCGCTCGTCGCTCTGGTCACCATCAACGAGAAGGCAGGCAATGTCGCCACCGGACAGCGCGCTGGCAAAGGCATGCGAAAAAGCCTCATCGCGTTCGACAGGCGTTATGAGGAAAAGGCGGGTACGGAAGTCTGTAAAAGCCATGAGGGTGTGAAAGCTCAACAAAAAAGGCGAAAGCGGGGCGTGCCGCTTTCGCCTCAGGAGATTGGGTCGGGTTCGGCTATTCAGCAGCGATGGCCGTTGCCGAAATCTTGGGATCAAGATCACCGCTCTCGTAATGCTTGGCCATCTCCGCGAGCGTGAACACACGCCCCACCTTCGAGGCATTGCCTGCGGTGCCGAACTGCTCATAGCGTTCCATGCACAGTTTTTTCATCGCAGCGCGGGCAGGCGCCAGATATTTGCGTGGATCGAATTCTTTCGGGCTCTCCTGAAACACCTTGCGGATCGCGCCGGTGATTGCCATGCGGTTGTCGGTATCGACATTGATCTTGCGGACGCCATGTTTGATGCCGCGTTGAATTTCTTCCACCGGCACACCCCAGGTTTGCGGCATCTCACCGCCATAGGCATTGATGATGTCCTGCAGTTCTTGCGGCACCGATGAGGAGCCGTGCATAACAAGATGTGTGTTGGGCAGCTTGGCATTGATCTCTTCGATGACGTTCATCGCAAGAATATCGCCATCTGGCTTCCGTGTGAACTTGTAGGCGCCATGCGAGGTGCCCATGGCAATGGCGAGCGCGTCGACTTTAGTCTCGGCCACGAAGCGAACCGCTTCGTCCGGATTGGTGAGAAGCTGGTCGTGCGAAAGCTCGCCCTCTGCGCCGTGACCGTCTTCAGCTTCGCCTGTTCCGGACTCGAGCGAACCGAGAACACCCAATTCGCCTTCCACGGAAATACCACCCAGATGTGCCATGGTGGTCACTTGCTTGGTCACGCCGACATTGTAATCCCAATCTGCGGGCGTCTTACCGTCGGCCTCCAGTGAGCCGTCCATCATGACGGATGTGAATCCCGCCTGAATGGCCGTCATGCATGTGCCGGCGGAGTTGCCGTGATCCTGATGGACGCAGACGGGAATGTGCGGGTAGATTTCCACACAGGCATCCATCATCCGCTTCAGCATCACATCGTTGGCATATCCGCGCGCGCCGCGCGACGCCTGGATGATCACCGGACTGTCGGTTTCATCGGCCGCTTCCATGATGGCAAGCGCCTGTTCCATGTTGTTGATGTTGAAAGCAGGCACGCCATAACCCTGACTGGCGGCGTGATCGAGAAGCTGGCGAAGCGTAATACGGGCCATACTGTTTTCCTCAAGGTTTGTTGCGACGCCCCTGTGCGCCCTTTGTTTTATCCTAGTTTAGCCGGTTTCGGCGATGTGATCTATGCAGCGTCTTCGAGAGCTTTGACCCCGGGAAGGGTTTTGCCTTCGAGCCACTCCAGAAAAGCGCCGCCAGCGGTCGATACGTAGGTGAAGTTGTCGGACACGCCTGCGTGGTTGAGCGCAGCGACCGTGTCGCCGCCACCTGCTACGGAGAGCAATGTTCCCGCTTTTGTCGCTTCAGCCGCTCCTTGGGCTGCTGCTACCGTGGCAGCATCGAACGGAGCGATCTCGAACGCGCCGAGCGGGCCGTTCCAGACCAAAGTCTTTGAGGCTTTGATGGTGTCCACCACAGAGGCGACCGTTTTCGGGCCTGCATCCAGGATCATCGCGTCCGCCGGGCACTGGTCGACGGGCAGGGTTTCGTTGTCCGCACCGGCCTTGAACTCGCGCGCGACCACGATGTCGCTTGGCAGGTGAATGGTGCAGTTTTCCGTTGCTGCCTTGTCCATGATTGCGCGTGCCGTATCGGCCAGGTCGTGCTCACACAGGGATTTGCCAACCTCTATGCCTTTGGCGGCCAGAAAGGTGTTGGCCATGCCGCCACCAATGACCAGATGATCGACCTTGGCAAGCAGGTTGGAGAGCAGGTCCAGCTTGGTGGAGACTTTTGCGCCACCGACGACAGCCACAACGGGATGTTCAGGATGGCTCAGCGCTTTGCCGAGCGCGGTCAATTCGGCTTCCATCAAGCGACCGGCGCAGGCCGGCAAAAGGCGTGCAACGCCTTCGGTGGATGCGTGCGCGCGATGAGCGGCTGAGAACGCATCGTTGCAGTAGACATCACCGAGCGAGGCCAGGAACTGGGCCATCTGTGGATCGTTCTTTTCTTCCATGGAAGAAAAGCGTGTGTTCTCCACCAGAACAATGGTTCCCACAGGTTCGGCGTCCAACGCGTCTCGGCTTGGCCGCTCAACAAAGGTCACCGGTTGACCGAGCGCTGTTTCAAGGGCGGGAACCGTGATGCGCAGTGACATCTCCGGCACCACCTGACCCTTTGGACGGCCAAAGTGAGCAAGCAAAACCGGCTTGCCGCCCTTGGCGAGGATGTCCTTGATGGTCGGTACGATGCGCTCGATGCGCGTTGCGTCTGTCACGCGGCCATCTTCGACCGGTACATTGATGTCGACACGCGTCAGGACGATCTTGCCGTCCAGGTCCATGTCATCAAGTGTCTTGAAAGTCATTGCTTAGGTTCCCCCGCCTCCGGCATCGCCAATGTCCCAGCCGCCTGTGTCGTTTATGCCTTCGTTCCGCTTGCCGTAGGGTGGCTCGAAACCCGGCACATCATAATGGCCATGTGCCTCGGCTTGCCGCCGTTTCTTTCGTTTGCGCTGTTTCTCCCAATCTCTGATCACGAGAAGAAGAACCAGAGCGAAGCTTGCGACCAGAAGCAAAAAGACGGTGCGTTCCATTACAGGCTAGCTGTTGTCGTCTTGAGATGTGTCGGACGGTTTTTGATAATCCCATTTGCGGAACAGGTAAGCGGCGCGGAGCAGCCAGGCAATTCCGCCAACGATAAATACGACCAAGAGAGCAATTTCCATCGATACCTCCAAGGATCCAATCTGCCACTACTCGGTCAGCATCGCACAAAAAAGGCGCGGCCGAAGCCGCGCCTGATTGCCGCAAAACTAGATCAGTTTTGCCATTTCGATGGCCGTGTCGGCCATTCGGCAGGAGAAGCCCCACTCATTGTCATACCAGGACAGAACCGAAACGAACGTACCGTCCATCACCTTGGTCTGATCCATATGGAAGATCGAAGAGTGCGGGTCATGGTTGAAATCAACGGAGACCAGCTTCTCTTCGGTGTAGCCGAGAATGCCTTTCAATGGGCCGGATTCGGCGGCTGCCTTGATGGCGTCGTTGACGGCATCGACCGAGGTTGCTTTGGCAGCAATGAACTTAAGATCCACGACCGAAACGTTGGGCGTTGGCACGCGCATGGCGAAGCCGTCCAGTTTGCCGTTCAATTCCGGAAGCACCAGGCCAACAGCCTTGGCCGCCCCGGTTGATGTCGGGATCATCGACATCGCCGCTGCGCGGGCGCGGTAGAGATCCTTGTGCATGGTGTCGAGTGTCGGCTGGTCACCGGTGTAGGAGTGGATTGTGGTCATCATGCCTTTTTCGATGCCGATGGCATCGTGGAGGGCTTTGGCAACCGGAGCCAGACAGTTGGTCGTGCAGGACGCATTGGACACGACAACATGGTCCTTGGTCAGCGTGTCATGGTTGACGCCGTAAACGATGGTCGCGTCGGCACCTGATGCCGGGGCGGATACCAACACACGCTTGGCGCCGGCCTCGAGGTGCAAGGCCGCCTTGTCGCGTGAATTGAAGATACCGGTGCATTCCATCACGATATCGATGTCCATCTCGCCCCAGGGCAGATTGGCCGGATCGCGCTCGGCGAGCACTTTGAAGCTTTCGCGGCCAACGTGGATACGGTCGCCGGAAACCGTCACCTCGCGTGGAAACTTGCCGTGCACGGAGTCGTAGCGCATCAGATGCGCGTTGGTTTCCACAGGTCCAAGGTCGTTGATGGCAACGATATCAATGTCGTCGCGGCCGGATTCAAAAATGGCCCGTACGACGTTCCGACCGATGCGACCGAAACCGTTGATAGCGACCTTCGTTTTCATGACGTGTCTCTCCCCGAGATAAACTGAAGCGCTTCCGGACATCGGATGCGCAGAGTGATCGTTACTTTTCGGCGCACATTATGACGCCTTTGCGTGACAATAAAGTGCAGATCGTGCGCGGCAGCCATGCGCCGCACACGGATCGTTCTGGTTTGCTCTAGGCCAGAGCTTCTTTGGCGGCCTCGGCAGCCTTTTCGGCGGTAATGCCGAAGTGCTCATAGACCTCTTTGTAAGGACCCGACGCGCCGAACGAGTTCATACCGATGAAGATGCCATCGGTGCCGATGAAGCGGTCCCAACCCATGCGGATCGCAGCTTCAATGGCAATGTTCACCGGTGCGTCGCCGATGGTGGATGCTTTGTAGTCTTCATCCTGAGCTTCGAAGCGTTCAAACGAAGGCACCGAGACCACACGGGTGGCGATGCCGGCCTCAAGCAGCAGTCTGCGCGCATCCATGGCAATCTCCACCTCCGATCCGGAGGCGAAAAGACTGACCCTGGCCTCGCCTCCAGCCGATGCCAGTTCGTAAGCTCCTTTAGCTGACCGGTTCTTACCGCTGCTTTCGGTGCGCAGTGTCGGCAGGCCCTGGCGGGTAAGGGCCAGAACGCTAGGCCCATCCTCGTTCTCAAGCGCCAGATGCCAGCATTCGGCAGTTTCGATGACGTCGGCCGGACGAAACACGTTGAGGTTCGGTATCGCACGCAGTGCTGCCAGATGTTCCACCGGCTGGTGGGTCGGACCATCTTCGCCAAGGCCGATGGAATCGTGGGTGAGCACGTGAATGACCCGCTGATGCATGAGCGCTGCCAGTCTGATGGCCGGGCGCGAGTAATCCGAGAATACCAGAAACGTCCCGGACATCGGGATGATACCGCCGTGCAACGCCATGCCGTTCATCGCTGCCGCCATGCCGTGTTCGCGAATGCCCCAGTGCACAAAGTTTCCTGTGTAGTCGCCCGGAGTGACCGGCGTCATGGTTGTGGTGCGTGTGTTGTTGGACCCTGTCAGATCGGCCGAACCGGACACGGCTTCAGGAAGATGCGGAACAATGGCCTCAAGTGCCATTTCCGATGCCTTGCGGGTAGCAACCTTGGGAGCTTCCTCTGCCATCTGGGCGCAAAAAGCTTCAATGGCGGCGTCCAGGTTGGCTGGCAGATCGCCGCGCATGCGGCGGTCGAATTCGGCGCGAAGTTTCACGTCGGCGGCATCATGACGCTTCGTCCATTCGGCGCGCTCATGAACGCCTTTCACACCAACGATACGCCAGGCGTCGAGTGTGTCGACGGGCACTTCAAAGGCAGGATGATCCCAACCGAGCGCTTCGCGAGTTGCGGCTATTTCCTCTTCGCCCAGCGGAGACCCATGGGCCTTTGACGTGCCCTCCTTGGCCGGCGAGCCGAAACCGATTTTCGTCTTGCAGGCGATCAGGCTGGGTTTGTCGGATTGGCGTGCGCGCTCGATCGCCGTTTCGATATCGGCCGGATTGTGTCCGTCGATGCGCGTTGTATCCCAATTGGCCGCGTCGAAACGCTCCAGCATATCGCCGCTTTCCGACAGCGACACCGGCCCGTCGATCGAGATGTCGTTGTCGTCGAAGAGGACAATCAGTTTGTTCAGTTTAAGGTGCCCGGCGATTGAGATCGCCTCATGGCTGATGCCTTCCATGAGGTCGCCATCAGAGGCCAGAACATAGGTGTAGTGATCCACCAGCTCCTCGCCGAAATCGGCAGCCAGCATCCGCTCAGCGAGCGCCATGCCGACTGCATTGGCAAGACCCTGACCGAGGGGACCGGTCGTTGTCTCGATGCCACCCGCATAACCGTGTTCGGGGTGACCTGCCGTTTTGGAGCCGAGCTGGCGGAAGTTTTTCAGATCATCCAGCGTCATGTCTTCGACGCCAAGCAGATACATCAGCGAGTAGAGCAGCATCGATCCGTGGCCAGCCGAAAGCACGAAGCGGTCACGATCCGGCCAGTCGGGCTCGGTCGGATCAAACTTCATGAATTTCGAAAACAGCACCGTGGCGATGTCGGCAGCACCCATGGGCAGCCCCGGGTGACCGGACTTGGCCTTTTGGACGGCGTCCATGGAAAGAAAACGGATGGCATTGGCCATTGCCGTATGGCGGTCGGTTTCGGTCATGGTGGTGGTGGGCCGTTTCGTTGGTTCGGGCTGGGAGCGCCTTGAAGGCGTTTTTTCTGGGATCGCTGGCGTCTTAAAGGAGGAGGGCACGCTTGAAAAGATGTTGGGCAATCGATCACCAAAATCGGATTGCATACGTTGACGTTTGTCGCAGCAACTCCCTACATTGGCGGTTGAGGCAATCATGACAAACAACGTTGGCGTTTGGTCGCGCTGACTCGTGCGGGTGGTCGATCGATGGCAGGTGATGAACTTCAGGCAGCGTTTGACCGGCTTGATCGTGCGATAACGGCTGTTGAAGCGGAAACCGGTCACCGACGCGCTTTGCTGGATGAACGAGAACGGCTTTATGCTGAAGTGGCGCGCCTGAGCACGGACCGTGCGCAACTGGCGCAGATGCTCGACAGTGCCCGCGCAGAGGCGCGTGCGATGGAGGCCGCCAATCAGGCTGTCTCGCAGAAGCTTTTGGATGTAATGGAGAATATTCGCTCGGTTCTTGCGGGCGAATCGTCCGCCGGATCATCGGCGGCGCCGAGCTAGGTCGATACCCTAACGCTGGAGTGTGCGTGGGACAGGTTGTTGTCACGATTGCCGGGCGTTCTTTCCGGCTGGCGTGTGAAGATGGCGATGAGCCTCGCCTGGCGGCGCTGGCGCAGACCTTTGATGCGACTGTCGATGAGTTGCGCGGTTCTTTCGGTGAGGTCGGCGATACGCGTCTAGCGGTGATGGCCGGGCTTGTGATGACTGACCGGTTGGGCGAGGCGCAGGCGCAAATCGAGCGCCTCTCTGCACAGGTCGCTGAACTGCAGGCGAAGCTTGCTCAAGTGCAGTCTTCTAATGCGGGAACCGATGATCAGATCCGCCAGCGCGTGGACGATCTGGCGGCGCGTCTTGAGCAGATCACGCAGGTCTCGCAAACAAACTAGCGCAAGCGTGTGAATTGCGTTGAAGTCGGAGGGCGCTGCTCTTATCTTGCAAGCCGAAGCTGCACTTCCCGTGCATTGGTATTTTCCCTGGGGCCTTACCGATCCCTAAGGGAGCTGTCCCTGGACCGGTCCGTGGACCGGACTACACGGCGCCCACCTACTTTGTAGGTTCCCAGGATCGACGCCGACACGGTCGTTGCGGCTTCACTTCGTTTTCTCAACGGTTCATCCGCGCTGGCCGCTTTGCTCTTCCGATCCAACAAGACACAACTTCGCCGCGAGGCCCTAGGCAGGCGCGAGGCATTGGCACAGACGCTGGCGTTGGCCGACTCTTCAGAGCTTTTCGCGCTGTCTGGACACCTTGTTTCGGGCTATCAGGCGATTGGCAGCGAGCTGGATCCCTCCGCGCTGCTGGATGCATTCGCTGCGCAAGGCGCGCGATTGGCCCTGCCAGTGTTGCTGGACAATCAGACCCTGGTTTTCCGGTTGTGGAACCGGAAAATGCCACTTGTGCCCGTGGGTTTTGGAACGCAGGGACCCGACGCCGGTCAGCCTGAGGTTTTGCCAGACCTGATCTTTGCGCCTTTGGCGGCCTTTTCCTCCACTGGTCAGCGTATTGGCTATGGCAAGGGGCATTATGATCGTGCCCTGGCCGAGATGCATGCGCAGGGCCATCGTCCAGCCTATGTGGGTTTGGCGTTTGATGAGCAGGAAGTGCCGCCGTTCGAGGTCGAGGCGCATGATATTCCCCTTGATGCCGTGCTGACCCCAACGGGTTTGCGTGCTTTCGCATCCGGCGAGCGCAAGCTTGCACCCTTCCTTGCCGATGGTCGGCCTGTTAACGAGCGGGCATGAGCTTCCATCTTCTTTTTCTGGGCGATGTGGTTGGCAGATCGGGCCGTGAAGCCGTGGAAGCCTATCTGCCTGATCTCATCGCCCGCCATGAGATCCATTTTGTTGTCTGCAACGGCGAGAACGCCGCGCATGGGTTTGGGATCACCGAGAATATCTGCACGCAGTTGTTTGATCTGGGCGTTGATGTCATCACGCTGGGCAATCATGCGTTCGATCAGCGTGATACGCTGGTCTATATCGAGCGCATTCCCAACCTTTTGCGTCCCGTTACCTATCCAGCCGGCACGCCTGGCCGTGGAGCAGGCCTTTTCAAAGCGCGCTCCGGCGAGCAGGTGCTCGTGATCAACGCGATGGGGCGCCTTTTTATGGATGCCATGCAGGACCCGTTTGCCGCGATCGATAATGAGCTTGATGCTTGTCCGATGGGTCAGGTGGCGGATTTCGCTATCATCGACTTCCATGGTGAAGCGACGTCCGAGAAGCAGGCTGTCGGCGTGCATGTTGACGGCCGGGCGACGCTCGTCGTCGGCACACATACCCATGTTCCAACAGCCGATCACCGAGTTCTGTCGGGGGGCACGGCCTTCCAGACCGATGCAGGCATGTGCGGCGACTATGATTCCATCATAGGTATGGAAAAGACCGAACCGGTTCAGCGGTTTCTGACCAAGATACCGCAAGCGCGCTTTTCCCCGGCTGACGGCGAACCCACTCTGTGCGGACTTGCTGTGAAAGCAGACCCGGCGACAGGCCATGCGTCGGCATGTGAACCGGTGCGTTTGGGTGGTGTTCTTGAACCGGTGATCCCGACGTTCTGGAGTGTGGCCTAGCTGTTGAGGCTCCACATCCAGCAGCACAACTGGATTTTCCATGGCAGCCGTTTTATGAGCGCATTCAAAGCGATCCACGCGCAGTCATCGACGGATTGAGGCAGATATGGCCGGACATAGTCAGTTTAAGAACATCATGCATCGCAAAGGGCGGCAGGATAAGGCGCGCTCGAAACTGTTCTCCAAGCTTGCCAAGGAAATCACCGTGGCGGCCAAGATGGGAACGCCTGATCCTGCGATGAACCCACGCCTGCGTCTTGCCGTGCAGAACGCGAAGTCGCAATCGATGCCGAAGGACAACATCGAGCGCGCCATCAAGAAGAGCCAGGCAGGCGAGGGCGATGACTATGAAGAAATTCGCTATGAAGGTTATGGTCCCGGCGGCATCGCCGTCGTGGTGGAGGCGTTGACCGACAACCGCAATCGGACCGCAAGCGCCGTTCGCTCCTACTTTACAAAGCATGGTGGGTCGCTGGGTGAAACCGGATCGGTTTCGTTCATGTTCGATCGCCTCGGTGAGATCATCTATTCCGCCGAGGCTGGCGATGCGGACACGGTGATGGAGGCGGCCATTGAGGCGGGGGCTGACGATGTGCAGTCCGATGAAAACGGCCACACGATTTACTGCACGTTCGAAGACATTAACGACGTGTCAACGGCCTTGGGTTCGAGCCTCGGCGAAGCGGAGAGCGTCAAGCCGATCTGGAAACCGCAAAACACTATCGATGTCGATGCGGACAAGGGCGCGACGCTGATGAAGCTGATCGATACCCTTGACGATGATGATGATGTTCAGACCGTTTATGCCAATTTTGAGATGTCGGACGACGTGATGGCGCAGCTTTCGCAAGGCTGACCTAAGCTCAACTTCGCAAAACCGGGTCAAGGACCGGCAGACTTGTGATCGCGGCGACAAGGATCATTGCGAACGCGACCTTTCGGAAGAGCCCGTCACCGGCACCCTTGAACAGATGTGCGCCGAGATAGATGGCAACGCCGTAGGCGGGTGCCAGCCAAACGGCGAGGCCGATTGTCTGCGGCGTGAAAACCCCGTTGCCCAGAAAAGCCACGAAGCTGCCGATCGAGGCAAAGAAGAAAAACGCGATCAGGTTTGCCCGTATGATCGCCGATGGCGATGGGCCGGATATCCAGTAGGCAACGATAGGCGGAGCGGAAACTTGCGAGACGCCGCCCAGCACGCCTGCCGATGCGCCGACGGCAAGCGACAGCGGCACGACGGGCTGTTTTGTGTAGCGCCACCCGGAAAGCATCAGCACAACGAGCGCAACGATAATGCAGCAAATGGCCCAGCGCAGAACCAGCGGGTCCGTTGTCGCCAGCAGATAGGCTCCGAACCAGACCCCCGACCATGCACCCAGGATGCAGGGAACGACCGTCCGCCAGTCCCATTTTTTCAAGGCGTTCCAGATCAAAGGTGAAGCGATCAGCGTGTCGATAATGAAAAACGCGACGACGGCAAGACGCGGGTCGAACAGGAAGGTGGCGAAAGGCATAAAAAGCATCGCACCGCCAAAACCCGCGAAACCTCGCACCAGGCCGGCGACACCGATGGCCACCATGGCGGGCACAAGTGCGGGGTTTTCCACAAAACTCATAAAGGCTTCGATCAGACTGGACATGAACCGGCTGGCCTTGAAGGGTGGTGTTTGGGCATGGAAGGGGAGTGCGGTACGCGAGTTCACATGGAAAGCCAAGCGATTCGCATCTTCGGGATTGATCCCGGTCTGCGCCATATGGGTTGGGGTGCGGTGGAACTGACCGGCACGCATCTTTCCTATGTCGCCAGCGGCGTTATCTCGCCGCCTTCAAACGGTGCTTTGGCGGACCGTCTTGCACTGCTCTACGACGCGCTGGAGGACCGGCTTCGCATGCTTGCGCCGCACGAGGCCGCGGTGGAAGAGACGTTTGTCAATCGTGACCCGGCGGCGACCCTGAAGCTTGGTCAAGCCCGTGGCATGGCACTGCTGGCTCCGGCGCGGCTCGGCATCCCTGTGGGCGAGTATGCGGCCAATCAGGTGAAGAAAACGGTTGTGGGTGTCGGCCATGCCGACAAGAAACAGGTGCAGGCGATGGTGAAGGTGTTGTTGCCAAAGGCCCAGTTTTCGTCAGCTGACGAAGCGGATGCGCTGGCCATCGCCATTTGTCATGCTCACCAGCGTGCGGCCAAACAGCTTGGAAAACGGGCATCATGATCGGCAAATTAACCGGGCGCATTGATGCCGTTCTGGAAGACAGTCTTATCCTCGATGTGAACGGGGTTGGTTATGAGGTCTTTGGTTCATCCAAGCTGCTCGGGCACTATCGTGGTGGCGAGGAGAGCGTGACGCTCTGGATCGATACCCTTGTGCGGGAAGATCTCATCCGTCTCAACGGGTTTGAAAGCCAGCAGGAGCGGCAGTGGTTTCGCTTGCTGCAGTCGGTTCAGGGCGTGGGTGCCAAGGTCGCGCTGGCCATTCTGGGGACGTTGTCGTCATCTGATCTGGCATCGGCCATTGCCCTTCAGGACAAGGCCATGGTGGCGCGGGCGCCAGGTGTCGGTCCCAAGGTGGCGCAACGCATCGTCGCCGAACTGAAAGACAAGGCACCGGCCATGTCGGGCGATACCAGCGGCACCATCGGCCTGCAGCAGGAACTCGGTGAGGGAGTCGCAGCCTCGGCCGTCGTTGATGCGGTTTCCGCGCTCACCAATCTTGGCTATTCGGCACAACAGGCTTCAGGCGCTGTGGCCAAGGCTGTGGCAGAGGCCGGCGACGATGCTCCGGCTGCGACGCTCATTCGCCTTGGTCTGAAGGCCTTGTCGGGCTAGAGCGATAATGAAGTGGGGTCTACTTGGGATGGAGTGATTCCATGAAAGTCTGGATTGTTTTGTCGATTGTAGCTTTTGCGATTCTACCGATCGTGCTGATTGCCGTTTTGGGCTTTCGCAAACGGTTCGAGAAGGAAGTGTTCGGACGTATTTATGTTTGGGACAAACCCTGGGCTCTGGTCACGCAGGACACGTTCGTGAAAGAGGCCTATGAGAAATATCAGCGCCGTCTTGCTGTGCTCAGCAGCTTTGTCCTTCTGGCCCTTATTGGGGTGATCTTCGTTGTCCCTTGATGTTTCACAAAAAGAGCGGGCATTCACATTACCAGAGCATCCTTTGCGGCGCGCGGTTGTGATCACGGTGTGTTTTGCTGTTTGCGGTCCGCCGGTCGGGTTGGCTGTTGCTCTGGTGCTTCTGACTCTGTTTGCGGTGATTGGCAGTGATGCCGGGTTTGGTGCTGCTTTTGTCGGTCATCTGTCCGATGCGCTGGAAGCTGGTGTCGCGCGACTCTATTTCTGGCCCTTGCTTGCCGTTGTTCCCGCCGCCGCGCTGGGTGCGTTTTTCGGATGGCATCAGGGTTGGCGCGGTCCTGTGCCATTTGTCGGTGCCGTGCTGGCCGGCTCTGGCGTTGGTGCGCTTTTCTTTCTCGTCAGTGAGTTTTTCGGTTGGGGTGCCGGCGTTTATGGGGCGAGCTTTTCCCTGGTCGTCAGTGGCCTTTCGACACTTGTGCTTTATCCCCTTTTGCCCCTTCTTGCTCGCAATGACCCTGAGGCGTTGGAGGCAACGGCGCGATGAGTGAGCGTTCTGAGCTTCTCGATGCAGAGAGTGGTGATGCCGAGGAAGTTTCGCTGCGTCCCAATACGCTTGATGACTTCACCGGGCAGGCGGATGCGCGTGCCAATCTGAAGGTGTTCATCGAAGCGGCACGTACCCGTAAGGAAGCGCTGGACCACGTTCTTTTTGTCGGACCGCCGGGGTTGGGCAAGACCACGCTGGCGCAAATCGTGGCGCGCGAACTGGGTG
>JANQJE010000113.1 GCA_028281795.1 Cohaesibacteraceae bacterium | reverse complement strand
CGATCGTTTGGTTGGCGGCGAAGAACCGGTATCCTTCGCTGATCGGCTGGTCGGCTCGAATGCGTTTCACGATCTGTTTGAGCATGGCATGCAGCTGGTCGAAACGACCGCTGAGTATCTCGACAAAGAAGGCCGCGAGGAAGCCAGGGATTTGGCGCGCGCAGGCGCTATGGCCTATGCGACGGAATCGATGCGCCTGACGACACGGCTGATGCAGCTTGCGTCCTGGCTGTTGTTGCAACGCGCCGTTCATGAGGGCGAGATGACGCTTGAGCAGGCGGCTCAGGAAAAAGCCAAAGTGCGGATTCATGGTCTTTCAAGCCCCAACAAAGGCCCAGGTTGGGATGAGTTGCCATCGACATTGAAAGAGCTTGTCGAAGCTTCGGTTGATTTGCAGACTCGCGTGCAGCGCCTCGACAGCATCTTCTACAATGGCGCGCAGGCCAATCGGGATGACGAACCTGCCGTCAATCCTGTCGCCGAGCAAATGGCACGTTTGTCTGATGCGTTTGGCACCGGTTAGCTGATACCAGCCTGCCAGACAGGGAGCGGTTCTCCATGCTGAGGCGGCAATATCATTTTCGCCGTGTGGGTGACCATGTCCATATCTGGAATGTGGTCAAGCTTCTTGCGCTGTCGCAGGATCTTCCCGTCGAGCAGGTCCCTCTTTCAAAGATCAGAGAAATCGACGAACCTTACTGGTTCGATCTCGGTGATGCCGTTCCAACCTGCAGGGCCGTCATGGACCATGCACGTCTTTCCGAGGCAGCCGATCTTTCCTGGCCTGTGCTCTTGTGCGCGGAAGGCCGGGTGATGGACGGCATGCACCGCATCATGAAGGCGTTCGCCATGGGCCGATCCCACATCTCGGCACGTCGCCTGAGGGCGACGCCGGAGCCTGACCATGTGGATGTGGCGGCTTCGGAGTTACGATACTAGCCAACAAAAAAGGCACCCGCCGGGTGCCTTTTGAAAACTCTGTGCTGTGGGATGATCAGTCTTTCGAGCCCAGGAACCCGTCGAATTTGTTCTTGAACTTCGACAGGCGGCCGCCGCGATCAAGCAGCGTCTGCTGACCGCCGGTCCAAGCCGGGTGCGTGGTCGGGTCGATATCGAGACGCAGCGTGTCGCCTTCTTTGCCGTAGGTCGAGCGCGTTTCGTACTCGGTACCGTCAGTCATCACCACCTTGATGGTGTGGTAGTCGGGATGAATATCCTGTTTCATCGATCAATTCCGTCGTTTTGCTGACCGCGTAGCCCGATGGATCAACGCCGATCTCGTCATGTTTGAAAGGCAGTGCGAAGGTCGCGCGACGCCAAGGGTGGGCAAACCAACGCTTCAGCGCGCGTCGATACACGAAGGGGAGCCGCCATGCAAGCAGGAAGGGCCCTGCTGCGGTCAATCCGCCCACTCCCCCAAGGGAGGGCGCGCGATGGCTTGCCATCGAACGGATTTGGTCAGTAGGAAAAAACATGGCAAATGCTGCTGACACTTTATCTACGCCCACCCGTCTGGACGCTCGATCGGCGCGCCGGACTCTCAGGGAACTCTGGCCTTTCATTGCGCCCTACAAGGGGCGGATCGTTGCCGCGTTTCTTGCGCTCGTCGGTTCGACTACGGCAACATTGACCGTTCCGCTTTCGGTGCGGCTGGTGATCGACAGAGGTTTCACCGGTGAAGATGGCGTGCCCTTGGGCGGCGTTTTTCTTGGCCTGATTGCAGTGGTCAGCATACTCGCGGTGATGAGTGCCCTGCGCTACTATCTTGTGACTTGGTTGGGGGAGCGCGTGGTCGCCGACCTGCGCTCAGCGGTTTTCGCGCGTATCATGCGGTTCGACCTTGCTTTTCACGATACGGCGCGCGCCGGCGAACTGGTTTCGCGCCTCACCAGCGATGCGACGCAGATGAAGTCCGCCGTGGGGTCGAGCGTTTCGGTCGCGTTGCGCAACTTCTTCATGTTCGTTGGTGCCAGCATCATGATGGTGGTGACCAGCCCGGCTCTTTCAGGGGCGGTGCTGCTGGCGATCCCGTTCGTCGTTATCCCGCTCATCGTGTTCGGCCGGCAGGTGCGTGCGCGCTCGCGGGTGGCTCAGGATGTTCTGGCCGACGCGTCGGCTATGGCGAGCGAAGCGATCAGTTCGGTCCGGACCGTGCAGGCCCATACAGCCCAAGGACGTCTGGCTCGCATGTTCGCCGATGCGGCAGAGGCCTCGTTCGAGGCGGCTCGACACTCGATCGTCGCCCGTGCCTTGCTGACCGCGTTTGCGATCCTCGTGATTTTCTCCAGCGTTGTGCTGGTGCTCTGGTATGGCGCAAATGCCGTCGTTGCTGGCGACATGACCGCCGGTGAATTGGGTCAATTTCTGCTCTATGCCGTGTTTGCGGCTGGCGCTCTGGGCGAGGTGAGCCAGGTTGTCGGTGAGGTGGCCCAGGCTGTTGGCGCTGCCGACAGGCTCTGCGGCCTGCTGAAAGTGGATGTGAGAATCCTGCAACGCGACAACGACGAGGATACTGCGGTCAAACCGGTCTCGGGCGATGTCGGACATGTCATGTTTGATCATGTCTCGTTTCGCTACGGCGACGCGGAGGAGACAAACCCCAACGCTCCGGTTCTGCGTGATGTTTCTTTCGAAGCGCTGCCCGGCAAGACAATCGCACTGGTCGGTCCATCCGGTGCAGGCAAGTCGACGGTTCTCCAATTGCTGATGCGTTTTTACGACGTGCAAAACGGCAAAGTGCTTGTCGACGGGCAGAATGTGGCTGCGATGGATCCTGTTGCTTTGCGGGCCAGGATGGCCTTGGTGCCGCAGGATGTCGCGATCTTTGCCGCCAGCGTTCGGGACAATGTGGCGTTTGCACGGCCCGATGCCACAAGCGAGGAGATCGCCGCTGCATTGAGCGCAGCCAATGCCTCGAGCTTTGTCGATGCGCTGCCTGACGGCATCGACACAATGCTGGGGGAACGTGGTGTCACGCTGTCTGGCGGGCAACGTCAGAGACTGGCGATTGCGCGGGCTGTTCTGCAGGATGCACCCATTCTGCTTCTTGACGAAGCGACCAGTGCGCTGGATGCCGAAAGTGAACATCTGGTACAGGACGCCCTGGAGCGCCTGATGGTTGGCCGCACGGTTCTGGTGATTGCCCATCGCCTCGCCACGGTGCGCAGCGCCGATCAGATCGTCGTTCTCGACGAGGGTAAGATCGTGGAACAGGGGACGCATGCTGAGCTTGCAGCATCTAACGGGCTCTATGCCCGCCTGGCGGACCTTCAGTTTTCCGACCTACCGGAAAAAGTCGCCGAGAGTGTTTAGCGCCGGTTGTTGGCGGCCTGGCGAACCCGGCAGCAGCAGCCGCCGGGTTCACCATAGTGGGCGTGTTACGGACGGGCCGTGTGCCAAACGCCGTTAACGCCATCGCCGGTCATATCGCCGGGCTGGGTGTCGCTGGCCCAGCCATAGAGCGGCTGGCCTTCATAGGCGATCTGCATCGCGCCATCGGAACGCGTGATCAGCGAGAAACCCTCAGGCAGTTCGGTGCCTGCCTCGACGGTGAGCGGGGGCCATGCCGCGGCGCAACCGCCATTGCAGTTGGAGACGCCGGCTGAGTCATTGTCGAAGGTGTAAAGCGTCATCCCTTCATGGTTGACGAGATAGGCGTCTGCGCCTTCGCCCATGGTTTTGACGGGACCACCGTGACCGGCGGCATGAACTGCCGAGCCAAGGGCCAGCGTGAGGGCGAGGGCGGTGAGCAGGGTGCGTTTCATAACTGTCTTCCAATCTGTGTTTGTCCGCTCGCCTCTTTGAAGCTGTTTGGGCAAGCACATGGACTACAGTTGAGCGACGGTGTTTATTCTCATCCTGCGAGATTTTTTTGGAGACACCGGTTTCAGCGCATGTCGAGGACGTTCTCTAGCGTTCGGTGAGCTTGAATTCGATCCGCCTGTTGCGGGCGAGATTCTCCGGCTCCTCCCCTTCTGCAATCGGTTGAAACTCTCCGAAGCCAGCCGCCATAAGATGCTCCGGTGATACGCCCTGATTTACCAGAAAGCGGACAACCGACGTTGCTCGGGCGGTCGACAATTCCCAGTTGGTGGCAAAACGGCCGGCACCGGACAGAGGCTGAGAATCCGTATGTCCGTCAACGCGAATGACCCATGCGATTTCACTCGGGATTGCCGCTTCCAGTTCGATCACTGCCTCAGCAAGGCGTGCGAGTTCTTCACTGCCGCCGGGATTGATATCGGCGGAGCCTGAATCGAAGAGCACCTCCGATTGGAAGACGAACCGGTCTCCCACCACACGGATGTCCGAACGCTGCGAAAGAATCTGTCGCAGACGGCCAAAAAAGTCGGAGCGGAACTGAGAGAGTTCCTGTACCCGCTGGGCCAGTGCAACGTTGAGAC
>JANQJE010000107.1 GCA_028281795.1 Cohaesibacteraceae bacterium | reverse complement strand
CAGGACGGCTTCATCGCAGGGCTCCAGGAGCGTGGTCTTGAACCGCTGCGCTGCATCGACAGCTGCTTCAAGCGTGACGTGGCCACGGATGCGGCACTGGAACTTTTCAGCGGCGGCGAACGGCCGGATGCGATCTTTGCCGGCAACGATCACATGGCGTTTGCGGTTCTCGAAACGCTGCGTTGCCGCCTGGGCCTCGACGTGCCGGGCGATGTCTCGCTGATCGGTTTCGACGATGTGGAAATGGCCGGCTGGCCGATCTTCGATCTGACCACCCTGCGTCAGCCGGCCAGGCGAATGGTCGACGTGACGGTACGCGTTTTGCTCGATGCAATAGAGCGCGGCATCAAGCCGACCAAAAGCATCGAGATCCAAAGCGATCTTATCGTGCGCGGAACCGCCCGCATCCCACCGGGCGTCGAGCGCACCTTCCCCTACCCTACCATTCCAGACCAGCAACCAGGAGAGTGACCCTATGGCCCAAGCGCTTGAGCAGATGATCGTTCGGCGTGGCGATCTTGTTCCGTGCCGCACAGCTTTCATCGACGCCAACACGCCCGGCTCCGATCTGAAGGAGAATTTCACCGTGATCGGCGGCGGCGTCAGCGAAAGCGCCGACCAGCATGTGCACATCCGTGAAACGCCCGGCTTCAACATCGGCGCGGCGGGGCAACCGCCCAAATGCACCAACAGCCTTCACAGCCACCGCACCGCTGAGGTCTTTTTCGTGCAGTCGGGCCGCTGGCGCTTCTTCTGGGGGCTGCATGGCGATGCGGGCGAGGTCGTGCTTGAGGAAGGCGACATCTTCAACATCCCGACCGGCATCTTCCGGGGATTCGAAAACATTGGCACTGACTACGGGATGATCATGGCGATCCTGGGCGGCGACGATGCTGGCGGCGGGGTCATCTGGGCACCCCATGTCATCGAAGCGGCGGCCTCGCACGGGCTCGTTCTGGGCGAAAACGGGCGGCTCTACGACACGCGCAAGGGCGATCATCTGCCGGATGATGTCCGCCCGATGCCGCTTTTGACGGCGCAGGAGCTTGAAGCCTTTCCCGAACCGACCGCCGCCGAGGTAATCCCCAACTTCGTGGCCCGCTATTGGGATCTGATGGCGATGGCCGCCAAGGGGCCAGCCAAGGTGATCGGCACCGATGGCTATTTGCGCGACCGGCCGGGCTTTGAGGTCGATTTCCTGACACGCGGCTCGATCTCTGACAATCTCTATGTCTGTGACCAGCCCGAAGTGCTGATGCCCGTGCATGGCCATTGGCGGGTGACGATGAACGATGAAACGACCACGCTCAACAGCGGTGACACCTGTCTTGTGCCTGCCGGTGTGGAACGCGCGCTTGGCCCGTCCATGATGGGCGAAGCCAGCCTTTACCGCGTCCGCAAAACCGATGACGCACCCGGGCCGACACAAGCACACTGAAACATGCAGGAGCCGCTGATCCTCCTGCCGGGGATGATGTGCGATGGGCGTTTGTTCACCCATCAGATGGCCGCATTCTCAACCGAACGCCTTGTGACGGTCGGGGCTCTGACGGGCGCGGCCAGCTTTGCCGATCTGGCCGCCGCCATCCTGCGCAACGCTCCACCGCGCTTCGCTCTGGCCGGGCTGTCGATGGGCGGCATCTGCGCCATGGAGATCGTACGGCAGGCCCCCGGACGGGTTTCCCGGCTGGCATTGCTCGATACCAATGCGCTGCCCGACCCTCCTGATCGTGCGCCGGTCCGTGATGCGCAGGTTGCAAGTGTTCTGTCGGGCGGCTTGCAGGAGGTGATGCGCGAAGAGATGAAGCCGAACTATCTGGCCGACGGCCCGGGGCGGGAGGCGATCCTCGATCTGTGCATGGATATGGCCGATGCGCTGGGCCCGCAGGTGTTCGCCGACCAGTCGCAGGCGATCAAGACACGACCCGACCAACGCGACACGTTGCGCGCGGTTTCCGTCCCAACGCTCATCCTTTGCGGACGCGAGGACCGCTTGTGCCCGCTGGAACGGCATACGCTGATGCATGAACTGGTCGCCGGGTCGCACCTGGTGGTCATCGAGGGTGCCGGCCATCTGCCGACGCTGGAAAAACCCGATGCAACAACGCAGGCGCTTCAAGCATGGCTGAACCGATGATCTCCCCCACCCTGCTCACCCTGTTGCGGTCGGTGGACACCCCGACCGTGTGCAACGCCATCGAGGTGGCCCAAGGCAAACGCGGCTTCAATGGGTTCACCAAGGGCACGATGCTCCATTGCCGCCCCGGTGACCCGCCGATGGTCGGTTTCGCCCGTACGGCATCCATTGCAGGGGTTGAACCGCCGACCGAGCCCGCCGATGTGATACGGGCGCGGCGCCTTGCCTATTTCCGGTCCATGGCAGACGGACCCGGACCCTCTGTTGCGGTGATCGAGGATCAGGATTTCCCCCATTGCATTGCCGGCTGGTGGGGTGAGGTTCATGTTGCCGTACATAAGGGTCTGGGGCTGGCCGGTGCGGTAACCAACGGTGTGATGCGTGATCTGGACGTGATCGACGAGGGTTTCCCGGTGCTCGCAGGGTCAGTCGGCGTCAGCCACGGTTTTGTGCATGTGCGTGAGATCGGCATGCCCGTGACGGTTTTCGGCCTGACGATCGCACAGGGCGATCTGGTTCATGCCGACCGTCATGGAGCGCTTGTGATCCCGCCCGATACGCTGCCGGCCCTGGAGCAGGCTATCGGTATCGTAATGGCGAATGAAGCCATCGTGCTTGGGCCTGCCCGCCAGTCGGACTTCACCATTGAGAAACTTGAAGAGGCCTGGGCCCGGTTCGAAGCGGCGCGAACCTGATCGGCCGCCAAAGGGTTCCAGCCGGAGGATGTCACCGGCTATTGAACTGCCGTGACAGGCGCGGCTCTCGAACCGCATTTCTCAGACAAGGCCACCGGAACCGTGCAGCCGCTGGAAACGGTTGCCTTGACCGGCTTTGCAGGACGGACCGCTGGACCTATTCAACCAGTCGCATCTCGGTTGCGCCTGACACCGTCACCGAGGGAACCGACGATGCGCCATAATTGGCGTTGAGCACCAGTTCCGCATTGGAATCGAGCCGCAGGCGCCGCACCACGATCGACGTGAAGTTGGAATTGGCGGCTATCTGGCTGTTGCTATCAAGCCACAATATCCCGCGCGAAAGATAGACGGCACCTTCCAGGCGGCTGATATTGTTGGAGAACAGCCGGTGTTCCCGCAGCAACGGTGCCGAGCGATCCTCAAAGAAAATGATGCCGGCGAGCGCACCGGAGACAGGCGCGGTGAAGTCAACGACGACATTGCTGTCGAAGAAGAGCGTGGCGTCGGCACCTGTGAAATAGAAGGCGACCTCATTGCCCTGGATCTGGGAGTTGCTGTCGACAAAGAACTCGCCATCCTTGATCACATAGGTGCCTGGAGCGAATGTGACATCGGCGTTGCCTTTGATCGTCAGGCCGCCGCAATAGACACCGGGATGGATGGTTCTCCTGACGCTGTCGAGTTCGTAGTTGGTGTGAAGGCAACCGGAGGTGCTGGGTTCGGTCGTGCCGGCCAGAGGATCGGTTATGGTCTCGCAACCGGTCGTGGGATCGGGGTTGTAATGGCCGTTACCGCCGGAATAGCTGCCGACGACACAAATTTCCTGCCCTGTAATCAGTGAATTGCTGTCCGCCCGGATACCGCTTCGGTTCGTCGAGTTGGCATGAACCACACAATTGGGCGCTATGATTTGTGCATTGGAGTCCAGCCAGATGCCCTCGGCGGCACTCGGCTCGAGGGCGATGACACAGGCGTTGATACCGGCATCAGCGGTGGCAGCCACGGCGCGCACCGACAGTGTTGGCGGATCGAACGGCATGAGACCGGAGAAATAGGACACTCCCGGTTCGCTGAGCGTCACTTCCACAGCATTGCCGGAGATCAACGCCACAGTGTGCGCTGCGCCAGACTGCCCATGCGCCCCGAGCATGGCGCTGACCGTGCTCTCCATTTGCGCCGCGCTTTGGGTCTCGCTGTAGGCTCGGGCAGCCGCAAGAGCCGCGGCATCCGCCGTGCCCTGCATGTCTGACCTTTGGCTCACCCAGACGGAGTAATCGACGGCCATGCCGGCAAAGGCGACCAGAAAGGGCATCATCAGCGCAAAAGCTATAACAACGCTGCCGTCCTTGTTGCGCAGAAACCCAGCGCCATGTTTGCTCACCGATCGCTTGTAAATCATCATAGTACTGTTCGACCGAAAGAAATCGATCCCTAACTTCTACGTCAGTCCATTCAAAGCCGAAGAACAGTATCAGTTGGGCTGTAAGCAAAAGTGAACCAGCGGCAAAAAACGATGTGTCGATGACTGGAGGATTAAACCGATTGTTACATGTTGAACGACCGGCTTCCGTTACGTTCAGCCCGTAACGTGTGACGTTGACCGTCCCATGAACACGGGTTTGATGGGAAACAGCCTTCAGTCGGACCGGTTCCTATGGGCCGCAATCCGCTCGCGCGACCCTTTCACCAGATCGGCGACCGTCGTTCGCGCCAGGGCGTCCTGGAAGACCTCACGGGCCTGCTCCAGGGCCGCTGCGGTTGCCACATTGGCCGCTCTCTCCAGAAGACAGTCTGGCGCATCGTTGGACTGGCCAACGGCAAACAGAGTCGGCGAGCCGAGCGCGTCGTAGACCTGCTTCAAGGTGATCTCGTCCAACGGCTTTGCCAGGTACCAGCCTCCACCATGGCCCTTGGTGGAACTGACAAACCCCGCTTCGCGCAGCCCGGCCATCGTGCGGCGGACCAGCGAGGCATTCATGCCCAGCATCTGACCGAGCAGATCCGACGTGATCGGATCTTTCATCTCGTCCAGATGCAACAGCACGTGCAGGACGCGCGGCAGTCGGCTGTCGGTTCTCATGCCCTTCCCCTCTGCGAAAACCATACACCATGACCGCTCATGTGACAATTCAAGGCACGTGAACTTGACATCCGCATGATCATGATACTTATAAAGTTACAAGATTGACGAGCGGCGACCTCTCCGCAGGGCGCGCGCTGGACGGGAGGAACGCTGTGGCGGTGACCATGTCGGACTCAGAGAAACGTATCCCATCACGCTGGCTGGTGGCCTCGGTGCTGCTGCTTGCCGCCTTTATCAGCCTGCTGGATGCCTCCATCGTGCATCTGGCTCTGCCCTCCATTCCCGGGAACGGCCGTTGCGGACTCGACGGCCCAGACAGCGAATAAACCAAGTAGAAGATGTT
>JANQJE010000202.1 GCA_028281795.1 Cohaesibacteraceae bacterium | reverse complement strand
AATAAAAAAATAATAGATGCTGCAGGCATTAAACCTCCTACCAAACTTGAAAATCCCGATGAAGCCTTTGAAGCGAACTAGCCTGGGACTGGGTCTCCGCCAGCAAGGCGAGATGCAGATTAAGCCTTGGGCCGTACGCGCACGATGACGTCAACGCCGACCAGTTCCATACCATCTGGAATGTCGGGCAGCCGGTTCACGGATACCGCATTGGACGGCACGTCGATGACCTTGTCCTCATGCTCCAGAAACATGTGATGATGATCGCCGATGTTCGTGTCGAAATAGGTGCGCGAGGAATCGACCGTAATCTCGCGCAACAGGCCCGCTGCCGTAAACTGATGCAGCGTGTTGTAGACGGTTGCCAGTGAAACGTCCGCCCCAGACTGCTTGGCCACGTCATAAAGCCATTCCGCAGATACGTGACGATCCTGCCCATCGAACAAAATCGACGCCAACGCCAGCCGCTGCCGTGTAGGACGCAGTCCTGCAGCCCGCAGCTTGGCGGTGCTGGCGGATACAGACTGTGTTGGCTCTGTTTGCGGTGCACTGTCCATTGGAGCAGCCATCGTAATACCTGTTTTCGACACATGGCGGCGACGTAAAGCGACCCTAAAGGCCATACAGATGCCACTCGCCAGCACGCGTTTCGGATGATTTATGTGCCGGTTTCCGGGCGAAAGGTCAAGGTTGCGCGCTGGTCCACGGTGTCACATGAGGTTGTTTTTGCGAATTAGTCGCAAGATTTCTCGCCTTGCGGTAAATCAGAACTGTGCCTGAGCACTCAGATAGGGGGGCTTGTTTTGCAGCACTAAACTGATACGACCCGCTGCAAACAGCCCTCACCTCAAACGTCTTAAGCGCACATCAGGCCCAGCGGCATCGCCTGACCTACCATTTGGGAGCACACACCATGTCGGATCGGCCTTCCTCGCTGACCTATGACCAATTGATCGAATGCGCGGAAGGCAAGATGTTCGGCCCTGGCAACGCGCAGCTTCCCGCTCCGCCGATGCTGATGTTCGACCGCATTACATCGATCAGTGAAGAGGGGGGCGCACACGGCAAGGGGCATGTTCTGGCCGAACTCGACGTGAATCCCGATCTCTGGTTTTTCAAGTGCCATTTCATCGGCGACCCCGTCATGCCGGGATGTTTGGGCCTTGACGCCTTATGGCAGCTGACCGGGTTTTATCTGGGTTGGCTGGGTGAAAAGGGGCGCGGCCGCGCACTGGGTGTCGGCGAAGTGAAGTTCACCGGCCAGATTCAGCCGCAAATCAAGACGGTGGAATATGGCGTCGATCTGAAACGGGTGATGCGTTCCAGGTTGAAGCTGGCTATTGCTGACGGATGGGTAAAAGCGGACGGCGAGACCATTTTCACCGTTCAGGGTATGCGGGTTGGCCTGTTCGAAGACGAGTAGACAATACCGGCGTTGCGCGCAGGTTTGATGCGCCCAGCACTTTGCATGATGCCACGATGAGCATATCTGACAGATAAAGCGCATCAGCGCACAACCTATCCAAAGGAGATCGCCATGCGGCGTGTCGTCGTCACCGGAATGGGCATCGTGTCCTCCATCGGCAGCAACACCGATGAGGTGGTGGAAAGCCTACGCACAGCCAAATCCGGAATCGATATCGCGCAGGACTATGTTGACCTGGGTTTCCGCTGCCAGGTGCACGGCATGCCGAAGGTTGATGTGGCAAGCCTCGTCGATCGCCGCAATATGCGTTTTCATGGCGGTGGAACCGCCTGGAATCATATCGCCATGGATCAGGCGATTGCCGATGCAGGGCTTTCTCCTGAAGAGATCTCCAATCCACGCACCGGCATCGTCATGGGTTCGGGCGGTCCGTCGACGCGAACCATTGTGGAATCGGCTGATATCACTCGCGAGAAAGGTCCCAAACGCGTGGGGCCCTTCGCCGTCCCCAAGGCGATGTGTTCCACGGCGTCCGCCACCATCGGTACTTTTTTCAAGATCAAGGGTTTGAACTACTCGATCTCGTCGGCCTGCTCGACATCGGCTCACTGCATCGGCAATGCGTATGAGATGATCCAGTGGGGCAAGCAGGACCGCGTGTTTGCTGGCGGATGCGAAGATCTCGATTGGACTCTGTCGGTACTCTTCGACGCGATGGGCGCGATGTCCTCCAAGTACAACGATACGCCGTCACGCGCTTCGCGCGCCTACGATAAAGACCGCGATGGTTTCGTCATTTCCGGAGGTGCCGGTGTCCTGGTGCTTGAAGAGTATGAGATGGCCAAGGCGCGTGGCGCGAAGATTTACGGCGAACTTATCGGCTATGGCGCGACATCGGATGGGCACGACATGGTCGCGCCATCGGGCGAGGGCGCAGTGCGGTGCATGCAACAGGCCCTGTCCACCGTTGACATGCCCGTCGATTACATCAATGCCCATGGCACCTCGACACCCGTCGGTGACGTCACAGAGGCTGGTGCCATCCGTGAAGTATTCGGCAAAAACGTGCCGGTAATTTCCTCGACGAAATCGCTCAGCGGCCATTCTCAAGGGGCCACCGGTGTCCAGGAAGCCATCTATTCACTTCTGATGATGAACAACGACTTCATCTGCGAGAGTGCGCATATCGATGAACTCGACCCGGACGTCGCCGATCTGCCGATCGCACTTGAACGCCACGATCAGAAGGTCGCCGTCGCGCTTTCGAACTCGTTCGGCTTTGGCGGCACCAACGCTGTGCTCGTCTTCAAACACCCTGACGCGTAACGAAGGTAGCAGACATGACCCAGCTTATGTCCGGCAAGCGGGGCCTCATCATGGGCGTCGCCAACCACCAATCGATCGCCTGGGGCATTGCGAAGATGCTGGCCGACCAGGGCGCCGAACTGGCTTTCACGCATCAGGGACCGTCCATGGAAAGGCGTGTGCGTCCGTTGGCCGAAAGTGTGGGCGCCCCGCTTATCATGAATTGCGATGTCGAAGACATCAGCTCCGTCGACGCTGTTTTCGAGGCTCTGAAGGACGAATGGGGCAGGATCGACTTCTTCGTTCACGCGGTGGCCTTCTCCGACAAGAATGAACTGACCGGGCGCTTCGCTGACACCAGCCGCGAAAACTTTACCCGGACCATGACCATCTCATGCTTTTCCTTCGTCGAGACGGCCAGGCGTGCAGCCGAGCTGATGACAGAAGGCGGATCCATGGTAACGCTGACGTACGACGGTTCGCAGCGCGTGATGCCGAACTACAATGTCATGGGCGTTGCCAAAGCAGCGCTTGAGGCATCTGTGCGGTATCTGGCGACGGACTTTGGCCGCGACGGCATTCGCGTGAATGCCATCTCCGCCGGCCCGATGCGCACGCTTGCCGGAGCAGGCGTGTCCGATGCCCGGCTGATGTTCAATTTCCAGAAGCAGCACGCGCCGCTTGGCCGTACCGTGACGTTGGAGGAAGTCGGTGGTGCCGGCCTTTACCTGCTGTCCGATCTTTCCGGCGGTGTCACCGGCGAGGTCCACTATGTGGATTCGGGCTACAACACGATCTCCATGCCACGGCTCGAAGCATTGAAAGCGCAGCAAAACGAAGGCGGTTGACGCTTATGCGGCTCGTGATCGTTGGCTATGGATACTCCTCGCAGGCTGTTCATGCCGCATTGGGCGATAAACTGGAAAGCCTGACCGTAACAACGCGGACCAGGGAAAAGGCCGACCGCCTGAACGCTGACGGTGTGCATGCGGTCGTCTTCGATGGGACCGCGCCATCGCAGGAGCTAGCCGACGTCATCGCCTCTGCAACGCATCTGCTGATGTCGGCAGCGCCCGGGGAACAGGGTGATCCTCTGTTCGCTCACCATGAACTGGACGGTGCCGACGCGCTTCAATGGGCAGGATATCTTTCCACCGTCGGCGTGTATGGCAATCGTTATGGCGTATGGGTTGATGAAACCACACTGGCCACACCGCTCAGCAAGCGCTCGGAAAAGCGTCTTGTGGCCGAGGATGCATGGCTCAGCCGCCAGGATGTGTTTGGGTTTCCCGTCGGTGTTTTCAGGCTTGCCGGAATCTACGGTCCGGGCCGGTCGGCACTTGATAAGATACGCTCAGGCTCGGCCAGGCGCATCATCAAGCCGGGCCAGGTGTTCAACCGCATCCATGTCGACGATATCGGCCGCGTGGTGGCAACCGCGGCATTGGCGGCTGACAGCGGCATCTTCAATGTGAGTGATGATGAGCCTTGTCCGCCTCAGGATGTGATAACCTACGCTGCTGATTTGCTCGGTGTTGCGCCGCCTCCGGAGGTACCGTTCAAGGACGCCGGTTTGTCGCCGATGGGGCGTTCGTTTTACGGCGAGAACAAGCGCGTTTCGAACGCCAAGATCAAACGCGCCTTCGGGCCGATGCTTTATCCTACCTACCGTGAAGGGCTGGCAGCGCTTTTGGGCTAGAGCGCTCTAATCTAAGACTTTCTGCATCAACACCAGGTCAAGCCACCGGTCGAACTTGCGGCCGACTTCCGGCAACCGCGCGGTTTCGGTAAAACCATGCTTGGCATGCAGCGCCAGAGACGTGGCGTTGCCTGATTCAATACCGCCAATGAGAACATGCACGCCGTCGGCGCGAGCACGTGTCTCCAGCGCCTCCATAAGCTCGCTGGCGATGCCCCGTCCGCGAAAAGCCCTGTCCAGATAGATCGAAAGCTCCCGCGAGTGCTTGTAGCCATCGTTGGGGCGAAAAGGCCCGTAGGTGGCATAGCCGGTACAGATACGCTCAGCATCCAGTCCGTCTATATCGGCGACAAGCACCGGATAGCCTTGCTCCACCCGATCCCGCCACCAGGCACGGCGACCATCCAGATCGCTCACGGCCTCGTTCCAGATGGCCGTCGTATGAAGAACGGCATCATTGTAGATGGAAAGGATGGAGGGAAGGTCGGCCTCGGCGGCCGGGCGTATCAAAACATCGCTCATGATCCCTCCTCGCGCAGGCCTTGCAGGGAAGCAAGTCCAGGTTGCCTCCTGTGTTCAACCATTGGGTAAAAACCTGTCTTGATCCCGTCATAAACCCTCAGCATGGTTCTTTCCGAAACCGGTTTCAGAAACAGAAAGGTCATTATGTCCAACACTATGCGTGCTGCCGTCGTTCACGACTTCACCAAGCCCTTGTCGATTGACGAAATCGCTGTGCCCGATGTGGGACCGGGGCAGGTTCTGGTCAAAGTTGCCGCATCTGGCGTCTGTCATACCGACCTGCATGCAGCGCGTGGAGACTGGCCTGTCAAACCTTCTTTGCCCTTCGTACCCGGCCATGAAGGTGTCGGCACCATTGCGGCGGTGGGTGACGGTGTGAAAGGCATCAAGGAAGGAGACAGGGTCGGCGTGCCGTGGCTCCACACAGCCTGCGGCCATTGCCATCAGTGCACCACGGGCTGGGAGACGCTGTGTCCCGATCAACAGAACACCGGCTATTCCGTGAATGGCGGCTTTGCCGACTATGTGCTTGCTGACCCCGGTTATGTCGGCCATCTGCCCGACGCACTGGGTTTCGAGCCTGCTGCACCGGTGCTTTGCGCTGGTGTGACGGTCTACAAGGGTCTGAAAGAAACGGACACGCGGCCCGGACAAACAGTGGTCATCTCCGGCATCGGCGGTCTTGGCCATATGGCTGTGCAGTATGCCAAGGCCATGGGCCTGCATGTGATTGCGGTGGATGTTGCCGAAGACAAGCTCAAACTGGCCACATCGCTGGGTGCCGATATGGTGATCAACGCTGCTGAAACCGATCCGGTGGCCGAAGTGCAGAAAGGAGGGGGCGCTGAAGGTGTGCTCGTCACCGCCGTGTCAACCAGCGCCTTCAAACAGGGTGTCGGCATGCTCGGGCGGGGCGGCACAATGAGTCTGGTCGGTCTGCCGCCGGGCGAGTTTCCGCTGCCGATCTTTGAAACGGTGCTGTTCCGCAAGACCATTCGTGGCTCGATCGTCGGCACCCGCGCCGACCTGGAAGAGGCTCTGGATTTTGCAGCTGAAGGTAAGGTCAAACCACACTACACGACCGAAAGCCTGAGCGACATCAATTCGATTTTCGACCGTCTGGAAGATGGCAGGATCGATGGGCGTATCGTCATGACCTGGTAATAGGACAGCTTTGACGTCGTCGTGCTCCGCTCCCTTTTTGGGCGTGACGTAAACGAATGCCTGGTCCGCCATGAGGGTGGACCAGGGTGCATTAGGGCGTTCTTTACGTTACGGCGTTTATATCCTCTTCCCTTAACGTCACGCGCCGCGAGGCAAAGGAAGCGGGCCTATGTACCAGGAAGCCGGGTCACTGAGCACCACCGTTCCGGTTCGGCTTAAGTCCAAGCCTGGGCCTGTTGCTTATCGCCTGGCCATGGCGGGATTGTGCCTTGTCTTCCTGGCAACATTGGCAGGCTTTGCGGCGCGCCCGGCCGACGGGTCTGCTTTCGCGGTGATTGTGCCTCCTCATCAGGGCGAGCCAGCCCTGCTGAGTGCCCTCGGCACGGCCGACGGAGTGTTGGTACGCCAGAGCCGCTACCCATGGCTGGCCATCGTTGCGCCACGCACCGACCAGCCCGCAGAAGCTTTCCGCGCTGCCCTCGCAAAAGCAGGTGTCATTCTCACTCTGCACCCTGCGCTCCTGGCCGGCTGTTTTGAAGACGTCAATTATTCCAACACATTCAGGATACACTCATGACCGATCTGTCGACCGCCACTCCGTTGCAGTCAGATCCGCTGGGCAAACTGCGCGGCCAGTTTGCACGCGTGCTGATCCCGCTGCTCTGGCTTAATGCCATCGGCATTACCGTGTCGGTGCTCTTCATCACTGGTCAGACACCCGGACTCCTCATTCCGGCAGCCGCAGTTCTCGCAGTCGTGCCCACCCTCTCCTGGATCAAGTATGGAACGGCCCAACTGACCCGCGACGCTTCGGCTTTCTGCGCCATGGCGCAGGTCGCCTTCCTGGTGATGGCCTTTACAGGGCATCCCTTCCAGATCGACATGCATATGTACTTCTTTGCCACGCTGGCCATTTTGGCCGTCTGGTGTGACTGGCGCCCGATCATCATTGGTGCCGCCGTCACTGCCGTGCATCATTTGTCTTTGAATTTTCTTCTGCCGTTTGCCGTCTTCCCCGATGGAGCGAGTCTTGCACGTGTTCTCATGCATGCCGTGATTCTGATCTCGCAAACGGCTGCCCTCGTCTTTCTCACCCATGCACTGGAGCGGGCGCTTGCCGCCAGCGACGAGGCCATTCGTGACGCACGCGCCGCACAAGGCAAAGCAGATACACTGTCGGTCGACTTGAACGAGCGTGCGAAGGCCGAACGCGAACATCGCGAGCAGTCTGCCAAGGTGATCGCTCAGTTGCAGGAGCGGGCATCCGTCGTCGTATCGTGCTTGAAGGCGACCGCCGGTGAACTTGGCAATGCAGCGCAATCGGTGAGTGGCAAGACGCAGTCCAGCAAGTCGCAAACGCAAGAGATCACGGCCAATGCAGGCCAGGCCTCCGATCGGATCTCATCAGTTGCTGCCACCACCGTCGAGCTTGACCAGTCGATTGCTGAGATATCCACGCGCCTGAATGCTTCGCGTGAGCGCTCGCAACAAGGCGCTGAAAGTGCCGAGAGCGCAATGGTGACGGTGCGCTCGCTGGTCGAACGCGCAGACGCCATTCACCGCGTCGTCGAACTTATAAGCGAGATTGCCGAGCAAACCAATCTTCTGGCTCTGAACGCCACAATAGAGGCCGCGCGGGCTGGTGAAGCGGGCCGGGGTTTTGCGGTGGTGGCTTCGGAAGTTAAGTCGCTGGCCGAGCAGACGGGCAAAGCCACGGAAGAGATTTCCGGTCAGATCGCCGGTATTCAGGAAGCGTCCAACGGCGCGGCCGATGGCCTGAACGGCATCCACGAGGTGATTGGCGAGATCAATGAAACGCTGTCTGATCTTGCCGCCGTTGTCAGCCAGCAATCCGCCGCAACGACCGAGATTTCATCCAGCATGGATGGTGCCTCAGCCAACGCCAAAGACGTTTCGGGTCAATTGGGTGCTGTGCTCACGGCCGTGGAGCAGATCGAACAGGAGATGATGCAGGTCGAGCAGAGTTCAGGCAGTCTGCTTGAGCATGCCGAAACACTGTTCAACGAGATCGAACAGGCACGCGAGAAGCTTGCAGCCTAAACTCCCCGTTAGCATGCGATCACGGACCGTTCAGCAAGACGTTCCGAACGGCTGCAGACGGGGCACTAGTGCGCAGTCACAACTTTGACCCCGGTTTAAGCCGGCCTGGCTGCAAACGAAGAGTATTGCGTCGCCATCAGACCTTTGCCGGATGGTAGGCCGGTGCTATATCCGCGCCCATGAACCAGACCGCACTCGCCCCCCAAACGGGTCAAAACGCCGACGCAGATGCCGACGTTGAGATCAGCCATATCCGCAATTTCTCCATCGTTGCGCATATCGACCATGGAAAGTCGACGCTTGCCGACCGCCTGATCCAGATGACGGGCGGGCTGACCGAGCGCGAAATGAAAGAGCAGATTCTCGATTCGATGGACATCGAACGCGAGCGCGGGATCACGATCAAGGCGCAGACCGTGCGGCTGCTCTACCAGGCCCAGGACGGCATCACCTATACGCTGAACCTCATCGACACGCCGGGTCATGTGGACTTTGCCTACGAGGTGAACCGTTCACTGGCGGCCTGCGAAGGCTCGCTTTTGGTGGTCGACGCGAGCCAGGGCGTGGAAGCCCAGACGCTCGCCAATGTCTATCAGGCCATCGAGAACGACCACGAGATCGTGCCGGTTCTCAACAAAGTCGATCTCCCTGCCGCCGAGCCGGAGCGCGTGCAGCAGCAGATCGAGGATGTGATCGGTCTGGATGCGACAGATGCGGTGATGATTTCAGCTAAGACCGGCCTTGGCGTTGAGGATGTGCTGGAAGCCATTGTCACCCGACTGCCTGCCCCGCGCGGCAACCCGAAGGCCACGCTGAAAGCGATGCTCGTCGACAGTTGGTACGACGCCTATCTCGGCGTTGTGGTGCTGGTGCGCGTGATCGACGGCCAGCTGAAAAAGGGCCAGAAGGTCCGCATGATGGGGACGGGCGCCACCTATGACGTGGACCGTGTTGGCGTCATCACACCCAAGCTCGCCACGCTTGATGCGCTGGGCCCGGGCGAGATCGGCTTCATGACCGCGTCCATCAAAGAGGTGGCGGACACGCGCGTCGGCGACACGATCACAGATGAGAAGAAACCAACCGCCGAGATGCTGCCCGGCTTCAAGCCGGCCCAGCCGGTTGTTTTCTGCGGCCTGTTTCCCGTGGACGCCGCCGATTTCGAAGATCTGCGCGCGGCGATGGGCAAACTGCGTCTCAACGATGCAAGCTTCTCCTTTGAGATGGAAAGCTCGGCCGCGCTGGGATTTGGTTTCCGATGCGGTTTCCTTGGTCTGCTGCATCTTGAGATCATCCAAGAACGGCTGGAGCGCGAGTTCAATCTCGATCTCATCGCGACCGCCCCATCGGTGGTCTATGAGATTCAGTTGCGCGGCGGGGGCAACGACGACGGCGAGCCCGTTGTCGAGGAACTGCACAACCCTGCCGACATGCCTGATGTGATGAAGATCGAAGAAATCCGCGAACCGTGGATTACGGCAACGATCCTGACGCCGGACGAATATCTCGGACCGATCCTCAAGCTCTGCCAGGAACGCCGCGGCGTCCAGAAAGAACTGTCTTATGTCGGCGCCCGTGCCATGCTCGTCTATCAGTTGCCGCTCAATGAGGTGGTCTTCGACTTTTACGACCGGCTGAAGTCGATTTCGAAGGGCTATGCCAGCTTCGATTATCAGATCACCGGCTATGAAGCGGGTGATCTTGTGAAGATGCAGATTCTCGTCAATTCCGAACCGGTGGATGCTCTGTCGGTCCTGGTGCACCGGTCACAGGCAGAAACCCGCGGCCGGGCCATGTGCGAAAAGCTGAAGGATTTGATCCCTCAGCACATGTTCCAGATCCCGATTCAGGCGGCGATCGGCGGTAAGATCATCGCGCGCGAAACGATCAGGGCACTCCGTAAGGACGTGACGGCCAAGTGCTATGGCGGCGACATCTCCCGCAAGCGCAAGCTCTTGGACAAGCAGAAGGCCGGCAAGAAGCGCATGCGCCAGTTCGGCAACGTCGAGATCCCCCAGTCCGCCTTCATCGCCGCGCTCAGGATGAGCGACGACTGAAGCCGATAGCAATCAGGCCTAGCAGGCTGCTGAAAAAGTGCATAG
>JANQJE010000195.1 GCA_028281795.1 Cohaesibacteraceae bacterium | reverse complement strand
GGTACAACGCCAAGCTTGGATTTGAGCTGATCCACCACATCGATGAAGCAGGCTGGAGTGAGATGCGGACCAAAACCGACGGCGTCACTCTGGGGCTGGGCGAACAGGCCGAACCCGCGCCGGGCAACACCGTTCCGGTTTTCGGTGTTGCGGATATCAAGACGGCACGGGGCGCTCTGGAAGCCGACGGCGTGACGTTTGACGGGGAAACGGAGACCGTCGAGGGGATGGTCAGCACCGCGACGTTCTACGATCCAGACGGCAATGCACTGATGCTGGCTCAGGATTTGACGGGCAGTGGTTGAAGTGACCAGAGATATGAGTCTTCAACCTATCAGCCATCGTGTCGACGGTCGGAGCTCAATTGCTCCGGGGCAGGTTCGCTCAGTCCCCGAGCTACTTTTCCCATGGTCAGGACGAACGCGTCCCGCTCGCTTGCATCCAGCGTTTCGAGCATGGCAGCAGCATTGCGCTTGTCCTGTCGCAGGATGGCATCCCGCGTGGCCCGACCATCAGCCGACAGGCTGAGATGAAGAGCCCTGCGGTCGGTGGCATCCGCTGACGTCTCAAGCAGGCCCCGTCTTTGAAGCGCTTTGACCGCGGTGGATATAGTCGTGCGTGACACGCTCAGGGCATCGGCGATCTGAGATGGGCGAATGCTGCCTTTGGCCCCCACAACGCGCAGGATGTTGAAATAGAGCGGATTGAACGGAAGCTGTCCCTCCGCCGGCGCTCCGCGTCTGGCAGCAACCAGCAGGGCGCGCATGATCGCATTCACATGACCCATCAGGGCGTCTGTCTGTTTTTCGTTCAACCCGCGCCCTCCAACCTCGACACGACGTGCAGGAAAGGGGATCGAATCCCTTCGCTCCCTGAACCAGCAAGCATGCACATTACGAGCGGATTTGTCTTGACGCGAAGCGCAGCGCGCATTGCGGCGCTGTTGGACCTATGGCAGTTCGGCGGCGCGTCAGCGGGGCGTGCAGATGAAAACAAAAGAAGCGCCGTCGGGCGCTTCTCTGGCGAACGGTCTTCAACCGTTCTTTGCGTGCAGATGTCGGGTCTGCTTTGACGTTTTGGCCAAAGCGATGATCGCTTTAGGTTTCCGTTCAGCGGCTATCCGTTCCGACCGAAAGCGGTGTCGGCCACCTTTGGGTCGTAGTACTCGCGCACCTCACTGATCAGTCCATTTTCGATGGTGAACCGCCAGACATAGCGGTTCTCATAGCTTCGCCCGTCGGGCAGCACCATATCGCCGACATTTTCCACGAACACGACATTGCCGCCAGGCGATAGCGTGATGTCTGTTTCGGTGAAGCCAACCTCGGCGATCCGCTGGCCCGCCCCATGGTAGTAGCCCATCACCTGATCTGTTCCATCAAAGATCACCGGGGCGGCCGTGGTGTCCTGTCCTGCTGCGAAAGGCAACACAACAGTCGCGTCGGCTGCGAACATCCCTTCGATGCGCTCGAAGCCCTTGTCCGTCAGAGCATCGAAGAACCCGACACCGAGGCCTGCCGAGACCTCGGTGTTGTCGGCAACGGCCATAGGCGCCGCAAAGAGCGTAAGGGCGGCGAGAACAGTCGCCGCAGCCTGTGATTTCATCATGTTTGGACTCCCAAAGATTCCTAAGTGATACGGACTCCGCATCTTATGATACGTAGTACGTACCAAATGGTGATGGCAAATGCGCGGTCAAGGCCTGCCGGCAGGAAAAGTGCTTTTTTGGGTACGCAGCCTTATGAAGCCGCTTGGGAACGCTAGTTCTTGGTCGGCTCAGCCATGGGCTGATCCCCGGTGTTTGCTTGCGGTCCTTGCCGTGCCATTTGGATCCGGCCGAGAGCGCGTTGATAGACAAGGCCGATGGCCAGCAGAACAAGGCCGAGCCCGATGAACGAGATGGGCCTTAGAATGCCATCCAGCTCGCTGAGGTCGATAAGGAAGACTTTCAGCGTGACCAGCACCAGGATGAGTCCCGAACCCGCCCTGAGAAGGAAGCTCCGCAGGGTTATGCCAAGCCCGAGAACCACCAGTCCGATGACAAGCCAGATGGCCGAGTAGACATAGAGCTCGCCTTGCTCGACGGGCCTGGCGGCAAGAAAGCCCGGACTGAACATCTGGCGGACTGAGAGGTTCACCCAAAGGAAGGCGAGGCAGACGGAAAAGACCCCGTTGGCAATGATAAGCCAATGCGCCTTTGTCGGACGGCCAAGCACCGCGATGGTCCCGAACAGCAATGCGGGGAGCAGGTATGCGTAGTGGATCAGGGTCAACATGAACCCGTCTCCCACGTTGATGCCGCCCTGTGGCAGGCCATCGAGAACCGGGTTTCGGGCGAGCAACAGACCGAATGCGCCGACCAGAATACCGATCAGGCTGAGACCGTCGGCGGCAAGTCTTGGAAGACGGAGTTGCGAGCGGACGGATATCCTTGTCAGTCCGAGGGAGAAACTGCCGCCGATCAGAACGCCGGTTGCGATGACGGCCAGTTCCTGGGCTTTTTCCGGGAACTTGAATGTCGGATCGATGGCGTGAAGCGCAAGCAAACCGACTGTCGATATACAGGCAACAATGGCCGCGGTTTGAAGTGCCTCCGCCCATACATCGATCTTGACGCGGGAGAGCTGCCACGCGGCCCAGCTTAGGCCTAAAGCGGGAAGCCCATAGCCCCAAAGCAGATGGTTGAACAGGATCGGCGACGTCGCCAAGGCTTCGGGATCGATCAGCGGTTCCCAGAGAAGGCGAAGCGCATAGGGCACCAGCGAAATCAACGCGAAAATACGCAACGCGGGCAACTGATAACGTGCATAAACAAACGCCGAGGCCACGGGAATAAGGCCCAGCGACACCGTCATGGCGGGACCTTGAAGTGCGGCGGCCACGGCAAAAATCAGCGAAATGATGGAACCGATGAGGTAGCTCGAAACAGCCCCGGCCCAGCCTGGTCGTTGGTTGCCGATGGTTGCGTGGATCCGCATGGCAAGCACGTAGAACAGCGCCGCCAGAACCAGGGCAAACAGGGCAAAGGTCAGCGAGCTGGCAAACTGTTCGATCCGGAAATAGGCGACCAGCAGGAGGCCGACGGTGGCTGCTGAGGTCGCCGCGGCCACCAACGCCCGTGCTGGTGAGCGGAGAGAGAAGACAAAGCCGATGCCCAGCACGGCAACCGCAAAAGCAAAGCCCGTCGCCGCAAAGACGTGGATGCTGCCATAGAGTTCAGCAGCGTAAAGGCTGGGACCGTCGAGAAGCTCGGCCGGTACCTCCACGGCAGGCAATCCAAGAGTGAGGTACCGCAAGCACCCTGCGATGAACGGCGCGATCAGAAGATAGCGAAGCTCGGGATAGCGGTAGACAAGAGCGAGTGGACCGATCAACAGCACCGCCAGTTCTACCCACTCCAACGAAGGTGCCTTGTCCCAGATCAGAGTGGGTAGGAACGGGAGAACAAGCACCGACAGCGCGACGGTCGCTAACCAGTGGTGGGGCATGATCCGGCCGGATGCGGTGTTGTCATCACGTGAGGCAGCACGCGAGCCGCCGTCGAACGACAGCACAAAGATCACAAGACCAAGGGCAAACGCGCCGGCAAGATAGAGGTCGGTGATGATGGGCTGGTCACCGCGTGAACCAAGCGCGAAGCCGAAGCCAAAGAGCGTCAGCGCAGCGACAACGGTGAGAGCAAGCCAAGCCCAGCCGCGCAGTCTGGCCACGGACATGGCTGCGGCGGAAACAGCAAGAACGTACAGCGCAACAACGGTTATCGAGTCTGTCTCGGCCTCTATGAGAAAGGGGGTAACGTAGGATGCCAGCAGGCCGATTGCGGCCAGGCTGGGTCCATGCACCAGCGAGAGTCCGAGGCTGGCAAGCGCCAGCGCGGCCAGAAGGATGAATGAGGCAACCGGGCCAATGAGTTCGTACAAGGCATGTGCGGCATAGACCGCAGCGAACATCGAGAAGATGCCGACGGCAGTGAGCGTGGCTGGAATGTTGGCTTTGTCGAAGCCGGGAACCTGAAACGCCCCCTGACGGCGGCGCAGCAGCTCACCCGCGATCGCAACGATGAGGCCGAAACCGAACCCAAGGCTGACCCTGGCCGCCGGACCGAGGATCGCATTCTCAATGGCATAGCGGACGAGGAAGAGCCCGCCAAAGGCCAGCGCCAGTCCGCCGATCCATATCGTCAGTTTGCCGCCGATTTTGCTTTCGGTGTCCAGAGCAACACCGGCTGCGGGCGCCTCTGGTTGAGATTGATCCGCGGTGGTGCCGTCCGCCGCAGGCGTGCCTTGGGCATCTCCAGTGATTCCCACCGGCAAGGGAGGGGGCACGGCCTCGCTCGCCAGAGTATCAGATGATTCACCAGCGGTGGTCGCCGCAGCGGACGGGCCTTCGTCCCGTGCGTCATCGGTTGCGGCCTCGGCGGAGGCAGCAGGCTGGACAGTCGCCGCCTGTCCAGCCAAGCGCCTCTCCAGCTCGGCGACCCTTCTGCGCGTTTGAAGCAACATCAAGAACGAGACGGGGCCAAGGAGCACCGCAGCCAGCAGTGCAAGCGCGAGGAGAAGAAGAAGGCCGTCCACGGTTCTCGCCTGCTAAGCCTGTGTGGTTCTTGGTGTGTGCTTCGCTTCAGAGAAAGCGTCCGACAAACCTAGCGGAAGCTGATGCCTTTCAGGAAGCAATCAAGGGTTGAGCCTTCATAGATGGTCCCTCTGATCTTGCCTAGGCAAAGAATGTGTTGGCCGGAGCGGCCATGTACCAACCTTACACACTTGTAAAGTTCGCTGCAGCCGGACGCAAAGTGCGTCTCCCATCTTGTCTTCATCGAAGGACGCGGTGTTCTTCGCCAACCAAATGGAGACTTGAATTGACCAAGAAACTTATCACTGGCGGTATCCTGGCGAGCCTTTTGGCAGCCGCAGGCACAGCAGGCTTTGTGGCCACACAGGCGAATGCAGGAGCACCTGGCCTTACCGAGGCGCAAGCGGTCGAGATCGCTTTGGCCGAGGTGCCGGGCGAGGTCCAGGAGACCGAACTTGAGCGTGAAGACGGTATGAAGGTCTATGAAATCGAAATCCTGACGGCCGATGGCGTCGAAATGGAAGTCGAAATCAACGCCGATACGGGCGAGATCTTGGAGATCGAGGCCGAAGAGGACTATACCCACGGAGGCTAACAAGCCCAGTCACAAGCAGGGAGGGATGGCTTTGCCATTCCTCCCGACCTTATTTTGCCGGATGGGCTGCCATGCGCATACTGCTGCTCGAAGACGATAAAGACCTCGGCCCTTGGATCGCCAACGGCTTGCGGGAAGAAGGTCATGTCGTCGACCACTTCAGCGATGGCAAGGACGCGCTCCTGGCTGCGATGGGTCAGGACTTTGATCTTCTGATCCTGGACCGCATGGTGCCCGGTCTTGATGGCCTTGCCGTGCTGAAGTCTCTGCGGGCATCGAAGACCACAACGCCGGCCATCTTTCTGACGGCGCTTGGCGAAGTCGATGACCGGGTCGAAGGCTTCGAGGTCGGTGGCGACGATTACCTCACCAAACCCTTTGCTTTTGTTGAGCTTTCAGCACGCGTCAATGCCCTTGGCCGCCGCCGCGAAGGCGGCCAGGCCAGCAGTGGCGAGCCAACGGTGTTGCGCTTCGGTGACTTGACGCTCGACCTGCTGGCGCGCAGCTGCGAACGCCAGGGTCAGCCCATTGATTTGATGGCCAAGGAGTTCAAATTGCTCGAGTACTTCATGCGCCGGCCAGGCCGGTTGGTGACGCGCACCATGCTGTTGGAGCAGGTCTGGGACATGAGCTTTGACCCGACCACAAGCGTTGTCGAAACCCACATCAGCCGCCTTCGCGCGAAGATCGACAAGCCCTTCGAGGAAGACCTGATCCGCACGCGGCGAGGCGAGGGTTATGTCTTTGGGCGGTAAGTGGGCCGGGCGGCTTCGATGGCTTGTGCGGTCGTCCACCTTAAGGCTGACGCTCGTCCTCTCCCTCATTTTTGCGCTCGGCATGGCTTTGGCCATTGTGGCCGCGCTCTCCTTTGGCCGCGACGCCGTCTTGAGGCGGGTGGATGCCTCCTTGGTCGATCTGGCGGCCAGCGTCGAGGTCGATGACGAGTCGAGCGATAATCTCTCGGTCATCATAAGGCCCCTGGCGGAGCTCGATGGCTTGCCGGATGCCTTCGAGCGCGTTGCAGATGACGGTGGCGGCACGGTCAGTCTGAAGGACGATTTCCGGCGGTCGGAAGAGTGGCGCGTCCTGCTTGCCCGCGACAGCGAAAACACACCGGTTCTGATTGCCTTGCCGCTTGATGACAGTGAGGAGGCGCTTGAACTCCTTGGAAATGTCCTCTGGACAACGGCAGGTGTCGTGCTCGTCTTTGTGCTGGCGATCGGGTTGGGCGTTGGCCTCCTGGAACAAAGGCGGTTCCAACGGATCAAGAGCACGCTCGACGATCTGGCGGATGGTGACTTGCAGTCCCGCACTGGCGTGGCCAAAGCCTCCGACGACCTTGGCGATCTCGCGATGCAGCTCGACAACACTGCATCCGAACTCGAGCGGCTGGTCGCACAGACCCGTCACCTTAGCGCCAGCCTGGCCCACGATCTTCGAACGCCGCTGGCACGCCTTCAAGCCCGGTTGGAAGCGCTGCCGGACGGGGATGAACGCCGTGCGGCGCTGGAGGAGGCCGCCCGCCTGGCGGGAACGTTCGACGCCATCATGCGGGTGGCCCGGATCGAAGCGGGGCAGGGGCGTGAGGGCTTCGAATCCGTCGCTCTCGGTGAACTGGTGTCCGAAGTTGTAGAGAC
>JANQJE010000180.1 GCA_028281795.1 Cohaesibacteraceae bacterium | reverse complement strand
CAACCGGTCATTGTCGCGCTGATGCAGGCCGATGGACGGCTCGTCGAGCACATAGAGCACGCCGGTGAGCCCCGAGCCGATCTGCGAGGCGAGGCGGATGCGCTGGCTTTCGCCGCCCGACAGCGTGCCGGAGGAACGCGACAGGGTCAGATATTGCAGGCCGACATCGTTCAGGAAGCGCAGTCGGTCACGGATTTCCTTCAGGATGCGCACCGCGATGGCGTTCTGTTTCTCCGTCAGTTTCTCCGGCAGCGCGTCGAACCATGCATTGGCTTCGCGGATGGAGAGCCTTGAAACGGCGCCGATATGTTCGCCGGCAATCTTCACCGCCAGCGCTTCCGGGCGCAGCCTGTTGCCCTCGCACACCTCGCAGGGACGGTTGGACTGAAAGCGGGAGAGTTCCTCACGCACCCATTGCGAATCCGTTTCGCGCCAGCGCCGCTCGATGTTGCCGATCACGCCTTCGAAGGGTTTGGATGTCTTGTAGGACCGCAGCCCGTCATCATAGGTGAAGGTGATCGCCTCTTCGCCGGAGCCGTAGAGAATGACGTTCTGCACCTTCTCCGGCAGGTCCGACCAGGCTTTGGCCATCGACGTCTTGTAGTGGCGGCAGATCGCGTCCAGCGTCTGCGTGTAATAGGGCGAGGTGTTGCCGGTCTTGGCCCATGGCGCGACTGCGCCCTGGCGCAGCGACAGCGATGGGTCGGGCACGATCAGCGCTTCTTCGAATTCAAGCGTGGTGCCCAGCCCGTCGCAGGTCGGGCAGGCGCCTTGCGGCGAGTTGAACGAGAACAGGCGCGGTTCGATCTCCGGGATGGTGAAGCCGGACTCCGGACAGGCGAAGCGCTCGGAAAACACGATCCGCTCCGGCAGCGGTTCGCCTTCCTTCAGGTCGGCATATTCGGCCACCGCCAGCCCGTCGGCCAGTTTCAGCGCCGTTTCGAAACTGTCGGCAAGACGGGTTGCGATGTCCTCGCGCACCACGATCCGGTCCACCACGACGTCGATGTCATGCTTGTATTTCTTGTCCAGAGCCGGAGCATCGGCGATCTCGTAATAGTCGCCGTCCACCTTCAGCCGCTGGAAACCCTGCTTCATCAGCTCGGCGATCTCCTTGCGATACTCGCCCTTGCGCTGGCGTACGATGGGCGCGAGCAGGTAGAGCCGCGTGCCTTCGGGCAGCGCCATCACCCGGTCGACCATCTGGCTGACGGTCTGGCTTTCGATGGGCAGGCCGGTGGATGGCGAATAGGGCACGCCGACACGCGCCCAGAGCAGGCGCATATAGTCGTAGATCTCCGTCACGGTGGCGACGGTGGAACGGGGGTTCTTGCTGGTGGTTTTCTGTTCGATGGAAATGGCGGGCGACAGGCCGTCGATCTGGTCGACGTCCGGCTTCTGCATCATCTCCAGGGACTGCCGCGCATAGGCCGACAAGCTCTCCACATAGCGCCGCTGCCCCTCGGCATAGATCGTGTCGAAGGCAAGCGAGGATTTGCCCGAGCCCGACAGGCCCGTCATCACCACCAGACTGTCGCGCGGCAACATGACCGAGACATCTTTCAGATTGTGCTCACGCGCACCGGTGACGGTGATGTGCTTGGACGACGGTTTGCCGCCAGTGGATGGGGTGGATGGGCCAGCCATGGATCAAGTCTCAACGTGGGGAGGGGCAGAAGCTCTCTAACGTAGGACACTTCCACCGACTCAGAAGAGTGAACAAACATAGAACATCTCTTGTCTCCTGACACAAGAGCAGATAGGGTGTGGAAAACTGAAGTGAGCGGTGGTCGCCCCTTGCGGGGGCTGCCCGGCGGCGTCACACCGGTTGCAAGACGGCGCACGAACAAGTGTGCCCGGTATTGAAGGAGTTCAAGGTCATGGCGGGTTCGGTCAACAAGGTCATTCTGGTGGGCAATCTGGGTGCCGATCCGGAAGTCAAGACCATGCAGTCTGGTGACAAGTTGGTGAACCTGTCGATCGCCACATCGGAAACCTGGCGCGACCGGCAGTCCGGCGAGCGCCGCGAGAAGACCGAATGGCACCGTGTGGTGATCTTCAACGAGAACCTTGCCAAAGTTGCCGAGCAGTATCTGCGCAAGGGGTCGAAGGTCTATCTGGAAGGCCAGTTGCAGACCCGCAAATGGCAGGACCAGAACGGCGCGGACCGCTATTCCACCGAGGTCGTTCTGCAGCGCTATCGCGGCGAACTGACCATGCTCGATGGTCGCAATGACCGGCAAGGCGGAGACGCCGGCTATGGCGGCCAGGCTGGCGGCTATGGTGGCGGTCAGTCCATGCCGCAGGATCGCGGCCCGGCCCCTGCCATCGGCTCGGACATCGACGACGACATCCCGTTCTAAGCGGGCAGGGGCGTTGCGCGGCCTATCTGACGGAGGCTGACCATGACCCGCCAATCCCTCCTGCACGTGGCGCTGGTCGTGCGCGACTATGACGAGGCGCTGGCCTTCTTCGTCGGCAAGCTCGGCTTCGATCTGATCGAAGACACCTATCAGCCGGAACAGGACAAACGCTGGGTCGTGGTTTCGCCGCCCGGTTCAAACGGCGCGACGGTGCTGCTCGCCCGTGCCTCCAAGCCGGAACAGGAGCCGTTCATCGGGGATCAAACCGGTGGCCGGGTTTTCCTGTTTCTGAAGACAGACGATGTCGACCGCGACCATGCGCGCTATCAGGACCTAGGCATCACGTTCACCCGCCCGCCGACCGATTTCGATTATGGCCGGGTGGCTGTCTTCCTGGACCTCTATGGCAACCAGTGGGACCTGGTACAGCTTGCACCGGGCCACATGTTGGAAGGGCGGCGCTAGAGGTGAGAAGGGTCTGAAGGATGAATTTATCGCGGGCAAGCAGTGTTTTTGTTTTTGGTTTCATCCTCAGTCCAATTGTTGCCAGCCTGTCATATTGGGCCCTTTTTTCCCTGACGGTTGGCTATTGGCCCGGAACGTCAGATCCCGGTGAATGGTTGGCGTCGGCATTCATTGCAATCCTCTTACTTGCGTTGGCTGTCGCCATCGTCTGCAGTATCCCGCTGTTTTTGTTTTTCACCTATGTCGAAAAACGGGGGATCAACCAGGCATGGGTTTATGTACTCTTTGGTGCAGCGTTAGGCTTGATGGGATCAATTGCCGTGATTGGCCTTTGGTCGGATCGAGATTACGAAAGCTTTTTGCCAGCCGCTTTCTTTGCGATTTTCACGGTCCCAGCCGGCGTTATTTCAGCATCATATTATTGGTACTTCGTTGGTCGTGACGCCCGTCGGCAGGACTGACTTGGCAGCAGCAACGGAGCCAACCGACTTCGATTATGGGCGCGTGGCGGTGTTTCTCGATCTCTATTGTAATCAGTGGGATTTGGTGCAGCTTGCGCCCGGCCATGTTTTGGAAGACCGCTCGTAGCGGCCTTCCTTTGCAAGGGCCTCAAGTCTGATGACGCAACCGCTGCGCATGGGCTTTCATAGCAGCCGGCAGCCATTGCGAAAAACGCGGGCTGAGCCGCTCATACCGTGCCACGAAATCCGGATGCGCCAGGTACATATCCGCCAGCCCTTCGACGCCGTCTGCATCGCAGGGACGCCCCCAGAAATCGCCCATGAGCGCCCGGTGTTCTTCCAGCAGATCATGCAGCGATGACTGATCGGCTGCTGCCTCGGCCTCGAAAGCCTCGACAAGCCTGCTTTCAATCGACTTCAGCCTGTCCATGGCGCCCTCCATGCCGTCCGGCAGATCGGCGATCGCCGTTTTGGAGCGGGCGATAGCATCGGTCATCGATGCGCCATAGGTCTCGACCAGCCAGGCTTCGTAGCCTTCCTGTTTTTCGGGCGGGAAGGGCGCATACAGATCGTCGGGTGTCATGGAACGGTTTCCTTTCAGGTGGGCAATCGTTGCATCCAGCGTCTCCAGCATCTGCGCCTGCCGTTTCGCCTGCGCCGCGAGAACCTCGCGGTGGCGCGACAGCCGTTCGACCGCGTCATCGGGCCCGTCCAGTAGGGCGGCGATGTCGCCAAGGCGCATGCCGATCTCCCGGTAGAACAGGATTTCCTGCAAGCGCAGCAGTTGCGCCCGCCGGTAGAGGCGATAGCCGTTCGGGCGGACGAGCTGCGGCGGCAAAAGCCCAATCGCATCATAGTGATGCAGCGTGCGCACCGAGACGCCGGAGAGCTTTGCAAGCTCGCCGACCGTATAGCTCTGCCAGTCTTGCGGGTCCGCGCCGGCCGGTTGATGATGGGGTTCGCGTTTCATGACCCCGGTATCGGACCTCACGATACGTCAGGGTCAAGGGGCTTTTTTGCGATGACAAGGATACGCAATGGCGTTCGAGATCTGGCTGCTCTACGTGACAACCGTTCTGGCCTTCATGGTGACGCCCGGGCCGAGCCACCTTTTGATGTTGTCCAACGCCATGGGCCATGGGTTTCAGCGTTCGCTGGCCACCGCTGCCGGAGATCTCACGGCCAACGCTTTGCAGATGCTCGCCGCCGGTCTCGGCCTTGCGGCCATCCTCGTTGCTTCACAAGGCGCGCTGACGGCGGTCAAATGGGCCGGTGTGGCTTATCTTCTTTGGATAGGGATCAGGCTCTGGCGCCGTCCAAAGAACACGCAGGGCGGGCAGGCGGCGCCAACCGCCCGGCTGCGCGTGTTGTGGTTTCAGGGCTTTGTGACCTCCGCCGCCAATCCCAAGGCTGTGGTGTTCTTCGCCGCGCTCTTTCCGCAGTTTATCAGCGCTGACCAGCCTCTGGCGCCGCAGCTTCTCATTCTCTCGCTCACCTATCTGGCGATCGATGGCAGCTTTCTGGCAAGCTATGGCGCGAGCGCAAGCTGGCTCGCCCGGTGCCTGAAAGGACGGGCCACGGCCTGGCTGGATCGCATCGGCGCCACGTTTCTGATCGGGGCAGCGCTGATGCTTGGCCTGAAAACATTGCGCGATGCGCGTTAGCCGGTTTTGTGAGACAAAGCACGACCGGCTACTCGTCTGCGATGAATTCGCACCAATCCGCCGCGTTGTGGCAGAAATCCCGGGCGCTCTCATAGGCGATGTCGAGCAGACGCCCGACCAACTCCTTGCGCGCCATGTTGGCATAGGCGCACCGCACCTTCAAAACGCGCGGCAAACTCTCGGTTTCGAGCACCGTAAGGCGTCCATCCGCCAGCTCATCCGCGACCGAGATAGCCGGAATGGCAGCGATGCCAAGACCCTGCGTCAGCATCCAGATCAGCGTGCCCAGCGAGTTGGCCGAATGCTGCCCGGCCTCGAATGAGCCTTCAAGCTCGCTGGTGAGCGGAAACAGGGGCGATGTGCGGGGGTAGTGGATCACTGGAAGGCGCGACAGATCATGTATCGTCAGCGGTGTCGCTGGGCGGCTTACAAGGTCAGGGTGCGCAATCCAGCGCACATGATAGTTGACCGTAAAAAGCCGCGAAACCTGCATCTTGGGCGGTGCGTTGGAGAGGAAAGCCAAATCGATTTCGGCGGTGGGCATGTACCGCGCCAATTGATGATCCGACGCGCTGACGAGATCACACGGCATCTTAGGAAAGGCCTCGCGAATACCCGCCAGCATCATCGGCATCCAGGTTTTCACAGTCAGTGAAACAGCCGCAATGCGGATGCGGGCATGCTCTTCGCCGCCGTCGAGACGGCCAAGCATACTGCTTTTCAGGTCCAGCATACGCTCGGCCAGTGTCAGCACCTCTGCGCCCCGTTCGGTCAGCGCAAAATGGGCTCTGCTGCGGTCGATCAGTGGTTTGCCGATCAGACTCTCCAGCGCGCGTATGCGCGCTGAAACGGCCGGCTGCGTGACGTTGAGCCGGTCGGCGACACGCTGATAGGTGCCCAACTGGCAAAGCCAATAAAAGGCCTCGATGTGTTTCAGGTTCATGGCATGACCAAAATTTTCTTTATTGCCATCAATAAAACTTTGACTTTGACCAAACGGCAAGGGACAGCGCATCCATGGAGGCATGGAAGGGCACCTTTCCCAGACAGTGACGCTTGCGAGCGGATTGCGCGTGATGCTGACCCAGAGGCGCTGCGTGAGCGCAAGCTGGCTTTTCCTCGGCAGCCCGGCGACCACCGAAATCCTGTCGCTGGCCGGATTTGACTGTCTGATCCTGGACCGTGAGCACTCGCCCGGCGATCTCGACACGCTCTATCACCAATTGCGGGCGTCCCGGGTTCCGGTGATCGTGCGGTTGGCCGAAGCCGATACCGCGATGATCAAGCTGGTGCTCGACGCGGGGGCGCCGGGCATCGCACTGTCCAATCTGGAAACGGCCGAGCAAGCCGATGTGCTGGTTCGCGCGACGCGTTACACGCCAAATGGGACGCGGGGCATTCAAAGGCTCAGCCGGGCGGCCGACTACGGTCTCAATTGGGATGGGTATCGCAACGATACAGGTGCCGCCCCCATCACGATGGGCTTCATTGAATCCCGCCGCGGCCTATCCAATCTCGACGATATTCTTCAGGTGGACGGCTTGGATGCGCTTTTCATCGGTGCCGTCGATCTTGCCTCCGACATGGGACATCTCGACGATCTGGCGCATCGGGATGTTCAAACGGCCATCGAACAGATTGAACGGAAGGTACTGGCCAGCGGCAAGACGCTGGGCGGTCTGGCCCATGGGCGGCAGGATGCCTTCGACAAACGGGCGCGAGGCTATGGGATTTTAAGCTACGGCTCCGATGCCCTCTATCTGCGTGACGGTGCGGTTGCCGCCGCCGATCTGGCGCGCGACACAGCTGGGGAGCCAGTTGAATGAGCGGCCGCTTCGCCAGATGGCGTAACCTCGTCCGCGAGCCCGACCTGTTCGCGGCCAAGACGATCCTTCTGGGCTTCGTCATCATCTGCTCTCTTCAGGTGTTCTTGCGCTTTGTGTTGCCGGTGCCGCTCTCCTGGACCGAGGAACTGGTGTCGGCTTTCGTGATCTGGATGACGTTCCTCGGTATCATCGCGGTGGAACGCAAAGGCACGCACATCCGCGTCGAACTGATCGATGAAATTCTTCCGGCCAAGGCCGTGGCGGTCGTCTACGGGCTGTTCGATCTTGCAATCCTGGCTTGCCTCGTCGCCATCATCTGGGGCGGGTGGGAGACGCTGCACGAGACGGCCTATCAGCGCACGCCGGCGCTGGGCATCCCGCTCAACCTTCTGATCGCCATTGTCCCTATCGCGTCGGTGCCGCTTGCGTTCTTCGTCGTCCGCAATGCGCTGCGCCGCTTCCGGGCGGCCTGGTCATGAGGGAACTGCCTGCATGACCATGGATCCGCTCACGGTCACAATGATCTTCGCCTCGATCGGTCTCATCATCATGGGATTCCCGATCGGCTACGCGATGATCCTATGCTCGCTTGTCTACATTTTCGTCAACGATCTGCCATTGTCCTTGCTGGTGCATGAACTGGGCCTGACGCTCAACAGTTTCACCATGATCGCCATTCCGTTGTTCATGTTTGCAGGCAAACTGATGACGGCGAGCGGTATCTCCGATCGTATCTTCGACTTCACCAACAATCTCGTCGGCCGGGTCCCAGGAGGCCTTGGCCACGTCAACGTTGCCTCCAGTCTTGTGTTTGCCGGAATGTCCGGCTCCACCATCGCTGACGTGGCCGGGCTGGGCGAGATCGAATACAAGGCCATGACGAAGAAGGGCTATGACCCCGACTTTACCATGGGCGTTACGCTATCGTCGGCGGCCATTGGACCGATCCTGCCACCATCCCTTCCCATGGTGCTCTACGGGGTGGCCGCCGGCACCTCGATCTCGGGCCTGTTTCTAGGCGGCGTGCTGCCCGGTCTTCTGATCGCGCTCAGCTTGATGGTGTACGTCTTTTTTGTTGGCCTCGCGCGCGGCTACCGCGTGGATGTCTGGGCCGGCTGGCGCGCTTTGTGGATGTCGTTCCTGCGTGCTTTGCCGCCGCTCCTTACGCCCTTCATCATTGTCGGCGGTATGGCATTCGGTTGGTTCTCGCCGACCGAAGCGGCCACCATCGCCGTGCTTTGGGCGCTGTTCATTTCAGCCATCGTCTATCGCTCGCTGACGTTCGACGCTTTTGCCCAAGTGCTGCGCGAAGTCGCGCTGTCGTCGGCGCGGCTTCTGTTTGTCATCGCATCCGCTTTTTTGTTCGGCTGGGTCGCCACCTTTGGCCAGGTGCCGCAGATGTTGGCCTTTGCGATTGAAAGCAACATTGAAAGCGCCGTGGTGTTCCTGCTGGTTTGCATTGTGGTGAACCTGATCCTTGGGGCGGTGTTGGAGAACGCCATTCCGCTTCTGATCCTGGCACCCATGCTCGCACCGATCGCCGAGAACACCTACGGCCTCGATCCCATCCATTTCGGCGTGGTGATGGTGTTCAACATCATGATTGGTCAGTTCACGCCGCCGATCGGCCTTTCGCTCTTCGTCATGCGTGACATCACCGGCTTTCGCTTGGGGCGCGTGTTCTTCGCCGTCCTGCCGTTCTTGTTCCCGCTTCTGATCTCGCTGCTCATCATGGCCTTCGTTCCCCAGGTGGTGACGGCCATACCACGCGCTGCCGGCTTTTAGCGCAGACCTATCACGCAAGGAGGAAACTCACCATGTTTACCAGACGCACACTCTTAGCCGCGGCCACCGCAGCGGCCGTTGCCGCGCCAGCTGTCCCAGTGTTCGCCGACGATGTGACGCTGCGCTTTGCCCATGTCGTGCGCGAGGGCGATCCGGCCTTCATCGCCGCCGAAGCGTTCGTGGAGCGGGTCGGCGAACTGTCGGGTGGGGAAATCACCGTTCAGGTCTTCCCCGCCGGGCAGCTTGGCAACAATCGGCGGTTGTTCGCGCAGATTCAGTCCGGCGCGGTCGACATGACCTACACACCCTTCAACATGCTGTCGGACATCGTACCGGAGTTTGCCACCATCACGGGTGGTTACATGTTTGAAAGCCAGGCTCATCAAAGGCGCGTTCTCGACGATCCGGAGTTCGGCGGCGCCTGGGCCGAGCAATTGTTGGACCTGGGCGGCCTGCGCATCCTCTCTAGCTTTCACTATGGCACGCGTAATGTGACCACCGCCGAGACGCCGGTGCGCAGCCCCGCCGACCTCAACGGTCTGAAGCTACGCGCAGTGCCCAACGCGATGTCGCTTGCCACCGTCACAGGGCTGGGTGCCGCGCCGACGCCTGTGGCGTGGCCGGAGACGTTCCAGGCGCTGCGTCAGGGCATTGTCGACGGTCAGGAAAACCCCATCCCCGTCCTGCATGCCGCCGGTTTCTATGAGGTTCAGGGCTATCTGATCAAAACCGGGCATCAGATGTCGGCCTTGCCCTTCCTGATCAAGGAAACGTCCTGGCAGGCGCTTTCATCGGACCATCAGCAGGCTGTGCAAGAGGCTGCAGCTTACGCGGCCGGCGTGGCCGAAGAGACGATGATCACGTTCACGGAGACGCTGGAAAGTGATCTCATCGCCCGCGGCATGACGATCATCGAGTTGACGGATGAGGAGGTCGCTGTGTTCCGCGAAGCGGTACGCGCCAATGTCGCCGCCGAGTTCGATGGTACCGTTCTGCCGGAAGGTCTGATCGCCCGCATCCACGCTCTTGCGGACGACAATTAGCCAACAACCCGGCTGATCAAAGGCTTGGTGGGTCCAATTGGGTCCGCCAAGCCTCAGGGAGAACGATCATGCGTGTCAGCGTCATTCAGATGAACGCCGTCAACGACAAGGCCGCCAATCTGGACCAAGCAAGGACTTTGGCCGAAGCTGCTATCGCCGCCGATGCGCCGGACGTCATCTCGTTTCCGGAAAACATGAGCTGGTGCGGCGGCAGCCCTGAAGACCGGTTGGCGGCGGCGGAGGAAATCGGCACCGGCCCCACCTATGCCCTCTGCCGCGATCTGGCCAAAACGCACGGCATCTGGGTGCACGCCGGCACGATCCCCGAGCGCGCATCGCACGAGCCACGCAATCGCAACACGACACTCGTCTTCAACCGCGATGGCGTGGAAGCGGGCCGCTATTCCAAGATCCACATGTTCGACATGGAGACGCCGGATGGTC